>JAKAQM010000121.1 GCA_021822565.1 Actinomycetes bacterium | reverse complement strand
TGCCCGTCGTGCGGCACGCGCAACCGCGTCCCTGTCGCCGCGGCGGGCTCGCCCCGCTGCGGGCACTGCCATGCCCCCCTGCCATGGGCCGTCACGGCGGGCGACGCCACGTTCGACGCGGTGGCGGGCCAGGCTCGTCTCCCGGTCCTCGTCGATCTGTGGGCCCCGTGGTGCGGGCCCTGCCGGATGGTCTCTCCCGCCGTGGAGCAGCTCGCCACGGAGCTGGCAGGGCGCCTGAAGGTCGTCAAGGTGAACGTCGACGAGGCTCCCGGGGTCGCGGCCCGGTTCGGCGCGAGGAGCATCCCCACCCTCCTCGTGCTCTCGCACGGCGAGACGGTCGACCGCATCGTCGGGGCGCTCCCCGCCCGAGAGCTCGGGATCCGGGTCCGCGCGGCGCTGGACCGGATCCAACGGCGGCCCTGACGCGTCAGGCGTGGGGATCGGGCCGGGGCTCGGACAGCCGGCGAACCACCCATGGCACGGCGACCGAGGCGGCGGTCGCCCCGGCGGCGTTCCCGAGCGCGATCCCCCAGCCGACCGGCCCCATGGGGGTGCAGCCGAAGAAGTGGCTGACCACGGGCGTCTGGACGATCCCCACGAGGACCCCGGCGCACGCGGCCGCCGAGGCGAGCACGAGGGGGCTCGTCCTCCCGACGACCGCCGTCTGGCCCAGCTGGGTGCCGACCAGCGCGGCGAGCGCGATCGTGCCGGCCCGCCTCGAGCTGCCGGTCGGCAGTGCCATCAGCCACGCGCCGAACGCACCGGCCGACGTCGCCGCAGCGCGCAGGGCGACCTGGCGGGCGAGCGCGCCCCCGAGCGAGGCGTCCGGCCCTTCGTGGAGCAGGTCCTCGGGGGTGCGCCCGGGCGGGGCGCGCAGGGCGATCGTCATCGCCGGCATCATGTCGGTGAGGAGGTTCACGAGGAGGATCTGGCGCGCCCCGAGCGGGGACGCGCCCGAGACGGCCGTCGACCCCAGCACGAAGCCGACCTCGCCGAGGTTCCCCCCGACGAGGATGGCGAGCGCGTCCCGCACGGACGCCCACATCGCCCGCCCTTCGACGATCGCGTCCGTGATCGTCTCGATGCGATCGTCGAGGACGACGAGGTCGGCCGCTGCCCGTGCGGCCGGGGACCCGTGCCCGCCGAGCGCGATGCCGGTGTCGGCCAGCCGGATCGCCGGGGCGTCGTTGGCACCGTCGCCGGTCATGGCGACCGTGCGCCCCACCCGCCGGTAGGCGCGCACGATCCGCATCTTCTGCTCGGGCGTCACACGGGCGAAGACGGTCGCACCGGCGACTGCGGCGTCGAGCGAGGCGTCGTCCCAGGCGTCGATGTCCGCGCCGGTGATGACGTCGGCGCCGTTCAGGATGTCCAGCTCCTCGGCGATGCTCGCCGCGGTCGTCGGGTGGTCGCCGGTGATCATCACGACGGCGACACCCGCGGCTCGCAGGCTCGCCACGGAGGCGGCGGCCGTCGGGCGCACGCCGTCGGCCAGTCCGAGGAAACCGAGCAGCTCCATCCCGGCGATCCGCTCGTCGCCCAGGGCCGCGCGTGAAGAGGCCGGCCGCTCTGCCACGGCGAGGACCCGCAAGCCCCGGCCTGCCAGGCGTTCCACCTGCGCGTCGAGGGACGCGCGGACGCGCCGGTCGAGCGGCACGGGACCATCGGGAGCCCTCCACGTGGTGCAGCGCGGCAGCACGACCTCCGGCGCACCCTTCACCGAGACCCGCGGGCCGGCGGCGCTGTCGCCCACCACGGCGTGGTACCCGCGCGACGGCTCGAACGCCAGCTCGCCGAGGAGGACCCAGCCGCCCAGGCCGTCGTCCGCCTGCACCCCGGCTTCCTGCGCGCCCTCGACGACCGCCCGGTCGGTGGCGTGGGGCAGGTCGCCCTCGCCGTCCGACACGGGGCTCGCTCGCAGCGCCGCCGCCAGGACGTGCTCGGACCGGGGCGTCAGCTCGGCGAGCCTTCGGACCTCGGCACCGTCCGACACGCTCTGCAGGGCGATCTTCCCGGCGGTGAGCGTGCCCGTCTTGTCGAAGCACAAGACGTCCACCCGGCCGAGCGCCTCGATCGTCCGCGGGTTGCGGACGAGCACCCCCCGGCGGGCGAGCCTGCGTGCCGCCGCCAGCTGGGCCACGGTGGCCAGGAGTGGCAGCCCCTCGGGCACGGCGGCGACCGTGAGGCTCACCCCTGAGGTCACCGCGACGCGCGGCGAGCGCCCCCGCAGGAGGCCGAGGCCCGTGACGGCCGCACCGCTTGCCACCGACGCCGGGACCGTCACCTTCATGAGGGAGCTCAGCCGGGCCTCGACCCCGCTCGGCGGCGGCTCGGGCGCGCCGGCAAGGCTTCGGCCGACCTCCGTCTGGTCCCCCACGGCGACGACGACCCCGAGGGCGCGCCCGGTCACGACGACCGAGCCCTCGTAGGCCATCGAGCTGCGATCCGCCAGCACGCGGCCCTCGACGGCCTGGCTCTGCTTGGCCACCGGCAGCGACTCTCCGGTGAGGGCGGACTCGTCGATCTCGCACCCGGCGGTCTCGATGAGGCGGCAGTCCGCCGGCACGACGTCGCCGGCCTTCAGCTCGAGGAGGTCGCCGAGCACGAGATCGGCCCGCTCCTTCGGCACGACCCGGCCCCCTCGCCGGACGTCGACGCGTACGGTCGTCGCCTGCAGCAGCGCGGCGATCGACGCGTCGGCGCGCACGCGCTGGACCCCGCCGATCAGCGCGTTGACCGCGGTGGCACCGGCGACCAGTGCGGCGTCGGTCACCGAGCCCACGGCGGCGGCCATGCCCGCGCCGACCAGCATCACCGGCGTGAGCGGGTTGGCCAGCTCGGCGACGACCGCCCGGGCGAAGCCCATCGGGGCCGGCGCCGCGGGCGGCGCCGCTCCGTGCCGGCGGGCGGCTTCGGCAACCGGCAATCCCCGGCGGGTCGTGCTCAGGGCCCGAAGCACCGCCTCGGGGCTCATCGCGTGCCACGGCATCTCGACCACGGGCGTCAACGCGGGCCGGCGCCCGAGGGAAGCCGCCGCCGCCGTTCCCGCCGCCTGCGCGGCGAGCGAGGCGACGTTGACCGGCACCGCCGCCCGCCGGGAGGCGCTCGCACGCGGCCCGAGCACGGACCACGTCGCGCCCGCCGCGAACCCCGCTGCCGAGAGCCCGACGCTCCACCGGCTGGCCGTACGAGCCGCCGCGAGGGATTCGACCACCAGGTGGGCATGGGCCAGGCTCGGCGTGGTCACGAGCGACGCGCCCCACGGGGGGTGCGGTCCGCGACCGTCCACCCCCACCCCGACGTCCGCCGCGCGCAGCGCGCCGTGCGCGGGCCCCCCGGACACCAGCAGCACCCCGCGACCCTCGGCCTGCAACGACCGCACCGACCGCGTGAGCAGGGCTCCCCCGGCGACCACTTCGTCGGCTCGAAGCCGGTCGCCGAGCCCGCTTCCCTTGCCGGCGAGGACGAGGTGGAGCCCCAGGCGTCGCACCGCCTCGGCGAGCGGCTCGGCCAGCGGGTCGATCTCGGGCTCCACGTCCACGACGCCGGCGAGCCGGCCCGACCACGCGATGCCGAGTGACCGACGCGCGCTCGGGCTGCCGGCCCGGATCCCGGAGGCGGTCCGGATCCCAGGGACGGTCGCGAGCCCAGGGACGGTCGCGAGCCTCCCGGTGACCGCCTCGAGCGGCCCCAGCGTCCATCGCCCGCGCCGGACGAGACGGTCGGGGGCTGCGGGGTCGAAGAGCGCCTGCGCCTTCTCGGTCGTCGTGGCGGCGTCGTGGCCGTCGATCACCCGTACGCGGCGGATGACCATCCGCCCCGACCTGAGCACGGCGGCGTCGAGCACGACCGTGTCGACGCGATCGAGCCGGCGCAGCGCGGTCCTGTCCAGCACGACCACGTCGCGCGACGCCAGCTCACGCCCGAGGCGCGCCGCGAACGCCTCGCGCCCGTGACGGGCGGCCTTGGGCACGCCCGCGGTGACGACACCGCCGGCCAGCCGGGGGCTCCTCGTCACCGCGAGCACCGTGCCCACCGCAGCGACGCTGACCGCCCCGGCGACGTCGGCGTAGGACTCGACGGGACCGGACCGAAGCGGCCGCGCGCGCGGGGGCACGCTCACGGCGCGGGGGGGCTCGGCGAGCGGCGAGTCGCAGAGGTCCCCCTCCCTGCGCTCCCACGCACGGCGGTTCGCCTGCAGCTCGCCGAGCTGGTTGGCACGGTGCGTGATGTCGGCCGCGAGGGTCAGCGGACCTTGCGAGAGCGCCTGGGCGAAGGCACTCGTGACCCCGAGCCCGAGGTCGGTGAGCGCCACGCCGACGTGGTGCTCGAGGAGCCTTCTGACCCTCGGCTCGTTCTCGGCCAGCGCGAAGAGCGAGCCGAGCTCCACGGGGAAGGGGGCCGCTCGCAGGAGCTGGCCGAAGACGCTCGCACCGAGCGCGGCTGCATCGGCTCCGAGGGCGATGGCCTGGCGACGCAGCGGCTCGACGTCCCCGGGGTGCTCGGGGCGGTCGCGGGGAAAATGCTCCTCTTGGACCTCGTGCACCTCCTCGACGCCTTCGACGATGCCGACGAGGTCGTCGACCGACGGTCCGTCGGGATCGAATGCCACGACGACGCGGCCGGTCACGGCGTTCACCTGGGCCCACTGCACGCCTTCGGCATCGTGCAGCGCCCGCTCCACGTCACGCGCGAGCGCCTCCATGCCGGCGCGGTGGACGCCGCGCACCTCGATGTGCGCCTTGCCGAGGCCCGCCCACACCCTCCGGCGGCGCCGGCCCGAGCCCATCGCCGCGTCGAGGACGGCGCCAGGTGCCGCCGCTGCGGCGCGGAAGAGCGCGAGCGGGTTCACGTGCTCAACTGCCCTCTCCCATCCCCTATGACGCGTCCCGCGGTCCCCGGGCGCGTGGTGAGGACCACACCTCCGGACCGAGCGTGCCCTCGACCGCGGCGCGGGCGACGTCGCTGAGGCGGAGACCGTGGTCGCGGGCGTAGCCGCGGAGCCGTTCGAACGCCTCGGAGAGGTCCACGCCGGTCCGCCCGGCGATCATGCCCTTGGCCTGCTCGATCACGATCCGGCTCTGCAGGGCGCTCGAGAGCTGGGCGATGGTGCGCTGCTGTCCGTCGACGGTGCGGTGCTGGACGATCCCGATCGCCGCGCAGTGCGCGAGCGCGGTCGCCACCACGGCGTCGTGCTCGCTCAGCGGCGACTCCCCGGCGCTCAAGAGGGTCAGCCCTCCGATCGTGGCATCACGGAACCGCAGCGGGAGCGCGGACACCGACCGGTAGCCCTGCGAGCGCGCCGCGGCCGAGAAGTGCGGCCACGGGCCGCTTCCCGCACGCAGGACCACCGAGACGACCGGCTCAGCGGTGCGGTACGCGTCCAGGCACGGACCCTCGTCGGACTGGAGCTCGAAGAGCTCGAGGACCCTCGCCTCCTCGCTCGAGGACCCGAGGACGCGCAGCCCGCCCTCCTCGGTCGCCACCATGACCGCTGCGGCGGAGATCCCCAGCAGCTCCACGCAGCGCGACGCCAGGGTCGTCGACAGCTCGACGACGTCGAAGTCCGTGACGAACGTGGCCGCGAGGTCGACCAACGCCCTGGCGACGGGCACGTCCTGCTCCCTCTCCATCTGCTCCATCCGCGATCCTCCGAGCCAGGGAGCGAGGCTAGGCGATGCGGGGATCGGACGCGCCTGCGCCTCGACGACCGCGCTCAGCCCTCCGACCCGCCGGGAGTGCCGGCAGCCCGTGCCGACCGTCCGAGGCGCTGCTCCACGTCGAGCACCGCCCTCGTCGTCCCGATCACGGTGTCGGGGTTGAGCGACATCGAGTCGATGCCGACCTCGACGAGGAACTGGGCCATGTCGGGGTAGTCCGACGGCGCCTGGCCGCAGAGCCCGGAGTGGATGCCGTTGCGGCGGCATCCCTCGACGGCGAGGCGGATCATCTCCTTCACGCCCTCGTCGCGCTCGTCGTAGTCGAAGGCGACGATCTCGCTGTCGCGGTCCACCCCCAAGGTGAGCTGCGTGAGGTCGTTCGACCCGATCGAGAAGCCGTCGAAAAGCGGGGCGAAACGGTCGATGAGGATCACGTTGTTCGGGATCTCGCACATCGCGTAGACCTCGAGGCCGCCCTCGCCGCGGCGCAGGCCGAGCTCGGCCATGCGGTCGAGCACCTGCTCGGCCTCCGCCACCCTGCGCACGAAGGGGAGCATGATCACGACGTTCGTGAGGCCCATCTCCTCGCGCACCCGCTTCAAGGCCGCGCACTCGAGCGCGAAGCCCTCCGCGTAGGCCGGGTGGGCGTAGCGCGAGGCCCCGCGGAAGCCCAGCATCGGGTTGGCCTCGTGGGGCTCGAAGTCCGTCCCACCGAGGAGGCTCGCGTACTCGTTGGTCTTGAAGTCCGACATGCGCACCACGACCGGCTTGGGCCAGAAGGCGGCGGCGATCGTGCCGATGCCCTCGGAGAGCCGCTCCACGAAGAACGCCTCTCCGCTCTCGTAGCCGCGCACGAGCCGGGCGATCGCCGCCCGGGCCTTCGGGTCGGTCACCCGGTCGGGGTGCACGAGGGCGAGGGGGTGGGCCTTGATGGACTCGGTGATGATGAACTCCATGCGCGCGAGCCCCACGCCGTCGTTGGGCAGGAAGGAGGTCTTGAAGGCCAAGTCGGGATCGCCGAGGTTGACCATGATCTTCGTGGCCGGGCGCGCCAGGTCTGCGACCTCGGTCCGCTCGACCCGGAAGGCCACCGCACCGTCGTAGACCCGCCCGACGTCGCCCTCGGCGCACGAGACGGTCACGGCCTTGCCGCCGGCGATGGACGTGGTGGCGTCGCCGGTGCCCACCACCGCGGGGACGCCGAGCTCGCGGGCGACGATGGCGGCGTGGCAGGTGCGCCCGCCGCGGTTGGTGACGATCGCCGCGGCGGTCTTCATCACCGGCTCCCAGTCGGGCGTCGTGGTGTCGGCCACCAGCACCTCCCCGGGCCGGAACTCGCTCAGCCGGTCCACGCTCTCGATCACGCGCGCGGGGCCCGAGGCGATCTTCTCGCCGACCGAGCGGCCCTCTGCGAGCAGTGGCGCAGTGCCGTCGAGGACGTAGCGCTCGATCACGGTCGTGTGGCGCTGCGAGGCGACCGTCTCGGGGCGGGCCTGGACCACGTAGATCATGCCGTCGAGCCCGTCCTTGGCCCACTCCATGTCCATGGGCCGGCCGTAGTGGCGCTCGATGGCGATGGCCGCGCCGGCGAGCTCGAGGACGTCGGCATCCGCCAGGCAGTAGCGCGCGCGGTCCGCCTTGGGCGTCGGGACGTTGCGGGTGGTGTGCGTGGTCCCGCCCTCGGAGAAGATCATCTTCACCGCCTTGTCCCCGAGCATCCGGCGGAGCACGGCGCGCTTGCCGGCTTCGAACGTGGGCTTGTGCACGTAGAACTCGTCGGGGTCGACCGCTCCCTGCACCACGTTCTCCCCGAGCCCCCACGAGCCGGTGACGAACACGACGTCTCGAAAGCCCGACTCGGTGTCCAAGGAGAACATCACGCCCGAGGACGCGAGATCCGAGCGGACCATCTTCATCACCCCGATCGACAACGCGACCTTGAAGTGGTCGAAGCCCTCGTCGACGCGGTAGTGGACCGCCCGGTCGGTGAAGAGGCTCGCGTAGCACCTCCGGCAGGCCTCGAGCAGGTGCTGGTCCCCGCGGATGTTCAAGAAGGTGTCCTGCTGACCGGCGAAGCTGGCCGAGGGGAGGTCCTCGGCCGTCGCGGAGGATCGCACCGCCAGGCGCACGTCCTCGCCGTACTGGTCCTGGAGCTGCCGGTAGCCGGCGAGGATCTCGGCCTCGACCTCGGCGGGCACGCCTGCGCCGTAGACCACCTCCCGAGCCTTCCGGGCGCGCCGGGCCAGGTCGTCGACGTCGCTCGGGTCGAGCCCGTCGAGCGCCTGGTGCAGGGCGGCGGTGGCGCCGGACGCGTCGAGCATGGTGCGGTAGGCCTCCGCGGTGATGGCGAAGCCGTTGGGCACCCGGACGCCCTTGGGCGACAGCTCGCGGTACATCTCGCCGAGCGACGCGTTCTTGCCGCCGACCGATGGCACGTCGTCGATGCCGAAC
>JAKAQM010000120.1 GCA_021822565.1 Actinomycetes bacterium | reverse complement strand
GCGAAGCGTGGTGCTTTCCCACCGTGTCGACCAGGGGATCGAGCACGATTTCCGCCACCGCAACCGGCGCCTCTTCGAGCTGACGCCGCAGGCTCGCTCGGTTGCCGAGGCCATCTTGGAGCGAGCCGGAGTCGACGTCTCCACCGTGACCGCATTGACCGCAGGAGCCGGTCGGCGCGCAGACGTGCCGGAGCAGCCTCACCGCTGGCAGACACGAGCACGCCGCGGCCGCATGTCTGGCGTTGAGCCGGGACCGAAGGGGAAAGGGCAGAACACGACCCGAGCGGAGGGAGCGAACAGGAGGCATGATGCAAGGCACAGGACAGACGTTCGTGATCGTGGGGGCGAGCCTCGCCGGCGCGAAGGCAGCCGAGGCTCTGCGCGCCGAGGGGTTCGGCGGTCGGGTCGTGCTGTTCGGGGAAGAGTCGCGGCGTCCGTACGAACGCCCCCCGCTCTCCAAGGAGTACCTGCGCGGCGAGAAGGACTTCGACGCCGCAGCGGTGCACCCCGCCGACTTCTACGAGGAGCACGACATCGAGCTGCACACGTCCACGCCCGTCGTGGAGATCGATCCAGCGGGCCGAGCGGTCACGCTGTCCTCGGGCGAGCGCGTCGCCTACGACCGGCTGCTGCTCACGACCGGCGCGGCCCCCCGGCACCTCGCGGTCGACGGCGCCGACCTCGACGGCGTGCTCTACCTGCGCACCGTGGACGACGCCGATCGGCTGCGCCGCGGGCTCACCTCGGAGGCGCAGGTGGCGGTGATCGGCGCGGGGTGGATCGGTGCCGAAGTCGCCGCCTCCGCACGCCAGCTCGGCGCCGCGGTCTCGATGGTCGAGCTGTACCGCGTTCCCTTGGAGCGGGTTCTCGGCGCAGAGGTTGGCGCCATCTACCGAGACCTGCACGCAGCTCACGGGGTCGACCTGCACTTCGGGGTGGGCGTCGAGGCCATCACGGGGCGCACGTCCGTAGAGGCCGTCCGGCTCTCGGACGGCACCGTGCTGCCGGCCGACGTGGTGGTCGTGGGAGTCGGGGTGCTGCCGAGGACCGAGCTCGCCGAAGCAGCCGGTCTCGTGGTCGACAACGGCGTGGTGGTCGACGAGCACCTGCAGACCAGCGTCCCGGGGATCTTCGCCGCGGGCGACGTCGCCAACGCACACCACCCCCGCTACGGCACCCGCATCCGGCTCGAGCACTGGTCGGCCGCGCTCAACCAGGGTCCTGCGGCCGCTCGCTCCATGCTCGGCCACGACGTCGTCTACGACCGGACGCCCTACTTCTTCTCGGACCAGTACGACCTCGGGATGGAGTACCGGGGCTGGGCGCCGGACTTCGACCAGGTGGTCTTGCGCGGCGACCCCTCGAGCGGCGCCTTCCTGTGCTTCTGGCTCCGCGACAGCCAGGTCGCCGCGGCGATGAACGCAGGCATCTGGGATGCGGGAGACGCCCTCGAAGCGCTGCTCAGGGCAGCACGCCCAATCGACGCCGCCAGTCTGGCCGACCCCGACAACGACCTCGCCGATCTCGCCGATCTCGCCGGGCCTCCACGCCCATGAACCTCTGGGCCGGCGACTTCGTGGGCCGTCAGTAGGCTGCTCGTAGGCTGCTGGCCTCAGGCCTCAGCTGAAGAGCCGGCGTCTGCGTCCGCCAGGTGCCCGAGGCTGCACCACTCCCGGTGACCGTCGGTCTCGATCGTGCCGCACTCTGGGCAGACGAGGTGCGCCCAGCATGCCGGGTCCCCGCCGCCTCGTTCGACTTCGTCTGCAGGTTCCACGAACGTAAATGCTAGTCGTTGCTAGACAATCGTGCTGTTGCCGGACCGCGCTCCGGCCCCTCGACGAGTCCCTCGACGAGCTCCTCGACATGCCCCTCGACCGCGTGGAAGACGACCTCGAGGAGCGGGAGCCTTCCCACACTCCCCGTGTGACCACCCGCCTCGATCTCCTGGGCACGATGATGTCGGCGATGGCGTCCACCGCAGCGACTGTGCGCGCCGCGCTCTCCGCCCGGGACGCCACCATGCTGCCGCCTTCTTGGAGCCACTCGATGAAGGGAGCCGGGGAGCCGAAGGGGACCGACACCAGCGCCCACCTCGCCGCCCCAGACTCCTCGATCAGCTCGGGGCGGTCGCGCCGAGCGCCCACGCCGTCAGGCCGACCCCGACGAGCGGGCGTCCTCCCTCCCTGGCGACCCGGGCTTGTCCAGTGATGAGCCCTGTGCAGTCGAGAACGGTCACGAACGTGAAGCCAGAGCCACCCGACGTCGGACGGTGAGGCGACACCCCGCACGGCGCGGGTCCTTCGGGACCAGGCCTACGACCTCGAGGTCACCCAGACCCTCCGCCAGCCCCTCGACCAGGCCGAGGTGCAGCTGGCACACCGTGCCGGGATCCGTCCCTGCCACGTCGGCGAACGGGCAACGCCCCAGCACGAACTCGATCTTCCGGCCGCGTTCTTGACGCGTTGGCCTGAACCCCCGCCGCTCGATCTCGATCTCCAGCAGGCGGTCGGGCTCACCGCCGCCAGCCAGTTCCGCCGCCCGCCGGTGCCCCTCTTGACGACCGACCTGGCGCGGCTCGACATGCTGGCGCACCGCATCGGAGAGCAGGCCTGCCAACCAGGCGTACGCACCTGGGGTGCCCCAGCGTCCCGCAGCCTCGGGCGCCAGCCGGTAGAGCAGGCGGGGGCGGCCGGGCTTCGAGCGTTTCTCCACCTCTTCGGTGACGAGCCCGGCGTCCTTCAGCACGGCGAGGTGCTGGCGGACCGCATTGTGGTTCAGCTGGACGAAGGCCGTCAGCTCTGCAACTCCGACGGGGCCCGTAGCCTCCGCGATGTAGCGGAACAGCCGATGACGGGTCGGGTCACCGAGCGCCCGAGCCTCCTGCTGCATGCCGTCTTCCACCATCGCGAGCCTTCCCATCTGATCTTCTAGTCTACATGTGAACAATGTGTACGGTGCTGGTGCCGGGCCCTCTCAGGCCCAGCCGCCGGTCAGCCTGCTGGCACCGCGCCCGTCTCGCGCGCTGGAGCGACCCCGGCCGGCGGAGCGCCAACGTACCGGCACGTCTCGGCCATCGTGGCGCTCCCGACGGGACTCGGCCATCGTGGCGCTCCCGACGGGACTCGGCCATCGTGGCGCTCCCGACGCCTGAGCTGCCACCGGAATCCCGGATCCCAAGAGAGGAGCGCCGTCTCGGACTCGTAGCGCATCACCCTGGCGAGAATGGTCTGACCCGGCTGCTGAACGCTCGCGAATGCCAACTGGTACCAGGAGCACCCGAAGCATGGTTCGACGCGCCTCAGGTACAGGTCCCGGCACGTCGACAGTGCAGCCAGGCGCCGCAGCTCGGCACTCCCGTCCCGCACGTCGAGCCAGACTCGGCTCCCGTCGGCGAACTCGACGAGCTCGTCTCCGACGACACCCGGGTGCACCGCCGTGATCCGGACTCGACGGCGTGCGAGGGCCGACAGGCCCGCGGTGATGCGGCGTCTTCGATCGGCGCGACTCGCGCGGACCACCGCGCTCAGCCGACGGCGCAGCTCTCGACGGTCGGCGCGCAACGGCACCGCATCGGAGAAGCCGACCCGCTGGGGGCGGCACCGACACCTCCGTCTTCGCAGTGGGTGCCAGCGGGCCATCGTCCTACATCCCCGCGACCTTGACCCCGATCGCGTCCACGAGCCCGGCCCAATCGGCACTGAAGGCCCTGGCACCCTGGCGCTGGAGCGATCCGGCGAGGGCGTCGGGGTCCACCCCCTCGGCCACTGCCGCCGCGATCTGCGCCGCCGCATCGACGTCGGCATCGACGTCGGCATCGACGTCGGCATCGAGGAGCGCGCCCACGCTGCCGTGGTCCGCGAACGCGAGAAGCGTCTTCTCGGGAACGGTGTCGACCGTGTCCGGCGCGACCACATTGGCCACGTAGTAGGAGTCGGGAAGGCTCGGGTCTTTCACAGACGTCGAGGCCCACAACAGGCGCTGCGGGGCGGCACCAGCCGCCGCCAGCGCCGCCCATCGCTCTCCCGACAGCAGTCTCCGGTAGCTCGCGTAGGCCATTTTCGCCATGGCCAGGCCGAGCGTGCCGTGCAGGTGGGCGGGAAGCATCGGATCGGCCGCCTTGTCCCAGCGCGAGACGAACACCGACGCGACCGAAGACACGCTGACGTCTACGTCTTCCCCGGCATCACGCCTGCGCTCGAGAGCCCGTAGGTACTCCTCGGCGCTCTCGAAGTACTGGGCGTCGGAGAACAAGAGCGTCACGTTGACACCGATGCCGGCAGTCACGGTCTCCTCCACCGCGACAAGCCCCTGCGGGGTCCCGGGGATCTTGACGAGGAGGTTCGGAAAGCCCGCGTCTTCGTGGAGCCGTGCGGCAAGCGCCACCGTCGCCGGCGCGTCGTGGGCGAGGTCCGGGGGGACTTCGATCGAGACGTAGCCGTCTGCGCCAGAGCTTTCTTCCCACACCGTTCGAAACAGTGAAGCGGCTGCGCGAAGGTCCTCGAACGCCGCTCCGTACACCAGGTCCTGGGGGTCCCTGATCCCGGCGGCAACGAGGCGACGGAGCGATTCGTCGTAGTCGCGACTCGCCGCCATGGCGTGGCCCAGGATGGTCGGGTTCGACGTGAGACCGGTCACCGTCAACTCGTTCACGTAGCGGGTAAGCGTGCCGGAGGCGATCATCGTCCTGCTGAGACTGTCGAGCCAGATGGCCTGCCCCGCCGCGTGCAACCGACCGGCGGCGCTCATCGCAGCTCGCCGTCCTGCATCTGCTGCACCCTCGCCAGCGTCCCGGCGCCCACGACACCCGCGTTCTCGATCGGGTCCTGCTTCAGAAAGCACGGCCGGGCGGTTTCTCGACGACCGTGCGCGTCGACCTCGCGAGCAGCATTGCTCGCGCACGACGGCTCCGGCTCATGCCCTGGCGCCCACCCGCTGCGGCCGCCTCGTCTCGTCATGCCGCCTCCCTCGCGCTCCGCCCCTGCCCGGCTCCCAGGGGCCCGGGCGAGCGTTTCCGCCGTAGCCGAGTTTAGCCTCCTACTACTAGAAAAACGAGTGCCGACGACGACCTCGAAGAGCCGACTCGGGGTTGGTGCGCGCGGGGCTTTGCTGTCCCGTGCTCGCCGGCGCATGTTCGCCGGCTCGTGCTCGGTGGCGCATGTTCGCCGGCTCGTGCTCGGTGGCGCATGTTCGCCGGCTCGTGCTCGCTGGCGCATGTTCGCCGGCTCGTGCTCGCTGGCCCGGGCTCGTGCTGGACGGTGTTGGCCGAGTCGTGTGCGGCGGCTCGTCGGCTCGTCACGGCAGTCCGTGGTGACATCTGTTTTTCTAGCCATTGCTGTTCTTATACCCATAGACTGGAGATGAAGACTGTGGCTGAGCCACCGTCCGGCACAGCGCACGGATGAGAGGTGAACTCGATGAGCGTCCAGCTGGCAGAGGCCCACTCACCTGGGATGGCCCCCGACCTGTCGACCAGTCCCGAGACCGACGCGTTCGAATGCCCTGCAGAAAGCCCCGTGTGCAGCGGCCGGCCAGGTGGCCTCACCGTTGACTCGAACGGAACGCTGCTCCTCTCGCTCCCCTCTGCGAGGGTCATCTGGCGCGTGGAGCGAGGCTGGGCCCACTCGGTGTCCCAGATCGACATCCACGCGGCACGGGACCGAGCCGAGAGATTGCTCGTCGCGCCGACTGGGCTGTCCAGCGGACCCGACGGGACGATCTACGTCGCCGACGCCGCCGGGCACCGGATATGGGCCGCCCCGCCAGACGGCACTTGGTTCCTCGTGGCCGGGAGCGTCTACGGATACGGTGACGGCCCGAGCGGTGAAGCCCGCTTCCGCCGCCCGACCGACGTGGCCATCGGTCCCGACGGGACGCTCTACGTCGCCGACTCGGGGAACCACTGTATTCGGACGATCTCACCCGATGGGGTGGTCGATACGCTCGCGGGATCCATCTTCGACTTCGGCGACGGCCGAGGAGCAGACGGCCGCTTCCGCCAGCCCTCGGCGCTCGACGTCGACGCTGAGGGCAACTGCTATGTCGCCGACACCGGGAACAACGCGATCCGCCGCGTGGCCCCGGACGGCGCAGTCTCGACTGTTGCGGGGTCCCCGCCGGGTGGCGACGCCGACGGCGTCGGCATGGACGTTGGCATGCGCTGGCCGACCGGGATCGTGATCGGGCACAGCGGTGAGCTCTGGGTTGCAGATTACGGAAACCGATCGGTCCGCAGGATCGAGCGCAGCGGAGCGGCCACGACGGTCCTGCGATTCGACGGCCGACGCTGGCCCGTGAGCCTGGCACTGGCCGCTGGAGGTGAGCTGATCGTGGCGACCGAGATGATCGATCGGGAGACACGACCTCTAAGAACGTGTCTTGAAACGGCTGTTGCCACTCACGATCGACAGGTGGGTCCACCCTTCGCGAACCAGCGCCGGGCAGGCTGGGGAGATGCGAACCTACCCATCAGACCTGTCCGACGCCGAGTGGCACATCCTACAGCCGCTCATCCCGGCCGCGCGCTGCAACACCGAACGTGGCGGCCATCCGGTCGTCCACGACAAGCGAGAGATCCTCAACGCGATCTTCTACCTGGTGCGCACCGGCTGCTCCTGGCGCCAGCTACCGGTCGACTTCCCGCCGTGGCAGACCGTCTACGGCTACTACGCCGCATGGACCGACGACGGGACGATCCGTCGCGTCCACGACGAGCTGAGGAACCACGTGCGCACGAAGGAGGGACGAGCCGAGCGGCCGAGCGCGGCGATCATCGACGCCCAGGTGATCAAGGGCGCCGACACCGTCGGTGCGAGAAGTCGCGGCTACGACGCAGGGAAGAAGACCAACGGGCGCAAGCGTCACGCGATCGTCGACACCGTCGGGCTGCTGCTCATGGTCGTGATCACCGCCGCCTCGGTGCAAGACCGCGACGGCGCGAGGCTCGTGACCGAGAAGATGCGCGCCGCTTTCCCCGGCGTCGAGCTCATGTGGGCTGACGGTGGCTACGCCGGCAAGTTCGTCGAGTGGGCACAGCAGCTCTTCGGGCTCGTCGTAGAGATCGTGCGCAAGCTCGAAGGCCAGCGCGGCTTCGCGGTCCTGCCTCGTCGCTGGGTGGTCGAGCGCACCTTCGCCTGGATCACCAAGTGTCGCCGGCTGGTACTCGACTACGAGCGACGGATCGACCATGCCGAGTCGATGGTCCAGCTCGCGATGATCGGTCTCATGCTGAGGCGGCTGGCTCGCAACGTTCCGGGCTCGGCTGTCACGGCCTATGGCTGGTAACGGGGGTTACCAGACACGACCTCTGAGCTGCCTCATCTCGATCGAAGCGACGCGATGACTGCCGAAGCGCACGGCTCGACCCGCCTCTGTGACCGGTGGTCGATGGCCGACCGGGCTCGCGTCTGGGAGAAGGCCGAGGTGACCGGCGTCGACCGGAGCAGCCCGCTCTACGAGCCTCGCCTGCCGGAGCCCTGGGGACACGGGACCGACGGTCCGCAAGGTCGTCGCAACGTCGGGACGACGGTCCTTCGGCTCCGCCTCACGGAACCTCCGGATACCCTCCCTGGCCAGTACTTTCTCGTCCGCCTTCACACCGACTCGCCACTCGGGCTTGCCGAGCATGCGTACTCCCTGTGCTCTTCGCCATACGGTTCAGGAACAGCTCAGCCGACCCCCCAACCCAGGACATCGAAATCGCCGTGCGCGAGGTGCCACACGGGCACGTCTCGACGCTTCTCGCGCGCAGAACCAGACCGGGCGACATCCTCGAAGTGCGGGGCCCGTTCGGATTTCTCACTTGGACCGAGCGAGATGGAGGACCGCTTGGACTCGTCGGCGCGGGAACGGGCGTCTCACCACTGGCGTCGATCATCCGCTACGCCGCCGCGCGCGGCGTGGAGGTCCCGATGACCCTGCTGTGCTCCAGCAGGGACCGAAGCGACGTGCTCCTCGGCAACGAGCTTGGTCCATGGCGCCATCCGGGCCCGGAGATGGCGATGACGATCACGTATCGCGGCTTCATCACCTGAACACAGCGGCTCGCGCGTTCACCTGAGCACGAACGTTCGCACCGGACAGGGGCTGAGCTGAGCGGACCGGTTCCCCCAGAGCGCCCCGGTGGTCCCGCCGCCCTGCGCCGGAACCCCGCCCCGCGCCGGTGGTCCTGCCGTCC
>JAKAQM010000119.1 GCA_021822565.1 Actinomycetes bacterium | reverse complement strand
GCCACGCTCTATCAGGAGTGGATCGGCAACGATCGCAAGCTGCGCGCCCTGATCGACGAGCTGCGGGAGGTGGCCGAGGCGGCCACGAACCTCATCCTCGACGCAGAGGTGAAGGTTTAGTTACAAGCTAAGGCCTGATCCGCCGGTCCTCCGAGTTCGGTATCACCGTCGGTGAGCCGCAGGTCGACTGGGCCGCCGCCGTTGACCGGGCCCAGGCGATCGTGGCCGGATGTGGCGACCCCAAGCCCGAGGAACTGATCGAAGGCGGGGCGGTCCTCGTCGCCGGCTCCGGCCGCTTCGTCGACCCGCACACGCTCGCCGTCGGCGACCGGCTCCTCCAGGACCGGTCGATCGTGGTGGCGACCGGGGCGAGGCTTCCCCGCCTGCCGGTCGACGGCATCGAGTTGGCCGACGGCCACGTCGAGATGCTCGAGGCACGCCAGCTCCCCCGGCACCTGGTCGTCGTCGGCGGCGGGGTGATCGGCATGGAGTTCGCCTTCATGATGGCCCGCGTCGGTGTCGAGGTCTCGGTCATCGAGTTGCTGGATCACGTGCTCGGACGGGTCGACCGAGACGTCCGCTCCGAGGTGGCGGCCATGGCCGAGCGGCTCGGGATCACCCTGCACCTCTCCACCCGGCTCGAGCGTCTCACCCGCCAGGGAGCAGCGATCGCGGTCGAGGCGGCCGGACCGGACGGCCCCTGCAGGTCGAGGCCGACCGGGTGCTCCTGGCGGCCGGCATGGTGCCGGCGGTCGACGATCTCGCCCTCGAGACCGCCGGGGTCGCCGACGACCGCCACGGGATCCCCACCGATCCCACGTTGCGGACCAACGTGGAGCACATCTACGCCATCGGGGACGTGCGCGCCGGCGCCTACCAGCTCTCGCCGGTGGCCACCAAGCAAGGGACCATGGCCGCCGGCAACGCCCTGCGGGGCGAGCAGGCCGCCTTCGACGACCGGATCGTCCCCTACCTCGTCGGTCTCACCCCGCCCGTCGCGGGAGTTGGGCTGACCGAGGACCAGGCGCGCGACCAGGGCCTAACGGTCGAGGTGCGCCGCCAGGACTACCGGGACGTCTGCCCCGTCGGCAACGTCGTCGGCGAGCCGGACGGTTTCGTGAAGGTCCTCGCCGAGGCCGGCAGCGGCCGGATCCTCGGCGCCCACGCCGTCGGAGCGGGCTCACTCGAGCTCATCCAGGCAGTCGCTTTCGCCATGACCGGCGGACTCACCCTGGCCCAGGCGGCCGGCACCCTGTCGGTGTTCCCAGGGCTCTCCCAGGCGCTCCAGCACGCCCTGATGCCGAAACCCATCCACGACCCGCGCTACGTGCCCCGGCGCCCTCCAGGGGGCTGAGCACGGGCTGCTGCTCACGGCCGCCCGAGCACCCGGCGGGCGCGTTGCCGTTCCCCGGCGCCTGCGCCCTGTCGGCCGGCCCGGTGCTTGGATCGTCAAGAAGCCATGGCCGCTGCCCGCTCGGAGCGCGGGTCCTCATGGGGCGGCGCAGGGACGTTCGGCCCTACCGGGTCGAGGAGGCGCTCTCGAAACTGACCGGTGGAATCGGGTGGCCCAGGAGGCGCAGACAATGGAAGACGAGCTGACTACCGCGGCGCAGCATCCGGGCCCGGATGTTACCGAGCCGCGTGCTGGGGACGCGGACGGCCCTGGTGACGGCATCCACGCGGCCGGCCGAGGAGAGGGGCGCCCCTCGGACTGGCTGCGAGATTTTCACCCCGGCTGGTTCGGCGCGGTGATGGGCACCGGGGCCTTCGCCGTCGCCGCCTCGCTGAACCCGGGGCAGGTGGCGGCGTTTGTCTCACCAGCTCGGACCTTCAGCCAGACGATGGCTGCGGTCACGGGGGTGATGGCCGCTGTGCTGATCGGCCCCTACCTCGCTCGCTTCGTCCGTCATGGTGACGCTGCCCTCACCGATCTGCGCAGTCCGTTGCGGGGTGCGCAATTCGCCACCCTGCCTGCCGCGATCTTGGTGCTCGCCCTGACCGCGACTGCGGTGGGGCCGACGTGGTGGTCGGCGGCAACAGTCCGAGACCTTGTTGCTGCCTTTGCTTGGCTGGGTGTGCCGCTCACCTTTGTCACGGGTATCTACTTCGCGTACCTGCTGTTCGTCAGCGAGCAGATGACGCACGAGGACATAACCGGCCGCTGGTTCATCCCACCGGTGGCTGCCATCGTCATACCCCTGGTCCTGGCTCCGTTGATGCCCGGCGACTCTCCTGTGGTCGCGCGGACGCTGCTGCTCGCCAGCTATGGGTTCTGGGGCATGGGCTTCTTGCTGTACGTGCTGGTCGCCACGACGCTGCACCACCGCCTCGTCGGGCGACCGGCGCCCCATGCCCACCTGGCTCCCAGTTGGATGATCGGCCTCGGCCCTGTCGCGGTCGCCGGGCTCGCGCTCGTCAAGATGGCCTCGGTTGGCGCCGTCCTCTTCAGGTCGCTCGCCCCGGCGGTCGGCCTGCTGTCCCGCCTGGCCGCCACCGCCCTGTGGGGCTTCGGTGTCTGGTGGCTGATCGCAGCCGTCGGCATGCTGGTGGTGCACTACCTCCGACACGGACGGATCCCCTACGAGGTCGGCTGGTGGGGTTTCATCTTCCCCCTCGGTGCCTTCACCATCCTCACCGTCAACCTGGCCAAGGCCTGGGGCCTCCCATGGCTCCAATGGGTCGGTGCCGCCCTCTTCGTGCTGCTCGGCCTGTTCTGGCTCTTCGTCGCCGGCTGGACCGTCTGGGCCATGCGGACCGGCCAAGCCTGGCGGCGCCCGCAGTGACCGAACCCCGACCGCCGGCGCCGGCGCGCCGAGGTCGGTTACGCGCTCGTGTCCTCAGCGGTCCCGGCGTCGGGATCCTCCCCGAGCGGGTCCCAGTGGTCCCACGCGGCCGCGCTCGGCCGGACGGGGTGGGCCAGGACGCGGGCGTCGCGCAAGCGTGGCGGCGGGCCATCGCCGCCCTGGGCGCGGTGGAGGGCGGCGACCATGCGGACGAGGATGCGGCGAGCGACCCCGAGGAAGAACAGTGCCAGCGGGAGCTCGCCGGCGAGAGCCGTGGCGATCGTCACCCATCGTCCCGGGCCGCCGCAGCCAGCGTCGACACCCTCCGGTTGACCATCCTCCTCGATGCCGGAGGGGCCTGCGCCGGTCGTGTCATGCCTGGAGCGGCGAACGACGGATTCTCACGAGCGGAGGGACCGGCCGGTGCCGACTTTCGATGACGTCCAGCGCGCCCGCATGCAGTGGCGGGAAGCGGCGGGCGGTCTCTGCGATCTCGGCTTCGCCCCGATGCTCCGTCGGGCGGCTTCGGGCTTCGGTCATTCCGAAGCCAGTGCAGATCTGGTCGCGCCCATGGCCAAACTCCGGGCCAGGCAGACCGTCATGGCATCGTCCGGCGTCCGCCATGGCCTGGCGACTCCAGTTGCGCCAGCGCCATCTTCAGCAGGTCGGCGGCGAAGAGGAAGACGACCGCCAGCCCCAAGCAGGCGGCGATCAGGCCGATCGAGATCGGAGCGGTGAGCCAGCCGACCCAGGCGATGATCCCGACACCGACGATGTCGACGACGCTCGAGACGGCCAGCATCCGGCTCGGGTAGGGACGGTGCCAGAACCATCGCGGGTTGCGCATGAGGTACAAGATCGCCTGGGCGGCTCCGAACACCAGCCACGCGAAGACCAGGGTCTGGGTCTGGCGCAGGTTCAGCCCGAACAGGTACCGGCTCCAGTAAACGGCCGTGCTGGCGGCGACGAGGAGCACCCCGATGCCGGCCCCGGTGGCAACGAGGGAGGAGACGGACCAGCGGTCGGGGCCCTGTGAGGGGACGACCTGGTCGGTCGAGAGCGTCATGGTGGCGATATCGGTGCCGAACATGAGCAGGACGATGAGGGCCGGGGTGGTGACGAACACCCCGGCGAGCACGACCCCGCCGGCCAGGAAGATCGGGATGCCGATCTTGCGGGCCAACATGGTGACGACGAAGGTCTTCATCCGCTGGTAGATCCGCCGGCTTCCCTGCACGGCGGCCATGATCTCGCCGATTCCGGCACGGGTCAGCACCATGCTGGCGGCCGCCTTGGCCACGTCGGTGGAGTCGGCGACGGCGATGCCGACGTCGGCCTGGCGCAGGGCGGGGGCGTCGTTCACGCCGTCACCGGTCATCCCCACCACGTGCCCGGCATCCTGGAGCGCCTTGACCAGGTTGAACTTGTCCTGTGGGAGCACCCCGGCGAAGACCTCGAAGCCGGAGACGGTCTCGGGGTCGACTCCCTCGTGCAGCGTCCCTGAAGGAGCCACCGCGCCGGTGATGCCGACCTTCGTGGCGACCGCCCGGGCGGTGTCCTCGCCGTCCCCGGTCACGAGCAGCACCTTCATGCCACTGGCGTGGAGGCGGCGGATCAGCTCGGCGGACTCCGGGCGCGGCGGATCGGCCAGGGCGATCAGGCCGGCAAGCTCGAGGCTCGAGGCCTCGCCGGCAGCCACGGCGAGCACCCGGGAGCCACCTGCCGACAGGCGCTCGACGTCGGCCGCGGTACCCGGACTCGATGCGCCGACGAGGTCGGCCACGATCGAAGGGGCACCCTTCACCACCCGCAGGACCTTGCCGTCCAAGCGCACCGTCGCTTCCGAGCGCTTGGTCGCCGGCTCGAAGGGCACGAAGTCCTCCCTCGCCGAGGCGTCGGGAAGGCCGCGGGCTCGGGCTGCGGCGAGGACGGCCAGGTCGATGGGGTCCTGGGTCGCCTCGTCGGAGGCGAGGGCGGCGAGGCGCAACAGCTCGTCGGGCGTCCTCGAGCCCTTGGGTTCGAAGGCTTCGACGCTCAAGCGGTTCTCCGTGACGGTGCCGGTCTTGTCGAGGCACACGACGTCCATCGTGGCGGCGTCCTCGATGGCGGAGAGCCGGGTTACCAGGATCCCGTTCTGGGCCAGTCCCTGGGCGCCCAGGGTGGCCGACATCGTGAACATGGCCGGCAGGGCGACGGGGACCGACGCCACCAGGAGCATGAGGCCGAAGGGGAGCATGTCGAGGAACGATCGGCCTTCGACACCCCAGTAGACGAACACCGCAGCGGCCAGGGCGACGACCACGGCGGCGAGGTACTTGGCAATGCGCACGATCAGGATCTCGAGCCGCCGGGGTGCCTCGGCCACCCTGACCAGCTCGGCCGTCTTGCCGAAGTAGGTGCGCGTCCCGGTCGCGCTGACGACGCCGCTCGCCTCGCCCCGGGCGAGGAGGGAACCGGAATAGGCGGTGGCACCGGGCTGCTCGTCGACCCGGGCCGACTCGCCGGTCAGCTGGGACTGGTCGACCTCGATCCTGCCGTCGGCCAGCTCCACGTCGGCGGGGACGATGTCTCCCACCCGCAGGTGGACCACGTCGCCGGGCACGAGCCCGGCGGCGGGGACCTCCTGCCATCGACCGTCGCGGCGGACCCGGGCGGTCACGTTGAGGCGCTGGCGCAGCAGGTCGAGAGCCCGCTGCGCCTTGTTCTGCTGGAAGAACGAGAGCCCGGCGTTGAACACGAGCAGCGCCGCGATCACGACCGCTTCCACCCAGTTCCCCAGGTAGAGCTCGATGCCGATGGCCGCCTCGAGCATCCAGGGGACCAAGCCCCAGAAGCCGCGGGCGAGGGCCAGCAAGCGGTTCGGACGTGCCTCGGCGACGGCGTTGGGACCGAACGCCCCCAGGCGCTCGGCTGCCTCGGCGCTCGTCAGCCCGGCGAGGCGACCGACACCGCCGGTAGCGCCTCCGCCGCCGGGCTCGCCGGCTTCGGCAGGTGCGTCATCCGATCCGGGCACCGGCACTGCCGCCGGGGGGGGCGGCCCAGCCAGGGCTTGCGGTCGGAGGGTGACCGTCCGATGGTCGTCGGTGCGCTTCCCCACAGTGATGCTCCACGTCTCGTGCCGCCGCGCCGTCCGCGGCCGGCTCCGGCGGCTTCGCCCAATCTGGTCCCGCCACCCGGGCCTGCGCTAGGGCCGTTGGTCACGGTGCGCCCCTTCGGCACCGGTGCGATCCAGGAAGGCAGCGGGTGTATCGACCGCTCCTCACATCTCCCATGTCACGGGCTGCCGCCCATCCGGTTGACGAGGTCGTCTCGGCTCAAACCGTGCCGCGCTCCCCACGCCGCGGCGTCACTGAGATCGACAGGGTCGGGCAGCGTCCGCGCCGCCTCGTCGGCCAGCTCGTGAAGTCCCGCCTTCCGCAAGACGGCGACCACCTCCTGCCTGCTGAGTTGCAGATCGCTCACAGGGCTGCCCCCTTTCGGCCTGCACGTCTCCGGTCGACGTCGGCTTCTCTCGTTCCAGCGGCCGGTGCTGCCGAGCCATGGGCGGGTCCATGAGGATGGCCGATCACGCCGGGCGCGCATCCTCGGCGCCGCGTGGGCTCGCGGGTTCGAGCAGCTCGCCCAGGTCGCTCACCACCAGGTGCGCACCTGCGGCCAGCAGATCCTCGGACGAGGCCCGCCGGGCCACGCCCACCACCAGCCCGAACCGGCCCGCCGATCCGGCAGCCACGCCGGCGGGGGCGTCCTCGACGACCGCCGCGTCCTCGGGAGCAGCGCCGAGCCGGGCCGCGGCGAAGAGGAAGGTGTCGGGAGCAGGCTTGCCCCGCAGGGCCCGCTCCCGGGCCACGAGCCCGTCGACCACGACGTCGAATCGATCGGCGATGCCCGCGGTGGCGAGGACCGCGCCGGCGCTCTGGCTGGCGGACACGACCGCCAGGGGCCGCCGCATCGCTCGCAAGGTGCCGACCAGCGCCAAGGACCCGGGGATGACCGAACCCCTTCGCTCGCGAGCAGCCCCAGGTAGCGAGCGTTCTTGGCAGCGGCGAGCCCGGTCACGGTCGGCGAGCCGGATGCCTCGGCGCCCTCGCGCTCGGGGAGCACGACCCCTCTCGAGGCGAGAAAGTCCCGTACACCGGCATCGTGCGGCTTGCCGTCCACGTAGCGCTCGTAGTCCCCGATCGGGTCGAATGCCCGTCCAGCGGGCGGTCCGAGCCCCGCGCCGGCGAGGAAGTCGTCGAAGACCTCCTTCCAGGCTCTGGCGTGGAGTGCTGCGGTGTCGGTCAGCACCCCGTCGAGGTCGAAGAGCCATGCCGAGGGCCGAGCGGCGTCCGGCACGAGGGGCGCCTCCAGGGTCCGGCTCATCGCGGTGGCGGCCTCGGCTTCACGACGGCCCGGTCAGCGCTCCACCCGGATGCGCCGCCCCGATACCTCGTCGGGCACCAGTCGGAGGTAGACCTCGCGGTCCCCGCCAGCCCACGGCTCCACCTCGAGTGCCCGCGCCCGGGCCACCTCGTCGGGGTCGACGAGGCGCCGGGCTCGCCCGGTGACGAGCACGCTCCACCCCTCGTGCAGAGCGTCGTCGATGCGGTCGACTTCGAAACCCACCTCCTGCCCGTCGGCGGCCGCCACCGGGGAAGCCGCTGCGGTGCGGAACAGGATGTCGCCGTCGAGGAGCGAGAAGTTGACCGGGAATGCCACCGGCCCTCGCTCCTCGACGAGGACCACCCGTCCCACCCCGCCCGGTGCGAGCAGCCTCTCGCACTCCTCGTCGCTGATCGCCTGGAGGACGGGGTGGGGGCCGGCGCCACCGCGCCCAGGGGGAAGGCTCACTCCCTCCCCGAGCAGGACGGCGACGTTCACATCGAGCGCCCGGGACAGGCGGAGCAGGGCGGCCGGGGTGACCTCGGCCGGGTGCTCCTCGAGGTGCTCGAGATAGCCCGGTGCCATTCCTGCCGCCTCCGCCAGCTGCTCTCGGCTCATGCCGAGCTCCTGGCGTCGGAGGGCCACCCGGCGCCCGACATCACCTGGATCCGCCGATCGCAACTGGTCGTCGTCTACATCACCATCATGCTCCGGTGGCCAGGTCGCCTGCTGCCCGATCGCTGCCGTTGCACCTCGGCCCCGGGTCAGATCCGACCCTTGCGGGTGGCGCGGATTGGCGGAGCCTCGGACCGGGCCGGCGTCAGCGGACCCAGAGGCTCGCAAGGATGCGCTCGGTGACCGCTTCGGGGGGGCCGACCCCGTCGATGCCGAGAAGGATCCCCCCACGTCGGCAGTAATCGGGCTCTACGCGATCAGGCGTGGGGAGCGTCCCCTGATTCGAGCAGTAGGCCGAGTGTCCCATTGGACTCCTGAGTGGAGCAACAGCCGGAGCCGGTAGTTCTCGAAATTCCGCATCCCGTGG
>JAKAQM010000118.1 GCA_021822565.1 Actinomycetes bacterium | reverse complement strand
GAAAGGCCGCCGCCACGACGTCTGGGATGTCCTGGGCGGAGGTCACCAGCCAATTGTGCTTGGTGATCCCCATGGTGACCCCGGTGATGTCGCACTCCTGGAAGGCGTCGGTGCCGATCGACGCGGTGGGCACCTGCCCGGTGATCACGACGAGCGGGGTGGAGTCCATGTAGGCGTTGGAGAGCGGGGTCACGATGTTCGTCGCGCCCGGGCCGCTCGTCACGATCGCCACGCCCGGCCGCCCCGTCGCCAGCGCGTACCCCTCGGCCATGTGCCCGGCACCTTGCTCGTGCCGGACCAGGACGTGGCGGATCGACGAGGAGAGGATCGGGTCGTAGACGGGCAGGATCGCACCGCCCGGGAGGCCGAACATCACCTCCACCCCCTCCATCTCGAGGCTCTT
This sequence comes from Actinomycetes bacterium, assembly GCA_021822565.1. Lineage (GTDB taxonomy): Bacteria > Actinomycetota > Acidimicrobiia > Acidimicrobiales > RAAP-2 > JAJYVT01. The sequence continues at coordinate 7,929 of JAKAQM010000118.1, read as the reverse complement.
GATCAGTGCTTGTGCTCCAGTCAGCTGCATGGCGTCTCCGAATTCATTCTCTTCGTGGTTCCCTTGGTGCGGTTGCGCCTGTCGTCGTCGGACGCGCTACGGGTCGAGATGTGGGGGGTCTCGTCTCGTGGGGTCTCGTCTCGTGGGGTCTCGTCTCGTGGGGTCTCGTCTCGTGGGGTCTCGTCTCGTGGGGTCTCGTCTCGTGGGGTCTCGTCTCGTGGGGTTGCGGTCGGGCGCTGGTCCAAAAAAGCGATGTTCCTGAAAATTGAAACGACCTCCCCTTAGGGAGGTCGGTCGGCGCGCGGCGGTCGATGGCCGCGCGCCTAGAGGATCAGTACGAGCCCCACGCCGACGGCGGCGACGTTCGAATGGATGCGGGTCTCGGACATGGCCCCGCCATCATCGCACAACTCGGGGGCCGTGTGCCAGCGCCGTGCGGGCAACGTGCGCCAGCGCGGTGCGCCAGTGCGGTGCCACCTCCCGCACACGCGAGCCTGCTCGGAGCAGCGCGTGGAGACTGGAGACTACGGTCACATCCCGACGCTCGACGGCGACGGCGACGGCGACGGCGACGGCGAAACGGCGGGGTGAGCGCACCCATGGGGCAGGGTGAACGAGGAGGACGCATGATCCACGTACGGCGCTGGGACCTCTCTTTCGACGACGACGGGCGCGACGGCCGGATCTCGGGCTACGCCCACTGCAGCCTCGTCGACCGGTCGGCCGGAGCCGTGCACACCGACCTCGGACTGTGCAGGCTCGAGGTCGGTGCAGAGACGCCACGCCATGTCCACAGCTACGAGCAGTGCGCCTACGTGGTCGAAGGCCAGCCAGTCGTCGAGCACAGCGGACACCGGTACAGGCTGGAGGCAGGCGACTACGTCCTCTTCCCCGTCGGCAGCCCCCACGCCTGGTCGAACTCGGGCGGCGGGCCCGCTGCGTGGTTGGAGCTCGCCACCCCGCAGCCGGGGTGGCCCGCAGGACGCGAGGACACCTTCCTGCTCCCGCCTGCTGGCCCCGGCATCACAACGAGTGCGACGGAGCGGGAGGAGGTCGGCCGGCCGTCCTTCGGCGACCCGACGCTGCGATTCCTCGGTCACTACCTCGGCACCGATTCGCAACTCGCCGCGCTGGCCCTTCCGGAGCCTGCTCGCGGACGCGCGCCGATCGGCATGGACACGGCGCTTCTCGCCTACAGCGGCATCACGGTGAAGATGATGGTCGATCCTGCACTCGGGTCCGAGCTGTGCACGATGTTCATGGTCGACTACGAGCCCGGCGGCGCAGCCCAGGTGCACGACCACCCGTTCGAGGAGGCCTACTTCTTCGTGCAGGGCGAGATCGAAGGGGACATCGACGGCGAGGTTCGCACGTTTCGAGCCGGAGAGGTCCTCTTCTGCGGCGTCGGCGTCGTCCATGGGTTCTTCAACACGGGGAATGGGCACGTGCGCTGGATAGAGACCCAGGCACCTCAGCCCCCCCGCCGCCACTCCTATCGCTGGCCGGCCAAATGGGAGGGGATCAAGGCGCGTCTCGCCAACACCTCGTAGGTTCCTGCCGAGAGAGCCAAGCGGTCACTGCAGGAGCAAGCGGTCACTGCACGAGACGGACGCGGTGCAGGGCGCGAAAGCGCCGGTCCGGGTGCCGGTCCTGGCCGTGCAGGGTGCCGGTCCTGGCCGGTCCGGGTGCCGGTCCGGGTGCCGGTCAGGGCTCGGTGACCGCTCCCTGGTCGGCACCGGTGACCAGTCGTGCGTACTTGGCCAGAACGCCCGAGGTGTAACGAGGCGGGAAGGGCTTCAGTGCGGCTCGGCGACGCGACAGCTCGTCCGCCGGCACGAGCAGGTCCACGCGGTGCTCGTCGACATCGATGTGCACCGGATCGCCGTCCTCGACCAGCGCGATGGGGCCGCCGTCCACAGCTTCGGGCGCGACATGGCCGATGCACAGCCCGTGCGTGCCGCCCGAGAAGCGCCCGTCGGTCACGAGCGCGCAGTCGCTCCCGCGCCCTGCGCCCTTCATCGCTCCGGTGACCGCCAGCATCTCTCGCATGCCCGGTCCCCCCTTGGGGCCTTCGTAACGAATGACGACGACGGTTCCCGGCTCGATCGATCCTGCCAAGATCGCGTCGAGCGCGGCTTGCTCGCCGTCGAAGACCCGCGCCCGGCCCTCGAAGACCGCCTCGTCGATGCCCGCGACCTTGACCACCGCCCCCTTGGGCGCAAGCGAGCCATGGAGCACGGCGATGCCGCCTCGAGAGTGGATCGGGTCGGTGAGGGGGTGCACCACGGTGCCGTCCAGCTCGGGCGGGGAGAGCGCAGCCAGGTTCTCCGCGACGGTCTTGCCCGTCACGGTGAGGCAGTCCCCGTGAAGGAGCCCGGCTTCGAGCAGCTCTCTCATCACCGCCGGCACCCCCCCTACCCGGTCGATGTCGACCATATGGAACCTGCCGTGCGGCTTCGTGTCCGCAAGGTGGGGCACCCGGGCCGCGACACGGTTGAAGTCCTCGAGCGCGAGGTCGACGCGCGCTTCGTGAGCGATCGCCATGAGGTGGAGCACCGCGTTCGTGGAGCCTCCGAGGGCCATCACCACGGCGATGGCGTTCTCGAACGCCTCTTTCGTCATGATGTGGCGAGGCCGGATCCCGCGTGCCAACAGCTCGATGACCGCGCGGCCCGACTCGTAGGCGAGCTCGTCACGGCGCGGGTCCACGGCCGGGGCCGATGCGCTGCCCGGCAACGACATCCCGAGGGCCTCGGCAGCCGAGGCCATGGTGTTGGCGGTGAACATGCCCGCGCAAGACCCCTCGGTCGGGCACGCGTGGCACTCGATCTGCGCCAGCTCTTCGTCGCTCAGCTCGTCGACAGCGTGAGCGCCGACCGCCTCGAACACGCTCACCACGTCCAAGGCGCGGTCGTCGAGATGACCGGGCAGGATCGTTCCGCCGTAGAGGAAGACGCTCGGCAGGTTGACTCGAGCGGCAGCCATGAGCATGCCCGGGAGCGATTTGTCGCAGCCGGCGAACGTCACCAGCGCGTCGAAACGCTCGGCGTGCATCATCGTCTCGATCGAGTCGCAGATGACCTCTCTGCTGACGAGCGACGCGCGCATCCCTTCATGGCCCATCGAGATCCCGTCGGAGACCGCGATGGTCACGAACTCGAAGGGGAAGCCGCCCGCAGCGCGCACTCCGTCCTTCGCCCGACCCGCGAGCCGGGCGAGTGGCAGGTTGCAGGGCGTGACCTCGTTCCAGCTCGACGCGACGCCGACCTGTGGCTTGTCCCAATCGTCGTCCGTCATGCCGACCGCACGCAGCATCGCCCTGGCGGGCGCACGGGTGGGCCCCTCGGTGACCTCGTAGCTGCGTGGCTTCATGCCCGGCCGCTCGGCGGCCTCACTGGGGTTCGTCATCGCTCGGTTCGCGTCCTCACTCATCGCTCACTCGTCTCACCTGGTCAGACATCCTCTCCGGCCCTCTCCATCCCTGTCCGATCGCCCCCGTCCCCCCGGCCGCCGTGATTGTCCCGGTCCCCCCGGCCGCCGTGATCGTCCCGGTCCCCCCGGCCGCCGTGATCGGTCGGATCCGGGCCGTCGCGCTCGCGGAGGCGCCGCAGCTCGGCGGCAATCGCCTTCCCATCGGCCTTGCCCTGCGTCGCTCGCATCACCTGTCCAGTGAAGAAGCCCGCCAGCTTGGCTTCGCCCGCCATGAAGCGCTCCCACTCATCCGGGTGGGCTTCGACGACGTCGCGGACAGCGTCCGCGAGCGAGCTCTCCGACAGCGCCTCGAACCCCTTCGCCGCGGCGATGGCGGCCGGGTCGCCGCCGCCAGCAGTGAGCAGTTCCACGAGCACCGCCTTGGACTGGGTGGCCGTGAGCGCACCGCGCGCCTCCATCGCCACCAGCGCGCCGAACGCACCGGGATCGAGCGAGAGGGCCGCGTCGAGGTCGGACGCAAGCTCGTTCGCCGCGCGCACCAGCACGAGATCGGCCGGGGCTCCGCCAGCCGCTGCGGCCACGACGAGGTCGTCGAGCCCCTGACTGACGACGACGCGGACCTGCTCTGCCTGCTGGGTCGTCGGCGCAGCGCCGAGAAGGGTCGAGAGCCGCGCTCTGCGCTCTGCTGGCAGCAGCCCGATCGCTCCGGCTGCGCGCGCCTGCCACTCGGCGTCGGGTGCGAGCGGCACGAGATCCGGCTCGGGGAAGTACCGGTAGTCGAAGGCCTCTTCCTTCGACCGCAACGGCACCGTACGGCCAGCGTTCTCGTCCCAGTGGCGCGTCTCTTGGGCCACGATTCCTGTGGCCTCCAGCAACGCCACCTGTCGTGCAGCCTCGTACTCGATGGCACGGCCGAGTGAGCGAAGGGAATTCAGGTTCTTCACCTCGCAGCGCGTGCCGTACGCGCCGTCGCCGAGCCGGCGGACCGAGACGTTCGCGTCGACCCGGAGCGAGCCCTCCTCCATCCGTCCGTCCGAGGCTCCCGTCGCGACCAGCACCGCCCGCAACTCTGTCACGTAGAGGCGCGCCTGGGCAGCCGACCGCAGGTCGGGCTCGCTCACGATCTCGACGAGCGGCACGCCTGCGCGGTTGTAGTCGACGAGGGCGTACTCCGCCGCGTGGATGCGCCCACTCTCGCCCTGGTGCGTCGTCTTGCCGGTGTCCTCTTCGATGTGGGCGCGCACGATGCCGACGCGAGTCGCGTCGGGGAGCTCCAGCCAGCCGCCGACGTTGATCGGCTCGTCGTACTGGCTGATCTGGTAGTCCTTCGGCATATCGGGATAGAAGTAGTTCTTGCGGTGGAAGATCGACGGTCTCACCTCGCAGTGCAGCGCAGTCCCGATGCGCATCGCGAGCTCGACGGCGAAGGCATTGAGCACCGGAAGGGACCCCGGGAGCCCGAGGCACACCGGGCAGACGTTCGTGTTGGGCTCGTCACCGAAAGCGTTCTTGCAGGAGCAGAAGAGCTTCGTTCGGGTCTTGAGCTCGCAGTGGACCTCGAGCCCCACGACCGTCTCCCACGCCGTGCCGCCCGGCGCACCACCACGCGGCGCCGTGCCGCCCGGCGCACCACCACGCGGCGCCGTGCCGCCCGGCGCACCACCGTCCACGCTCATCGCCACCTCGCTCCTGCCGCGCGTTCGAGGGCTGCGGCAACCTGGAACATCCGCTCCTCGCCGAGCGCGGGCGCAAGGATCTGGACGCCCACGGGCAGCCCATCGTCTCCGGTGCCGAACGGGACGCTCATCGCGGGATGCCCTGCGAGGTTGGAAGGGATCGTGCAGACGTCGGACATGTACATCGCCAGCGGATCGGCAGTTCGCTCGCCGATGGCGAACGCGGTCGAAGGAGCCGTCGCACCGAGCAAGACGTCGAACCGCTCGTACGCACGGTCGAAGGCACGGACGATGAGGGTGCGCGCACGCTGGGCCTTGCCGTAGTAGGCGTCGTAGTAGCCAGCGGACAGCGCGTACGTCCCGAGCATGATGCGGCGCTTCACCTCCGGGCCGAAGCCGGCCGTGCGCGTCGCGGTGTTCATCGCCGCCACGTCCGGAGCCTCCACGCGCAGCCCGTATCGAACACCGTCGTAGCGGGCGAGGTTCGACGACGCCTCCGCCGGTGCGATCAGGTAGTACGCGGAGAGCCCGAGCCGCATCTCGGGGACGGCGACCTCCTCGACGAGCGCCCCCGCCTGGGCCAGCTCCTCGGCGGCCTCCCGGATGCGGCGCGCGACGTCGGGGGCGGTGTCGTCGACCAGCTCATCGACGAGGCCCACGCGCATGCGGTCGACGCCGGCGTCGATCGACCGGCTGACCTGAGGCACCGGGTGGTCGAGCGAAGTGCTGTCGAGCGGATCGTGGCCGGCGATCACCTCGAGCAGGAGCGCCGCGTCGGCCACCGACCCTGCGAGCGGGCCGATCTGATCGAGGGAGCTCGCGAAGGCAACGAGCCCGTAGCGGGACACGAGCCCATAGGTCGGCTTCATCCCGACCGTGCCGCACAGCGCGGCTGGCTGGCGAACCGACCCTCCCGTGTCGGAGCCGAGCGCGAGAGGGACGAGGCCCGCGCCGACGGCGGCTGCCGACCCTCCCGACGAGCCTCCGGGGACCCGGGTCGGGTCCATCGGGTGGCACGTCGGACCCTGGCAAGAATTCTCCGTCGACGAGCCCATGGCGAACTCATCGAGGTTGGTCTTTCCGACCACGACCGCCCCGGCGTCGCGGAGGCGGACCACCACGGTCGCGTCGTACGGCGGGCGCCACCCCTCGAGGATCTTCGACGCGCACGTCGTAGGGATGCCACGCGTGCACAGGTTGTCCTTGAGCGCGACGGGGACGCCGGCCAAGGGCCCGGGATCGCGCCCGGCACGCAGCGCGTCGTCGATCGAGTCCGCGGCCGCCCTGGCCTCGTCGGCAGCGACGTGGAGGAAGGCGTGGAGCTCGGGCTCACGAGCGGCGATCATTTCGAGCGCAGTCTCCGTGACCGACCTCGCGGTCCGCTCCCCGCGCCTGACCGCTCCGGCGACATCGAGCGCGCTCTCGGCGGCAGCCGGGATCACGGTGCTTCTCCCACGATCCGCGGCACCTTGAACCGCCCGTCCTCCGTCGAGGGCGCGCCAGCCAGGACCTCCTCGTGGTCGAGCCCCGGGCGAGGGTCGTCTTCGCGCAAGACGTTGCGCACCGGGAGCGCGTGGGTGGTCGGCGGGACGCCTTCGACGTCCAGGGCGGCGACGTCCCGGGCATGCTCGATCACCCGGGCGAGCTGGTTCGTGAACGTCTCGAGCTCGTCCTCGCCCAGCGCGAGCCGCGCGAGCTGGGCGACGTGGGCGACGTCGTCGCGCCCCAGTGAAGGCGGCTCGGTCATGTCTCCTCCTCATCTGGCTCCGAGGCCACCGAGACGACGAACGCCTCGATGCGCCGCTCGACCTCTTCGTGATCGAAGTCCACCATCGCATTGTGGTAGCTCCGTTCGACCCACACGCGTTCGGAACGCCCGCGCACCGAGGAGACGAGCAGGTCGCCGTTCGCCGGAGGCACGACATGGTCCTTTCTGCTCGAGATGCACAGCACCGGGCACGTGACGCGGTCGAGCCCCGACGCGACCTCCTCGACAGCCTCGTCGAGCGACACGAAGGCCGCGAGCGGCGTGCCGTCGTAGGAGGGGAACGAGGCCGTCGGATCGGCGGTGTCGGGCGGCTCACCCTTCCAGATGGCAATCCCCTCCTCGAGGAGCATCCTGGCTCCGGCCCGCAGCTCGCCGTCGAAGGGCTGCACCAGGGGGTTCACGACCGCGATGCCGCGTAGGCTCGGGTGCCGCTCGGCGAGCCAGCACGCGAGCGTCCCTCCCATGGAGTGGCCGACGACCACCACCGAGGAGCAGCGGGCACGAAGCCCGAGGTAGACCTCCTCGACCGCCGATGACCAGTCGGACCAGCCAAGGGGCACCAGATCCTCGATCGCGGTCCCGTGGCCGGGGAGCAGGGGGACCTCGACGGTCAGCCCCCGTTCGGCAAGGCGCACCGCGGTGCGCCGCATGCCGAACGGGCTCCCGCAGAAGCCGTGGACGAGCAGGGCGCCGACGGGACCGCCCGCGGCGGAGAACGGCTCCGCGCCGGGCATGATCGCAGCAGGCATCCCCCGGACTCTATCGATGTCACGCGCTCGGCCCCCCCGAGCAGGCCGTAACCTCTGGCGGCAGTGCAACCGCGGCCCGGAGGACCGCAAGGAGGCTCGATGTCCTACCCATTCCTGAGTGACAAGTGGATCGAGGAGGCTCACGCGATCCGTGCGGAGTTCCAGGAGAGATCTCCTGCGATCGACCACCAGGTGCGGATGAACCTCGTGGTGACCGAGATCCCCTTCGGAGACGGGGATCTCGAGGCTCATATGGATACGACGCGCGGCGAGCTCGACATCGACAAGGGCCACGTCGACGACG
>JAKAQM010000117.1 GCA_021822565.1 Actinomycetes bacterium | reverse complement strand
CGACGGGGTCCACTTCAACATCCGCCTGGAAGAGGACCGGCTGTGCTGCTTGGTGATCGTGGGCGTGCGGCCCGACGGCACGAAAGAGCTGGTGGCGCTGGCCGACGGCTACCGCGAGTCCATCGACAGCTGGGCCGAGGTGCTGCGGGGGCTGCGGGACCGAGGCCTCCAGGCGCCCGTGCTCGCGGTCGGCGACGGAGCGCTCGGGTTCTGGGGGGCGCTGCGCGAGGTGTTCCCCGCCACCCGGGAGCAGCGTTGCTGGGTGCATGTCACCCGGAATGTAATGGACGCCATGCCCAAGCGGGTGCACGAGGAGGCGAAGGAGGCCCTTCAGGGCATCTACACCGCCCCCACGCGCACCGAGGCCCTCGAGGCGGTGAAGCGCTTTGCCGACGAGTTCAACGCCTTCGAGAAGGCCGTCGTCAAGATCACCGGTCAGCTCGACGTCCTGCTCGCCTACTACGACTTCCCCAAGGAGCACTGGATCCACCTGCGCACGACGAACCCGATCGAATCCACTTTCTCGACGGTGCGGCTGCGCACCAAAGTCACCCGCGGTTCGGGGTCCCGCAAGGCCGGGCTGGCGATGGCCTACAAACTGCTCGACTCGGCCCAGGCCCGCTGGCGCAAGATCACCGGTGCCGAGCTCGTGCCCCTCGTGCGGGCCGGTGCCACCTTCATCGACGGCAAGCTACAAGAGAGGAGTGACACGACGACGGTCGCAGCACCCGGCACTGACACCGAAGACGGGTCCGTCGCCGCCTGAGTGAGATTTCTCGTCCACAACTCTTGACAATGACTCATGGTCGCATGACCGGACCCTCATGGCCTCTTCCGTCGAGCGAACGGAAGACGACGGGGCCTGGAGCGAGTTCCCGGTGTCCGCCGGGGTCGCTGGCGATCCTCCGGTCCTTGCTGTCGAGGTTTCGAGGACGTGAGAGGCACGAAGAGCGAGATGCGCCCGGGCGTCTGGCGGCTGCGTGTCCATGCAGGACGCCGACCGAACGGGTCGCCCATCCAGATCACGAAGACGCTCGACACCACTGGCGGCAAGCCCGCGAAGCCCGGATCGGGCAGCCGGGCGGCCGATGCCGAGCTGGCGAAGATGGTTGCCAAGGTGGACGGCGGCGTGAGCGGCGGGCCGACCACCGTCGACGCGCTGCTCGATCGATTCCTCGTCCACTCGGCAATGCAGGGACGCTCTCCGACCACGCTTCGCAAGTACCACCAGATCGCCGATGCCGTCATCCGGCCGGCCATCGGCACCGTGACCCTCTCCAAGCTCACCGCGCAGCACCTCGACGCGCTGTACGCCACGCTCGTGACCAAGGGTAACAAGTCGACCACCGTCCGCCGGGTCCACGCACTGATCGGCGCGGCACTCCACCAGGCGATGCGCTGGGATCTCGTCGAGCGCGACGTCAGCCGCAGGGCCTCGCCGCCGGCAGTTCATGCGTCCCCAGTCAGGGCACCGTCACCGGGCGACGTTCGGACGTTGATCGCCGCAGCCGAAGACGTCGAGCCGATGATGGCGACGCTGCTCGTGATGGCCGCGCTCACGGGCGCACGCCGGGGCGAACTATGCGCACTGCGGTGGTCCGATCTCGACCGGCAGGGCGCGACGCTCACGATCGCCCGCTCGCTCTACGAGTTCGAAGGCGGCGGGTGGGCAGAGAAGGCCACGCGGACCCACGCCGGCCGGCGGATCGGGCTCGACGACCTGGCGCTCGAGGTCCTGCGGCGTCATCGTGGGAACGTGGACGCGCTGGCAGAAGATCTCGGCGTCGAGATCGCCGAGGACGCGTTCATGTTCTCGAGGTCCCCTTCGGGACTGGAGCCGATCATGCCGACGGTGGTCACTCATTTCGTCGCGCGCGTCTCGAAGAAGGCCGGCGTGCCCATTGGGGACTGCCCGCCGGTGGCTCGAGCACGATTTCCCCGTCGTCTTCGTGCGTTCTCCGCCATCCGAGAGCAGCCTGCCAGAAGGCGGCGAGGCCCGAAGGGTCGGTCGTGTCGAAGCACATGCACTGGATGCCGAGCGCCATGCCAGCACCATGGCTCGTCACGGGCCGCCCCTGCCCCACTATCCCGACTGTTTGTTGCCTCTCGAGTGTCCGCTACCGCCGGTCGGGAGCTCATGCTCGACCCAGGGACGATCCTGCTATCGTTACATGTAACGAATGGAGGCCCATGGCCACGACAGCTGCCTCGAGACGCCGGGTCGCCGAGCACCGGGCACGTCTTCGTGCCCAGGGGCTGCGACCCCTCCAGATCTGGGTGCCAGACGTCCGAGCGCCGGAATTCGCGGCGGAGGCGCACCGCCAGGCGAGAGCAGTCGCTGCGAGTGAGCACAGCGCTGACGACCAGGCCTTCGTTGACTCGGTGTCGGTCTGGCCCGAGGAGTGAGGCGAGGCGAGATCTGGACCGTTGCCGGCGGCAGTGACTACGCCGGCAAGCCAAGGCCAGCGGCCATTCTCCAAGACGATCGGTTCGACACCGACTCGGTGACGGTGTGCCCGTTCACGACCGATCCGACCGAAGCGCCGCTCTTCCGAGTGGGGATCGAGCCGACGCCCGAGAACGGGCTGAGTCAGGCATGCCGGCACATGGTTGACAAGATCACGACCGTCCGCCGTTCACGACGTGGTGACCGCGTCGGCGAGCTGTCCGACTCCGACATCGTCCGACTTAACCGGGCCGTTGTCGTCTTCCTCGGCATCGCATCAGGCGGTTGAGCACCCTCTTCGAAGCAGCCCAATAACGCACTCGCCACTGGAGCGACAGGGCGCCCTGAACGCCGGCACAGTGTCACTGTCGCGAGCGTCGGACCGGCGCACGCCGGTTCCGGAGCCAGGTCCGAGCGCCCGGACTCAGCGTGTTCCACCAGAGTTGAAACAGCCACGTCGGTCGCCAAGGTTGCGGGGAGAGCTCTGGCGCGACCCCCGCGGACTCCAGTCGCTCCAGCACGGCTACGACGCTGCTGCACGCTCGAGTGACCTGGGCCAGCCACCACTGCTCGGTGCTGGCACGCACAGCGTCGGCTTGGAGATGCGGCCGAAGAGCACGCCGGATCCATAGGGACTCTGCGCGATCGAGCCGACGAATGTCTCGCCGAGAGCGAACACGAACAACCGGCAGCTGTTCGTAGCGGCGCGCGAGCGCGAACGCAAGCGGAGGAGGCAGCTCAGACGGCGGTGCCTCCATCGGGGGCTTGTGGCCGATGGACCCGGACCCCGCGGCGAAGCCACCCTGGTCGCCCAATGTCGACAGCCTACGGAACACAACCCGAGCCTTGGTCTCAGCTTGCGGCCGACCGCGGGGCGTCCTCTATCGCGCGTCTCCGAAGATCGATCCCTTGCTGAGAGCGCGCGCCCTCTATCGCCGGCAGCGGGACGTTCGCGTCAAGCGTCACGCGGACTTGGAGAGCGACCCGTAACGCTGTTGCGCTGCCTGAGCCGAGATGCCGAGTTCCACCCCGATCCGCTTCCACGAGATGCCGGCCCGTCGCGCCGCGTCCACAGCTTCGGTGATCTGTCGCTCACTTCTGGCTCTTGCCAGAGCGGCTCGGCGAAGAAGGTACTCAGCGACGGCGACTTCGTCGTCGGGAGAGGGTTCGTAGTCCTCGAAGCGCTTGGCGAGTTCGTCGGCGTGGTCGAGGATGTCTTGGACGGAACGGGGCATGATCGTCACCTCAGGAACTTCTCGCGGGCAGGCATGGCATGGACGATGAACTCGATGCCCTCAGCCGTCGCCAGTCCGATCTCGAGCATTCGCCCGGCCGCATCGGCTCCAATGAGCATCGTGAGGTCGTCGAGCTCGAACACTCGGAGGGGATTTCGGTAGGCGTGGAGCATGTCTTGGTCGAGCACTCCGTGCTTGCGGGCGCTCTCCACGACGACAGGGTCCATCAGCATCAATATATCTTGATGCTCGGATAGTGCGCTCCCCTGTGTCCGCCAGGCGGCCAGCCGCGCCCGTTGCAGCTCCGGGGGCGGACCTGGAGACCGCCTGGCCGGTGCCCCCTGTACGCGGCCGGAGGCGGCACGCGATGGCGTCACTGTAACGCCGGTTCAGCAGCGCGTTATCGCAGGTGTATCGCGAAAGGGAGCCGATGCGACGCGTAAGCCTGACGGCGCTGCTACAACTCGTCGGCCGGGCTCTCGTCGGCGTGGGTCTCACGCCACACACGCTGCACTCGTGCCGCCTCTTCTCGTAGACGCCGCCTCGCCGCTGCCACGAGCCAACGTGTCTGGGCGTCCTGAGCCGCGCTGAGGAGGTCGGAGGGGACCTCCCGAACGATGGAGTGATGCGGCGGTGGAGGTGGAGGTGGAGGTGGAGGTGGCGACGCGTGGGACACTCGGGCCTCCTTTACAGCGGGAAGGTGCGCTTCGGCGCGGCGGCACTCCCGGAAGACGACCCGCCTGAGACTCTCAGCGTGAGACTTGGCGACGGACGCGTTCTCCAGGGCGAAGTCCCGTGGCCCAGGCGCCGACCGTTTGCCTGATCTATCGCCCCTAACGCGCATCCCCAATCCACCCACAAGAGTCCGGGGAGGATGCGCCCCGAACGCCGGCTAGTCGCCCGCTGTGACCTCTTCCTATAGTCGAGTAGTACTAGTACGATAGGGACTATGGACCTGCGTGTCGACCGGAGCGATCCGATGCCGCTCGCCGAGCAGGTCGCAGCCGAGATCCGCCGCGCGATCGCAGAAGGCGAAGCACGCCCAGGTGACCGGCTGCCGCTCGCCAAGGACCTTGCCGTAGTGATCGGTGTCAACAAGAACACGGTCTTTCGGGCGCTCCACCTGCTCCGGGACGAGGGCCTCCTCGAGTTCCGGCGCGGGCACGGGATCACCGTTGCGGGCACTCCGGACAAGAGCGCTCTCGTCGCACAAGTGCGAGAGCTCGTGCGATCCGCCCGCCGGTCGGGATACCGCAAGAGCGAGCTCATCGCCATGATCGAGGCGGTCCACTGACATGACGACGCGGCTGCCGAAGGCGGAACGTCCCGTAGAAGCCGAAGGGCCTGAACCGCCCGAGTCCCTCTTCGAAGAGGCGCGCCGCAGACGACGGCGTCGCTACGCGCTGGGCGTGCTCGCCGTTGTCGGGGCAGCGGGGCTGGTAGCGGGGCTGGTCGGCTCCTCCTCGCCTCCGCCGCCCTCCGGTCCGCCCGCCCACCGCTCGACACCGCCGTCGTCGAGCGGTTACTCGGTCTCGACGAGCGATGGAGCGACCGCACGCTCGGTCGGGCTTCCCGGCTTCTCTCCGAGCGACATCGTTTCGTTGGACCACGAGCTCTGGCTCGTGGGGAGGCCGTCGTCAACGTCGGCCGGCACCACGCAGGCGACACGGTGCAGTGTCGAAGAGGTCGATCCGGCAACCATGCGCCGCGTGCACCGGTTTCCGCTCGAGGCCTGTGGCGCCTACGTCGTCCGAGGCGGACGCGACATCTTCCTGACGGTGATCACGAACCTCTCGCCCACCAACACACAGAGCGTCCGACTCGAGCGCTTCGACCCTGCGACGGGCCGATCGGTCGTGCTCCCACCGGTCGACGTGACGGTGTCCGGCAGCTCACGTGCCCACTGCGAGCTCGCCTATGCCGACGGGGCGGTCTGGTTCTGGGGATACGGCACGCCGGGGACGCCAGGTGACGGCCTGGTCGAGATCTCACCGTCCACCGGCGCGGTGATGAGGACGCTTCCGAGCAGCGTGTTGCCAGGAGACGGCCTTCCTCGCAACGTCCTTGTCGGGAGTGGACAGAACCTCTGGCTCGCCGGCGCGCCCACGGGTGGTCGAGAGGTCATAGAAGTTCTCGGCCCGGGACGGACCACGCCGAGGGTCGTCTACAGCGGTGGCGAGTTCATCGAATGGATGTCTGCGGTCGGCGGCGAGGTGTGGGCGTACGGCTACACAGTCCACACCACACCTTCCAACCCAGCGAACGAGACGACGACGCACCCGCGGCTCGTCGAGATCGGTGCGACCGGGGCCGTGAAGGTGGTTCCCACCTCCTCGACGCTCGCCGGCGACGGTATCGTCGGGAGCGGGTCGTCGCGCGTCGGCTCCGGATGGAGTTGCAGAGGTCCGCTACGGGTCTGGAAGATCGACGGGCGGACCGCGAAGGTCACCCCGCTCGTGGCAGTCCACACCCCGTACGAGACGTGCCTCGGAACGTCCGGCTTGGCGGTTGCGGACCATGCGGCGTTCACCTTCCTTGCCGACGAGGGCTTTGCTTCCAGGCTCGTTCGAATCGGCTTTGCCCGCTCGGGTGACGCGCATCGATGACCGTGCTCCTGCCCCCGGCCTTTTGCGACTCGCGGCGAGCACGACGCGCCACCACTCGACTCCGGGGCCGAGTCGTCCCGGCGTCGCAGCGTGAAAGCACACTGCGCGCTGCGCTTGGACCTCCACCTTGCCGCCCGCGCAGCTCGACATCGGACTCTCGGGGCTGACCGGTGCCGCCATCTACAGCGGGGTGGTCCTCAGCTACGGGGACACGAGTAGCCGGTCGTGCCGACTGGAGGGCTATCCAGGCGTCACCGGCGTGACAGCCACCCACAGCACCGAGATAAGCGCGCGCCACGAGCTCGGCGGCTACCTCGGTAGCTCGTCCGGGCAGAGCGCGTTCATCAGGGTGCCACCCACCCTGGTGCTGCGCGGTCGGGGTGCAGCGGCGCCCTCGATGGTCGAGTGGCGGAGCGTGGGCACCTACACAGAGGTCTCGCACCGGTGTCTGGGTGTCGCCATCACGCGATGGTGTTCGACGAGCTGCAGGTTCGCGTGGATTGTGGCGGTCCCTGGGCCCTCGAGGCGCTGGCGCCAACACCTCATGGCTTCGACGCCGTCTGTTACAAGTCCCGCGCGGATCCCTACGTCCCCGGGGCGGTGGGCAAATGGGAACCGACACTCCCGACAGAGTACGACCGGCCAGTTCCGACATCGCGCGCCGCCTGCCGTCCAAGGACCGGCTGCCACGTCTTGATCCCAGCGCTGCCGGGAACGCCTCGAGGCGACCGACGGGTCAGAACGTAGCGCCCCTGTTCGCGATGGTCGACCGGGCATCACTGCACCCATAGCGCCGGTAGCGGGGCGACCCGACCACGCCGATGAACGCGTGCCTGTCGCGCAGAACGTCGGTGCGTATCGTTGACAGGCGAACCATGACCGAGTCACCCGAGAGCCCCGGCCGAGTCGATGCAGTCCTGGCGGCGCCAGTGGGGCGATGCCTCGTCGCCGAGCTCACCGGGCTGAGGTTCGTCGACCTCCTCGATGCGTTGGAACTGCCCTATCCCCCCAACATCGCAGCCTTCACCAACGCGTCTTCTGGACGAAGAGGTCGGCGACCACGGTCGGTGCTCGGACGGCGCGTCGTCATCGACCCGCTCCATCGAGGCAGGCGATCCGCGGAAGAAGCTGCGAACGCTCACCGCTTGGCGCTCGCCGGCGTGGAGCCGGAGCATGCGCGGGACGCGGTCCGTCGCATCGTGCACGACCCGGACGGTCGACGCCGCGTCGACGTCGGGGACTCCATGGCAGTGCTCGAGGCGCTCAGGCATGTGGCCCGGGGCTTTGGGTTCTGGGGCAACGAGCGCGACGAGGACCGCCTGCTCGTTGCTGCCGCCGATGAGCTCCATCCGGTGGCCGACGCCCTCGTCGCATCGCCGGCGACCGAGTGGTGGTGGGACGACGTGGTGCGCGGCGACCAGCGCTTCGCCGCGCGGGCCACCGACGACGGGACAGGGCCCCCTCGTGGCGACCAGGTGAGCGAGCAAGTGAAGACGTCGACCGAGAGCCTGCTCGCCGAGGAGACCAGTGCGCGGGCACGCCATCGGTCCCCGAGCGACGTCCCGCAGAACGCCTCCGGGGACTGGTGGTCCATCCCGATCCCCGGGTTCTGGACGAGCCGAGCCGTCTCTCCCGTTCCCGCCCTCCACCTCGTGTGTGCAGAGGAGACCGGCGACGAGCGGGTCGTCGTGTGGTCACTTGGGATCGCGTCGGGTGCCAGGGTCTTCGAGATCCGTGCGCCTGTCGACTGGGCCCGACTCGTCGAGATCGCCCCGGTCGACGTCACGATGAGCAGGCTGGGGGACTGGCGGAGCTGGACGGGGCACGAGGGTCCTTTCTACCTGCCGGACTGGCGCGTCGTAGCCGAGCACTTCGACGGGGTCCACATGACCGTCGGGGGCTACCTCGCCACGAGGAGCGTGGCGGCGCCAGTCGCCGACGGCTACAGCGTGCTCGCCGGCTGGGACCCCGACGCGACCCTTTGGCTGACCGACGTCATCGAGAGGGTTGCGAACTGCTCCAACATAAGTCAGTAATACACAACGAACACCCGTTCTAGTGATACGATCAACCTGTGAACCTGACCGAGTGGGCACGTCGCCAGGGCATCCACCCGCAGACCGCCTACAACTGGTTCCATGCGGGCACGCTCCCGGTGCCGGCGGTCCGGGTGAACCAGCGGACCAT
>JAKAQM010000116.1 GCA_021822565.1 Actinomycetes bacterium | reverse complement strand
ACTTCGCCGAGCACCAGGCCGTCGTCGGCGAGGCGGTCGTGGCCGATGGGGGGGACCTGGCGCCACGGCTGTTCGCCGCCGGGCCGCCGTCCCAGGGGATCTTCTTCTGCGCCCTGGTGGAGGCCGTCGGCCGGCTTCTCGCTCGGGGCTACGACCTGCTGGGTGCCGACGCGGCGGTGCTCGCTCGAGCCTTCGGGGAGATCTCGATGCTTCGGGACGATCTGCTCAGCGATCCTTCGCGCTGGGTGGGTGAAGAGGCGTTCCGTGAGCGGCTCGCCGAGATCGACCTCTCCGCCGGCTCTCGCTCCGGGGGGTCCGAGACGCCGCTCGTCGCGGACGAGCCGGCGTCGCCCAGCGGGGACACGGTCGCGATCGTCGCCTACGACGCGTTCGGGGGTTCGGTGAGCATGCTGCAGAGCGTGTTCCACAGCTTCGGGTCGCGAGTCCTCGACCCCGAGACCGGCGTGCTGTTCCACAATCGCCAGAGCATGTTCACGCTACGTAGAGGATCCCCAGGCGAGCTGGCTCCGGGACTGATGCCGCCGCACACCTTGTGCCCTGCCATGGTCGACGATCGCGACGGGACTCCCTCGCTCGTGCTCGCGACCATGGGCGGGCGGGCGCAGCCGCAGATCCTGAGCCAGGTGATGCTGCAGCTCGCGGCGGGCAAGGATGCCACCCAGGCGGTCTCTGCGCCGCGCTTCGTCGTCGGCGACACCGAGGCGCAGAGCCGCTACTCGGTCGTGACGGCGGAGCGAGACGCACCCGGCGATGCGGTCGCGTCGCTTCGAGAGGGGCGGTTCTCCGTCCGGATCGTGGAGCCGCTCGACGACGAGATGGGGCATGCCCAAGTGCTCCGGGTGGGAACCGGGGGCGTCGTCGACGGTGCATCGGATCCGCGCAGCGATGGCACGGCGATGCTCGGCGCCAGAGCTTCGCGGATCCCGGATGCGTAGCGTGATCGAGGGCCGGTGCGCCAGCTACGTGCAGCTTGCAACTCGACGTAGTGACGTGCTATACACGTGGAGTTGGTAGGTGCAGGAAACCGATCCACCCTGCACCCACCATCCGCGAAGGGCGGGTGCAGGGCTCCTGACTCACACCTAGGTCCTGCACCCGCCCACCTTATCCGCGCGGGCGCGGTTGGGCCGCGGGTGCGGCCCGCGCGCGGGTTCGTCCCGCATCACGCTGGGCCGGCGTAGGTGCCTGCGGTGGATGGGAACAGCGCCTTTACGATCCGGAAGTTCGTGATGTCCGTGGTGGCGTCCATGTGCAGGTACACCGACGCGTCACGCAGGTACTTCTCGATCCCCACCTCGAGCATCGCGCCGTAGCCGCCATGGAGCTCCATCGCCTGGGTGCAGACGTCGAGGATCTGGTGCGAGGCGAAGACCTTTGCCATGTCCGCGAGCGCGTCCGCGTTCGGTCTGCGGACGTCCACGGCTCTGGCGGCCTGCCGCAGGAGCGCAGCCACCGCCTCGAGCTTGGTCGCCATCTCCGCCACCCGAACGGCGACCGCCTGGTGCTGGATGAGGACCCGTCCTCCCTGGCCCCGTTCGTGCACGAACCCCACGGTGTCCTCGAACGCGGCGATCCCGATCCCGAGGTTCTTCGCCGCCTGCATGATCTTGCCGGGCCGGAAGTAGATGCCGGCCTTGCCCAGGGCGTCGTTATGGGCGAGGAGGTGGTCTTCTGGGACCCGGCAGCCGTCGAAGACGATCTCGCCGTTGTTCATGTAGCGGCCGCCGACGGTCTCGTTGCATCGCGTCACTTCGAGGCCGGGCGTCTCGCGCGGGACGAGGAAGCTGCTCGTTCCCTGGAGCATGCCGACCGAGTCGTCGGTGTTGGCGTACACGACGTACAGGCTCGCGTCGTACCCGTTGCTGATGAATTGCTTTCGCCCGTCGATGGTCCAGAAGCCCTTCGAAAGGAACGCCTTGGTGTCCATGTTTGCCTCGGGAACGTTGTACGGGAGCCAGCGGTCCGACGCGCCCCTCGGCTCGGTGAGGCAGTGGGCCATGAGGAACTGAGGATCCGCCATGTAGCGGGAGAACCATCGTCCTTGAAGTGACGGCGAGGCGAGCTCTCGGAGCAGCACGGAGATCTTCCAGTTCTGGACCAGCTTGTCGGCAACCCCGACGTCGCCGCGTGCGAGCTCCGCGGCGATGAGCGCGAACGTCCACGCCTCGCTCTCGCGCTCCAGCGCGACGCCCCCGTACTGCTCGGGAACGCCCAGGCTGCGCAGACCTGCTCGGTCGGCTTCCTCGAGGACGTGTGCGGCGAGCCGCATCTCGGGCTCGAACACCCACTCGCGCTCGCGGTCCGCCGCGATGAACGGACGCAGGACTCTGTCCACGTAGCGACGGCACGTCTGGAGCATTGCCGTCTGCTCTTCGGTCAAGGTGCCGTCGTCCAAATCGAACGTGGCGCTCATCGCGTCCTCCTGTCTGCGCTGTCGGCTTCGCCAGTCTCGCGCGGCACGTACTCTGGCTCTCGGATCGGCACACGAGCGACCAAGGGGCACTTCTTACGATTTCTTGGACCGGTGTGTAGGGCTTCCTTATGCGGCTGAGCTGTACTCGCCTCATCGGAGTCTGGTCCCAGGTCGGGCAGACGGAGAGTCGATACGGGAGGTGCGATGTCCGAGCATCCCGAGGCGAACGACCGCGAATCTGCCGGCGGCGCCCCAGGCGAGATGACGGGTGCCGAAGCCGGCGCCCCAGGCGAAGTGCCGGTTCCGACCGTTGCTCCCACCGCCGCCCCCGAACCAGGCGCCCCTGAACCAGGCGCTTCCCAACCAGGCGCCCCCGAACCAGGCGCTTCCCAACCAGGCGCCCCCGAACCAGGCGCCCCTGAACCAGGCACCCCGCCCTGGGGGACCCCACCGAACGTCCCACCGAACGTCCCGCCCTGGGCCACCCCGCCCTGGGGCGGGCCGCCGCAATGGTACGGCTGGGGACCCGGATGGTCCGGCAGCGCACCCCCTGGGCTGCCTGGCCCGCCTGGGGCTCCACCTGGGCCGCCGGCACCGCGCCGGCCGCTTCCCTGGGTGATCGTCGGGAGCGTGATCGCGGCGATCGCGATGGTCGCGCTCGGTCTAGGGATCGGCTACAGCGTGTGGGGCACGAGCGCACCCGCCGTGTCCCGGAACGGTGCTGCAGCCCCGGCACCTCCGATCGAGCCGCCGCTCGGACGGGGCGCCTTCCTGGGCGTGGTGGTCGTGTCGCCCGGGGGGCTGGGGGGGACATCGGCTCCGTCCACAGCGGCGGTGCCGGGTGCCCACGTGGTCGCCGTGGTGCCGTCGTCCCCCGCGGCGAAGGCCGGGATCGTGAAGGGAGACGTCATCACCGAGCTCGCCACACGTCCCGTCCGGTCGGCTGTGGCACTTCGCACAGACGTGCTTCGTCTGGCACCGGGTGAGCGCGTCGAGGTGGGATGGACGACCCCGAGCGGCGCGCACGAGTCGGCGAGGGTGACGCTGGCCAGACGCCCGACGACAGGCTCGGTCGGCTGAGGCCACGCTCGGACGAGAGCCCGGCGCGCTAGGCCTCGGGCGAGCTCTCGGGTGGTCCGAGCCTGCGGCTCAGGTTGACCGCATGGTCGCCGAGGCGCTCGTAGAAACGGGCGAGCAGGGTGACCTGAGCGGCGATGGGCGGTTGCATCGAGCCCCTGGCGACCTCGGCGGTGAGCCGCTCATGGAGGATGTCGAGCTCCTCGTCTGTCTCGTCGAGGTCGACGGTGCCGGGCTTCCCGCTCGCGAACACGTCCGACGCCGCGCGCCACATGTCGATGGCGACCTCGGACATGCGTTGCACGATCCCGCGGCTGGCCGGCGTCATCTCGCCGCCGAGTCCGTAGATCGCTCGCTGCGCGATGTGCTCGGCGAGGTCTGCGCTCCTCTCGAGCTCCGAGAGGACGAAGAGCAGGCGGATCAGGTGACGCGCCTCTCGCGAGCCGCCGATGATGGCGTCGAGGTCCTGCCAGAGCGTCTCCTCGGTGGATCCCACCTGCCTGTCGATCTCTTCGTCGTCGTCCACGACGGACCTGCCGAGGCCCGGGTCCGCAGACAGAAGCGCCCACGTCGCCCGCGCGAGCGCCTCGGTGACTCGAGCGAAGAGGCGCAGCACCCTCTGTTCGGCGTCCGAGGTCATGTGCAGCCGACCTTAGCCAGGCAGGCCCGTCAGCTGAACGAATGGGTACGTGGCGCACGATGCACGCGGCGGAGGCCGGAACGCCGGGGGCCGGAACGCCGGGGGCCGGAAGGCCAAAGGCGGCACCAGGGTGCGGCGACGACGATCGCCGCCGCGACGAGGGCGAGCGAGGCGATGGAGAGCAGCTCCCCGGCGAAGAGGCTCGGGGCCGCGTAGCGCCACGTGACGACCCCGCGTCCTGCCGGGACGCTGACGAACTGGACGACGCCGAGACTGCGGACGGCGAGCGGTCGCGGCGGGCCCGACGACGCGGTCCACGACGCGGTCCAACCCGGCACGGAGGCGACCGCGCGCACGACGTCGACGCCGTGGGGCGAAGAGACGAGCGCGGCGCTCGGCTCGAGCGGTGGGCCGGACAGCCGGCGCACGGTGGCGCCGCGCAACGACCTCCCGGCCAGCGGGCGTAGCGACAGCGGCGTGCGTGCCCGCTGGTCGACGAACACGGAGAACGCGCCGTCCTGGCCGCCATAGCGCCAATGCGGAGCGGCCAGGCCGTCCTGCAGCACGCCGTCGAGCGCATAGGAGCGTCCGGTGACGGCGGTGACGTCGGGCGCGCCCGCCGCGGCGGTGACCTTCGACCCGACCACGACGCCCACCGCCGGCCTCGGCGAGGGCCAGGAGACCTCCCACGTCGCGACGGCACGCGATGCGCCGTGCTCTTGCGTTGTCCGCCGCGCGCGTGCCCAGTCCACGTGGCCTCCGACGGACAGGAGCCCGATGCGGATCCCGCCTGCGGCATCGTGGCCGGGGGTCGAAGTCGTCGCGATCCTGATGCGTGCGGAGCGGACCAAGAGCGGCGTACCGAGGAACCAGGTCGTCTGCACGTCTCGCTGCAGATGCCGATCACCGGCCAGGCTCCTGCCCGACCCGGTGCCGAGGTCCCTCCCGTTCCGAGGCCGCGTTCGCAGGTGCTGGGTCGGCAGGTGCTGGGTCCGCAGCGGCTGGGTCCGCAGGTACCGGGAGGGAGCGAGCACCGCTTGCGTCGAGAGCGAATCGAGCACGCCGTCGGCGGCTGCGCGAGGCGAGAAGACGTCCTGTCCCTGTCCCGAGAGGCCGTGGACCCCGGTGGCGACGGCGTACGGGCCGTCGACGATGGACCCGTAGCCTTGGACCGACCACGTGCCGTCGAGCACGTTGGTGTCGGGGACGCCCATGGCAGCCAGCTCGGAGGGGTCGAGCAAGCCCGGGTCGTAGACGGCGAAGCGACCCCACAGGTGAAGGGCCGCGATCGATCGGACCGTGGAAGCCCTACGCCCCGTGGAGGGCCTCGCCCTTGCGGCCAGCGGTGCCCCTTGGGCCGTCGGCACTGCCGGCGGCGAGGGGCGAGAAGCCGGTGACGGCGCGCCCAGCTCGACGACGGCGGTCACGCTGAACACGACGAGGTCCACCACCATGAGCACGGCCGCAAGGGTGCCCCGGGTTCTCGGGCTGAGCCGGGGTCCGGCCACGACGAGCGCGAGCGCTCCGAGCGCGAGGACGAGTGCAGGCGCGAGCCACGACCGGAGCCCCGAGACGTGCGTCGCGACGCGGTCGGCCACGCCCATCCATTCGAGGAGGGGCGCCTGAGCCGCGAGCGCGGTGACGACGAGACCTGCGACGGCGAGCGGCGGGAGAGCGCCGAGCGCGACTCCCGCGCCGAGCGTGCCTTCCTGCTGCTCCTGGTCGCTTGCAGCGGGTCGGGATGATCTCCGAGCGTGCCTCCATGGACGGCGGGGCGCGCGCACCCACCCGTCGAGCCAGTAGGCGAGGAGGATCGCGAGCGCGAGGTCCGTGACGAGGATGCTTCGGCTCTGGAGGCGCTGGCCGCCGAACAGCGGGATGTGGATGAGCACGTGCCAGAGCGGCGTGTTGGTGCCGAGCGCGAGCAGGATGCCTGCTGCGGCGACGACCTCCCAGACCAGCCAGTCGGGGAGGGGCCGGTGACGGCGCCAGGTCGAGAACAGGGCGATCGCCGCGACGAGCGGGAGCAGTCCGACGTACCCGCTGACCTCGGTCAGGTTGTAGTTGGCGAAGAAGACGGGTTGGCCGAAGGACCCGGAGCCGCCGAGCAGGTCCGGCACGCCGAGCAGGGCCAGCCATCGGACCGGCAGCGAACCGGCGCCGAAGAGGAAGGCGCTCACCTCGGCGCGCTGTGACGTCGCGACCGCCGCGAGACCGGGCAACAGCTGGATGGCACCCAGGCCGAGGCCGAGGAGGGCTCCGGCGCCCACGCCCACGGTGGCCGCAGCAGCGGCCCTGCGCAGCCGCACGAGGCGCCACGCGCCGTAGAGCACGAGCACCACTGCGACGTCGGTGATCGCGCGGGGCTCCCCCGAGACGAGCACGAGACCCACGGTGACACCCAGCACGACAGCCCAGCGCAATCTGGACGGCCACGCGACGGGACCCGGAGCCGTGAGGCGGAGGAGGGCGAGCAGGCCGAGCGGCGCCCAGCTCATGCCGATGAGGAGGCCGATGTGGGGGACTTGCGCCACCATGGCGCCGCCGAAGGCGAACGTCGTCGCCCCCGCCCAGCTCGCGAGGATCCCGAGCCGGGATGCCCGGAGGAAGGCGTAGCCGCCGAGCGTCGCGGTCGTCGAAGCGGCGACCAGGTTCACGGTCCAGGCGGCGGTTCCCGGCAGCAGCGCGAAGAGCCACGTGAGGGGATACGCCGCGCCGGCGTTCCACCCCGCGAGCAGCGGCGCACCCCCCCAGAGGTACGGGTCGAAGATCGGAAGCCGACCCGAGCGGAGATCTCGGCCGACCAGCTCCCTCAGCGGGAGGTTCTGGGTGAGATCGTCGCCGGGGACGACCGGGTGACCGAGGAGGGCCGGGAGGGCGTAGACGAGGAGCGGCAGCGCCACGAGGCTCGCCAGCGCCGCGAGCTCCGCGCGGCGCTGGACCCAGCGGGTGCGGCCGAGATTGGTGCGGCGCACCCGCACCCGTGCGGGGGGCGCGGTGCAACGCTCGAGCGTCACTGCGGGTCACCGGGTCCAGCCACGAGCAATGCGACGGGCAGGATGGCGAGGACCTCTGCCACGTCGACCGCATCGTCGTGCACGGCGACCCGACGGCCGGCGATGGCGTCCGAGAGGAACCGGGGCACGCCCTCGGGCAGCCGGATCACGGTCCCCTCGTACGAGGCGCCTGCCGGCAGGTCGTCGCCGAGCGCGTCGAGCCGCGCTCCGAGACGGGTGACCACCGCCACTGCCCAGCTGGCGATGCCAGCGGCGGAGACCGCCCGGCGCGCGAAGGCGAGCACGGAACCGGAGGCCGGCCCCGAGGCGGCGAGCCGGAGGTAGGCCGCGTCGGGCGAGAAGGCGGCGGCACCGGGACCGTGGCGCGCCCGGAGGCACGAGGCGGTGACGTGGAGCTTGATGCGCCCGTCTCGCCAGGAGCGTCGAAGCTCGGCCGGCTCGGCGCCGTTGCGGTCGAGGAGCTCGAGCGCGCGAGCCATGCGCTCGAAGTCGACGGGGCGCCGGTTGTCGGGGTCGACAAGGGAGAGGTTCCACACCTCGTCCCCCTGGTAGCAGTCCGGCACGCCGGGGAGCGCGTGGCGGAGCACGACCGACGAGAGGGAATCGAGCGCGCCGAGCCGGATGGCCTCGACGAGGACCGGGCCGAACGAACGGCGCAGGAGCGAAGCTCGATCTGCGAGAAGCGTCTCGGCAAGCATCCGCAGCTGCGCTTCGTAGCCCTCGTCGGGCGCGACCCACGATGACCGCCGCTTCGCCTCTCGGGCCCCTTTGACCAGCGCAGCGCCCAACCGGGCTGAGACGTCCTGACCTGACCATCCCGCACCGCCGCCCGCCTCTTGGGGCGGCTCCTCGTCGAGCGGCGGGACCACCCCGAGCGCGAGCTGCGCCGCCACCCTGGTCTCGCAGGCCAGCTCCCCGCCTGCTCCGCCGAGGTCGATGGCAGCTCGCAGTGCCGTCAGCCCCTCTTCGAACGGGACCGCCATCTCGGAGAGCGCGTACAGCCGGGAGCGCACGTCCTGCGCGTGCTTGGTGTCGTGGGTCGTTCCCGGCACGAGCCCGCAGGCGTGGCGGGCCACGCGCTCGGTCGCGCGGTCGTGCCAGCGCTCGAGGGCGTCATGGCGGCTGCGTGCCGGGTCGCCCCCGACCTCGCAGAAGGCGAGCGGGCCGGCCAGTCGGTACCACGCGGTGTCCTCGACCCCCTTGGCCATGAGGGCGGCCGTCAGCTGCTGGACGCGCAGCGCGACGTCGCGGTGCGCGGGCTCGATGACGGCGTCGATGACCGCGTCCACCACCGCGTCCACCACCGCGTCCACCGCCGCGTCCGAGCCCTCGCCGTCCGTG
>JAKAQM010000115.1 GCA_021822565.1 Actinomycetes bacterium | reverse complement strand
CCGAGCGGTGATCAGCCACGACACCAGGCCCAGCACGACGATGAGCTCGGGCACCGACGGGGTGAAGATCGTGCCCAGCAAGAGGAGGAGAAGGAGCGGAGGGATGGCGAAGGCCGAGTCCACGACTCGCATCATCAGCGCGTCCACCCACCCGCCGACATACCCCGAGATCGCTCCCCACAGCGTCCCGATGCAGCTGGCCAGCAGCGCCGCAGCGAACCCGACTTCCAGGGAGGACTGCCCGCCTTCCATGAGCCGCCCGAGGATGTCGTAGCCGACGTTGTCCGTGCCGAGCGGATGGCTCGCGCTCGGCGGCAGGTTCACCTCCGTCAGGTGCGTGTGCACCTGATCGGTGTGGTAGACGAGCGGACCCACGAAGCTGAAGAGCGTCAGCGCCACGATGACCACGAGCCCTGCGAACCCCAGCTTGTGGGACCCGCACCACCGGCCGATCGCCCGTAGCAGCTCTCCCGCACGGACGCGTACGGGCGTGGCCGCCGACGGCGGCGCCCCGGAGACGCCGCGAGGCGTGAGGGCCGTCGCCTGCGTCATCGCGTGAGCCTGACTCTCGGGTCCACGATGGCGTAGAGCACGTCGGCGAGCAACGAGCCCACGACGGTCGCGACCCCGATCACGATCGCGCCGCCCAGCAGCGTCGGGTAGTCGCGCGACTGGGCGGCTGTCCACATGAGCAGCCCCATTCCCGGATAGTTGAAGACGGTCTCCACGACGATCGACCCTGACAGCACGAGCGGCAGCGTGAGCCCGATCAGGGTGATCACCGGCAGCAGCGAGTTGCGCAGCACGTGGACCAGCACGACACGAACCCTGGGAGCCCCTTTGGCCGTCGCGGTCCTCACGTAGTCCTCGGCCAGGTTCTCGATCGCTGCCGACCGCATGAACCGGATCACGCCCGGTGCCTCGACGACGCTGAGGGTGGCGACGGGCAGCACCAGGCTCACCGGATGATCGAGCACCTGCCCCACCGTCGCAGCGGGAGGCGATTCGGCCGGGAACACGTGGTGCGAGACTGCGAGCAGCCAGATCAGCAGCATGCCCAGCCAGAACACCGGCATCGAGTAGCCGACAAAGGAGAGCGACGTCAAGAAGTGATCGTCGAGCCTGTTCCGGCGCACCGCCTGCCACAGCCCGATCGGGATCCCCACCAAGAACGCGAAGAAGAAGCCGAGCCCGACGAGGAGCAGGGTCTTCGGAGCGTCGTCGGCGATCAGGGTCCGGACCGGAAGGTCCTTCTTGTAGGAGAACCCGAAATTCCCGGCGAGGAGATGCTGCCAGTACACGACGAATTGGACGAAGATCGGCTTGTCGTACCCGTTGGCTTCGTTGAACTTCCGGACCGCCTCGGGCGTCGCCTGGATGCCGAGGATCGCCCGGGCTGGGCTGCCGGGCAGCATGTGCGTGATCAGGAAGACGATGAGCGAGACCCCCACCACGACGATGCACGCCTGACCGACTCGCCTAATGAGGAACGCGATCATGACCTGCTCTTTCGATTCCAGCGTTCCCAGAAACCCTGGGTTCCGGCCCGTGATGGGCACACACCGAAGACGAGGCGTGGGTCGCCACCAGCCGATGGCGACCCACGCCGGCGAATGCTGGCCCAAGTTCCATGCGGACCAAGAGACCTACCTTACTTGACTACGAAGTCCTGCGGGAAGACGTTCCCCGTCACCGGGTAGAACGTGACGCCCTTCAGCTTGTTCGACACGGCATTCAGGGTATACGTCTCGATCTGCCAGACCTCGGGGTCGTTCTTGATGACCCAGGAGTCGTAGGCCTTCATCGCCTCCGCCGTCTTCGACACCGGAGCGGTCTCCGTGGCGGTGATGAGCGACGCGAGCTTCTTCGGGACCGGGTAATCCAGTCCGACGTGCCCCTCGAACATGGTCGCTCCAACCGGGTAGGGCGACCCGAAGTTCCACGAGAACCCCGCACCCCAGTTGGCGATCTGCCACCCCGGACTGTCGCATGTCGGCGTCCCGCAGATGTCTCCGACGATGGAGTTGAACGGCTGCTGCGACAGGTTCAACACGATACCGACTTCGCTCGCGTCGCTCTTGTAGTTCTCCATGGTCGCTGTCAGGTAACCGCTGCCACTCACATAGACGAGCGAAAAGGTCAGGGTCTTTCCTTTCGCGATCCCGGCGCCACACTCCGAGGATCCAGTCCCCGGACGAACGCACTCGGCCGCTCCGTTCGAAGGGATCTTCCATCCGTGGGAGGTGAGCAGCTTGCGCGCCGCGGAGACGTCGAACGGGCTCTTCTTCTGGAGCGCCGCCATGTACGGCGTCTTCGGCACGGTCGGGATCGGTCCGAAGTCCACGTACCCCCCCGTCCCGTGCAAGATGGCGGAGATCTGCGCCGGCTGGTCCATCACGTCGTTCAGCGCCTGACGGATGTAGACCTGCTTGACCAGCGGCCCGACGACCGGACTGTAGTAGTTGAGCGAGAGCATGTTCACCGCGACGAGCTCGGAACGCACGGGGCGGTACCCGGCCCCCTGGACGCGCGACTTCTCGGCCAGGTCGTTGAGGGGCACGTAGCCGATGTCCAGATTGCCGCCCAGCAGCGCGTTGAACTCGGCTGTCGAGGAGGTGAACGGCTCCTCTTCGAACTTGGCGATCTTCGGCTTGTCGGGGCCCGAGTACGCAGTGTTCGGCACGAGAGCGACGAACCCGTTGCTTGTGTACTGCTTGATCTTCCAGGCTCCGTCGACCACCTGCCACAGCGGGTTCGAGCCGTAGGTCGCCGTGTTCTCACCTTGCGTGTTCAAGAAGCTGTAGACGGCCTTGGCCCCCGCTGTCGTGAGGTCGTATGTGCCGACCGCCCCCGTCGCCGATTCCTTGTCCCACGCATGCTGAGGCAACGGGACGATATACGCGAGCTCGTCGTCGGTGAACCAGGTCGGGTTGTATGCCCGGTTCAGCTTGAAGACCACGGTATTGGCACCCTTTGCCGTCCAGCTGACCACGTTTGTCGGCATGTCACCCGGCGTGTAGTGGGCCCAACTTGTCTTGTTGGCCTTGAGGATGTTCATGAAGAACGTGACGTCGCGAGCCGTGAGCGCGGTGCCGTCCGACCACTTGTAGGGCTTGAGCGTGACGCTCACCTGGGTGTCCCCGTTGCTGTAGACGGGAGGGTCGGCAAGGCTCAGAGGTGCGTTGATCGCATTGACGTTGCTCGCCGTGCCGATCGTGTACAGCGTGGGCCACATCTGCTCCTGCAGGTTCGTGTTGGCCTGCGAGTTGTTGGCACCGGACACGAACGGCATGATGTTGTTCGGGGTCCCCTGCGCACCCTCGGCCATGGTGACGACTGCCCCCTTGGAGGCTGTCGCATGCTTCCTGGTCGCCGCGGATGCTCCCGTCGCGTCGGCCACCGACATGGCGGCGACCAGTGAAACGGTGATCGCGGTCGCCGCACTCGGTCCGACCCAGGATCTCCATCGGCGGAACGTTGGCTTCATCAGGTAGTCCTTCCTCTCTTCATGGAGTCGTTTCATGATCAACCTGCATCGAGTCACTGCGTCGTCACGTCGCGACGTTGCTCGCCGACGGCCGCCCTGGTGCGGCGGATCGCATCGGTGGTTCCCCCGCGAGGAGGAGAGATGAGGGGTCGACGATCTGCCCTCCCTTCACGACCATGGAGATCTTCGTCAACCGAGAGACGTCGGTGGTGGGGTCCTGGTCGACCAGGACGAGGTCGGCCAGCTTGCCAGCCTCGACCGTTCCCAGGTGCTCCTCTACGCCCAGGTACCGCGCCGCGCTCGCCGTCGCGCTCGCCAGGACGTCCCAAGGATCGATCCCAGCGTCCTGCAGCAGCTCGAGCTCGTGGAGCAGGTCGGGGCCCAAGGAGAGGTCCGACCCGGATGCGACGATGCCGCCGGCCTCGACCACCCTGCGCACGTTCTCCTGAGCGACCGGGGTCATGACGCGCATCCAATCGGCCCACCGGTTCGTTCGCTGCGTCTCGTGCTCGAGGGTCCTGAGACGCTCGCGCTCTGCGGAAGAGAGGCAATGGACGTACATGGCGGAGTCGACGAAGTCCGGATGGTCGGCGAGGCGCACGTAGCGCTCTCCGATGGCCAGCGTGCTGGCGATCGGGACCTGCTGGAGCGCCAGACGAGCGGCGAAGTCCTCGGTGACCGGGGACTGGATCACGGGATGCGCCAGCGCATCGGCACCGCGGTCGACGGCCTCGCGGGCTCGGAGCTCGTTGGACACGTGGACCGTGACCCGAAGGCCTGCCTCATGGACGATCTCGATGATCCCCCCGAGGACCTCCGGGGCCAGGATCGCGATGAGGGGACGGATACCCCAGTTGTGCTCGTCGTAGGTGATCTTCACCAGATCGGGCCGGTGGCCGAGGTGGGCCCGCAGCTGCGGCTCGTCGCCCGGGAGGGTGTCGACCGGCACGCTCTCGGCCAGCTCCGACCCGTGACCTCCCGTGCACGTCACGAAGGGGCCGGCACAATGGATGCGGGGCGAGAGCAGGCGACCGCTCCGCTCCTCCTCGCGCAGCGGCCACATCAGGGTGCCGAAGTTCCCCGCGTCGAAGAGTGACGTCACGCCGCAGAAGAGGTAGCCGTGGAGCACCGGCAGGAGGTCGTCGACGCTGGGCACGCGGCGACCGGCCGGCCGGCGAGCGTCGGAGTGCGGTCCCTCGTGTGGCGCAGCCCGCAGGTGTACGTGCACGTCCGTCAGCCCGGGAAGGAGGTAGCGGCCGCCGCAGTCGACGACGTCGACCTGCGCGCCGTCCCCTGCCCCAGCGCCTGCGCCCGTGCCGGCAGCCCCCCCGCCGGCAACCCCCCCGCCGGCCCCCGGGCCGGTGACCTTCGTGATCCTCTCCCCCTCGATGTGCACGGAGCAGCCTCGTACCGTGCGGCGCGCGGGAAGATCGACGACGGTCACGTCTCGCAGCACGAGCGTCACCGCCCGACTCCCTGCCCAAGAGCCCGCCGCTGCCACCCAGGGCCGAGGGGCACGAGCACGCCGCGGACGACCACGGCACGCGGCCGGAGGTACGCGTCGACCTCCGCGAGCGGGTCCCCGTCCAACGCCACCAGGTCGGCGGAGAGCCCGGGAGTGATCGACCCGGTGACATCGGAGATGCCGAGCGCCTCGGCCGCCAGCGTGGTCGCAGCGGCCAGGACCTCGGTCAGGGGCATTCCGATCTCGGCGAGCACCCGGAGGCCTTCGGCGTACAGGTCCGGCGTCGTGGTCGGGATCCCCATATCGGTCCCGGCCACGAGCCGCACACCGAGGTCGTAGAGGCGACGCAGATTGGCAAGGGCGACGTCCTTCGGAGCCCAGGGGACCCCTACCGTGAGCCAGTAGTTGTTCGTGGTCGGCACCACGAAGGTCCCGCGCTCGGCGATCGCACGCACGAGCGCCTCGTCGAGCACCGCCTCGGGCTTGGCGGCGAAGGTGCAGTGCTCGATGGTATCGACGCCGCCCTCGAACGCCACGGCGATGGCGTCGCGGTTCTGGCAGTGGGCCGCCACGAGCAGCCCGAAGCGATGGGCCTCGTCCACGATCGTCCGCATCTCGGCCAGATCGAAGAGCGGGAAGAAAGGGGCGTCGCCCTCTGACCGGCGGGCGTGGACGAACCCGCCGGATGCCATGACCTTGACCCAGTCCGACCCGTCCTTCGCGAGCTGCCGCACGGCGCGCCGCAGCCCGCCGATGTCGTCACACTCGAGGCCCATGTGATGGCCGTGCCCACCAGTGATCGTGATCACGCGGTTGGCGGCCAGCACCCGTGGGCCGAGCACCAGTCCCTCGTCGACCGCATCGCGCAGGTCCGAGCCCACTGCGAAGGGAGACCCGAGGTCGCGAACCGTGGTCACGCCAGCACGCACGAAGCGCTGGGCGTTCGATATCGCGAGCAGGAGCAGGCGCGACTCGTCGGGCACCCCGCCGAACCTCGGTCCCGAGTCGCTGGCCAGATGCACATGGGCGTCGATCAGGCCGGGAACCAGCGTCGCATCCCCCAGGTCGACGTCGACGGCGTGCTCGGGTCCCGCTGGCTCGACAGCGGAGACGAGACCGTCGTCGATCACGACCACGGCGTCGTGCAAGGGCTTCAGCGCGGCGCCCGCAACCACCGTCCGTGCGCGCAGCACGGTCCGCCCGACTGCCCGCGCGCCAACCGTCTTCGCCGGATCTCCGAAGAGGTGGACCCTCGTGTCTCGCACCATGTCGGCGACGGCCGTGCAGTCGATGTCCGCTGAGCTTCCGCTCAGCTCCGCCGACCGACCCCGTTCTTCACGAGCGTGGCGAGCGCATCGTTGAACCGGTCGATCTCCTCGAGCGAGTTGTAGTGGGCGAGCCCGATACGCAAGGCGGAACCCCACGCCATCCGGTCGTAAAGGCCTAGCGCGTAGTAGTTGTCACCGCTCCACACCCCGAACCCCTCTTTCGCCAGTGCGACCGAGAGGTCGTCCGACGACACACCCTCGAAGTTGACGAGGAACGTGGGGACCCGGTGGTCCATCGTCGGAGATCCGAAGAGCGTCGCGCCCTCGGGCAAGCCGGAGAGCAGACGCACGCCCAGCTCGTGCTCCCATGCCGTCACCTCCTCGATCCCCCCGATCCCTTCGAGGTAGTCGTAGGTAGCCACCAGCGCGGCCAGCAGCTCGTAGGGGAGCGTGCCCGTCTCGAAGCGG
Organism: Actinomycetes bacterium; assembly: GCA_021822565.1. Lineage (GTDB taxonomy): Bacteria > Actinomycetota > Acidimicrobiia > Acidimicrobiales > RAAP-2 > JAJYVT01. The sequence continues at coordinate 1,842 of JAKAQM010000115.1, read as the reverse complement.
TGCCCGACCGGATCGTTGCCCACCGGCCGAGCCTTGTAGGGGCGCCACGACTCGAGGAGCTCGCGTCGCCCGTACGCGATCCCCAGGTGCGGACCGCAGAACTTGTACGACGAGCACAGGAGCACGTCGGCACCGAGGGCCCGCACGTCGATGGGGAAGTGCGGCGCGTACTGCACCGCGTCCACCCACACCAGCGCGCCGGCGGCGTGGGCGAGTGACGCCACCCGAGCGATGTCCACGGTCGTGCCGACCGCGTTGGACGCCATCGGCAGGGCCACCACCTTGGTCCTCGGGCCCAGGAGCCGCTCGAGGTCCTCGATGTCCAAGGTCGTGTCGTCGTGGATGTCGACCTCGTGCACGATCAGGTCACGGTCGTGCGCCAGCTCCAGCCACGGCGCGACGTTGGCATCGTGGTCGAGCCGAGTGACCAGGATCTCGTCACCGGGCGACAGGTCCCGACCGACCGTGCGCGACATCATGAAGTTGAGCGAGGTCATGTTCGCGCCGAAGACGATCTCGTCAGCGCTGCAACCGAGGAACGCTGCGGAACGTTCCCTGACCTCGTCGACCAACGCGCCGATCCTCTGGCTCGTCTCGTAGGGGAAGCCGATGTTCCCGCTCGCTTCCCGGAAGTTCCGCGCGACGGCGGTGCCGACGGAGTCGGGCACCTGCGTGCCGCCCGGCGCGTCGAGGAAGACGAAGCCGCGGCTCAACGAAGAGAACTGGCTGCGGACCCGGTCGATGTCGAACACGGACGACCTCCTTGCCGGCCCCCTCTCGGGATCCGGCATCGAATCGAATTCTTGATCGTTCACCCGCGCACTCCGGCGAACGGCGGTGTCGTCGAAGCGGACGGTGTGGCGTCATCGCCTTCGTGTGCGGGGGCGAACGCCTGCCCGAACTTCTTCACTGCCTCGGGCCGCGTGACGAGCAGGATGCCGACGACGACGAGCCCCGCCACCAACCACGCCAAGGCGATCCACACGGAGTAGCTGATGGGCGCAGGGGGTGCGGGAGTGATGGACGAGTAGATCGTGTACCCGCAGATGGCCACCGCCCCCAACGGGAACACCAGATCCAAGAGCACGTTGTACGTGTGCGTCTGGCGGCTGCGAAGACGCCAGAAGTACACCATGCCCGAAAGGGCGACGAGCACGTACACGAAGAGGATGCCGAGGGACCCGGTCGTCGCCATCATGGCGAAGTAGGTGAAGACCCCGTAGTGGCGCCCGAGCGTGGCCCCGAGGACCAGCGTGAGCAGCACCGAGATCGTGATGCCGACGAACGGGCTCTTGAACCGAGGCGTCGTCAGCGAGAAGAGCGTCGGGATCCCTCGATCACGCCCCAGTGCGAACAGCGTGCGAGCCGTCAGCTGCACGCCGGCGAGGGCCGCGACGAATGCGTCGACCACCACCACGATGTCGAGGAAGGTGGCGAACCCGTGGTTCACGTACCGGTCCGAGAGCGTCGACAACGCAGTGGCGTCTGACACCCACTGCCCGATGTGGTGCGCCCCGAACCCGATCGCCATGGCCCAGGTGACGAAGACGTAGTAGACGGTCGCGACGATCACCGTGCCCAGGATGGCGCGGGGGATCACGCGTAGTGGTCGCGCCGCCTCCTCCCCGAGGACGGCCGCCGCCTCGAAGCCGATGAACCCGGTGAAGGCGAGCACGCCGCCGAGGAAGAGCCCGTGGATCGACGGTCCGGCGGACGGATTGAGCGGCTCGGCCGACACGCCGCTCGCTCCCCCGTGCGCCAGGATCGCCACGCACAACGAGATGATGGCGGCGACCCCGATGACCGCGAACACCAGCTGCACCCTCGTCGAGACCCGGATGT
>JAKAQM010000114.1 GCA_021822565.1 Actinomycetes bacterium | reverse complement strand
AACCCTAACCGCCGGAACCGGCCGCTTCCCGTTCCTGCACGCAGTCGGCACAACGGCCCAAGATCGCGAAATGGCGCGGGTCGATGGAGAAGCCATACCGCTCCGCTGCCGCACGCGCCAGCTCGGCGAAGAGCTCGTCGGGCGCCTCGACGCGCTGACCGCAGCACTCGCACACGAGATGGGAATGCGCACTGGCCGCCAGCTGGTAGGTCGCGGGTCCGTGGCCGAGATGGGTGTGGGTGATCACCCCCAGGCGCTCCAGCTCCTCCAGGTTCCGGTAGATCGTGGAGAGATGGACCTCGGGGGCGCGGGCCTGGACGTCGGAAGCCAGGTCCTCCACCGAGCGGTGGTCACTCGATTCGAAGAGGACCTCGAGGAGGATCCGGCGTGAAGCGGTGGCGCGTCCCCCACGCGCGCGGACCAAGGCGAGCACCTCGTCGACCGAGGTGACCGCTGGAGCGTTCGACGCGGCATGCACCCCGCTCGTCGGGCTGGTCATTGCCCCCACGCTAGACATCGGGCGCCCCGTCGGCACGGGCGGGCGCTCGTCGACCGGTGCCGCCGGTCATCCGGTCACGAGCGCCACCGCGAACCCGTCGTAGCCCTTCGATCCGACGGTCTGGATCGCCGTCGCGACGACCCGGGGCTCCTCACCCAGGAGCTCGAGCGCGCGGCGCGTCCCGGCCACGTCGGGGTCCTGCGTCGTCGAGTCCAGGACCTCGCCCTCTCGCACCACGTTGTCGACGACCAGCAGGGTCCCCGGCCTCGAGAGCCGCAGGGCGGCGAGGAGGTACTCGGGGTACGTCTTCTTGTCCGCGTCGATGAAGACGAGGTCGAACGGAGGGCTGCCTTCCTTCTCGATCGCGCCAAGAGCGTCCAGCGCGGGCCCCAGTCGTAGGTCGACGACGCCGTCCACCCCGGCCCGCACGAAGTTGTGCCGGGCCACCTCCGCGTGGTGCGGATCGAGCTCGAGGGTCACGACGGTGCCGCCGCTGGCGACCGCTTTCGCCATCCAGATGGTGCTGTAGCCGGCCAGCGTCCCGATCTCGAGCACCCGGCGCGCACCCAGGGCGCGCACCAGGAGATGCAGGAGCATGCCCTGAGGCGCCGAAACGCTGATCGGGGGGAGCCCGCCCTCTTCGGCGGCGCGCAGCGTCTCCGCGAAGACCGGGTCGTCCGGGAGCAAGGTGCCGGTGATGAAGGCGTCGACGTCGGTCCACACGGTGTCGTCCATGCACCATTCGTAGCCGATCCGCGCGGCCTGGCGTGGACGAGGGCGCCGTTCGGCGGTCAGCTCGGCAGGTCCACCGGGGTGACGTGCGCCGGGAGCGCCGTCCTCACGCGACCCGGAACCGCCCGCCAGCACCACACCACGAGCCCCACGAGCGGGACGCAGCAGGCGGCAGCGACGTCGAAGGGAACCCAGGGCGCGATGCCGAAGAGCACGCCGGCCGCCGCAGCCGCGATCGCCGTCGTCCCGGTCTGGCACGCGGCGAAGATGCCTTGCGCGTGCCCGTGGTGCTCGGGAGCGGTCCCCTCGCCGAGGAGGGACTGGCTGGCAGGGAGCGCCACCGCGTAGCCGGCGGACTCCCAGATCCCGAGGACCATGAGGAGGACGACTCCAGGCACGAACGGGTAGGAGGCGCAGAAGGCGAGCGCCCAGACCAGCGCGGCGACCCCGAGCCATCGCCGGTCGAAGTGGTCCGCGAGCCAGCCCGCAGGACGCGACATGAGCACGAAGGGCAGCGCGAACATGGTCCAGCTGACGCCGACTTCCCACGAGGAAGCCCCGTGGCGCGTCATGAGGAGCGTCCAGCACGTCTCGTAGACACCCGAAGTGACGCCCATCGACGCTGCCGCGAGGAACGCTCCCCACACGGCCCGCTCCGACGCCGTCCGGGGAAGCCGTCGCCCGCCGCTCCAGCGCTCAGCGGCACCCCGGCGCTCACGTGCAGATGGCAGCGCGCCGTCCTCGCCCCGCTCCTCCAACCCGCCGGGTGGAGCCGCCGCACCCTCCGGGTCGCGCGGCAAGCCTTCCGCGGCCGCACGCTGCTCGTCGGCCGCACGCTGCTCGTCGGCCCCACGCTGCTCGTCGGCCCCACGCACGGCGCGCCAGGCCACGAGCACCGCAACGGTGGCGGCGATCGAGGCGGCTCCGGCAGCGACGAAGAGAACACGCATCGCCCCGACGCCGGCGATGCTGCCGAGCGCAGGCCCGACGGCGAGGCCGCCCAGCTCGGCGCCGTAGATCCGACCGCTCGCCCGGCCGCGGTGCGAGACCGGCACCGCGTGAGACACCATCGCAAGTGCCGCGACGATCGCCGCGCCCGCGCCGGCACCCTGGAGCCCGCGGAACACGATCTCCAGCGCCGCGGGGCCTGGCACGAGGAAGAGCAGGCTTCCCGCCGCGTACACGACCAGGCCGCCGACGAGCACGGGGAGCCGTCCAAGGCGATCCGAGATCCGCCCCGAGCCGTACTGGAAGAAGAACGCTGCAGCGAAGTACGCAGCCATCACGGCGCCGACGATGGCGTCGGAGCCGCTGTGCAGCTTCACATAGAGGGGGAGCAGGGGAAGGATGGCGCCGGCACCCACCCACTGCAGGACGATCGCGAGCGCCAGCACCCGCACGAGGCGGGTCACGCCGCGAGGCAACGGTTCCTGGACGCTGGCCGCGCGGGAACGGCGGAGCAACGCGTCCATGACCCCATCATGCCCGGCTCGCAGCACCGACGATGCCGGTGGTGGAAGGCCGGCGATGCCGGTGGTGGAAGGCCGGCGATGCCCGGGTCGGTGTGCATGGCACGCCGGACCAGGCCGCCCGTCCGAGCGTCGACGCCACCAGTACGCTCTCCCACACCAGGTGCGCGGGACGATCGTGCCGCCGAGTAGGGAGGGGCGATGACCATCGAGACCTCGTACCGCTACGAGCAGATCAGCCCGAGGGCCTACGAACACCCTGCCGACCGGGCAGCGACCTCCGCCCTGCATGCGGTCCCGTTGCTCGACAAGGTCATCAAGCGGCTCATCGATCTCGGGCACGAGAAGCGACTGCGTCAGATCGTCCTCGGCAATGCCGTGAAGGTGGGTCCCGAGCAGCTGGACGAGGTCTGGCGGCGTTACGTGCAGGCAGCGACCATCCTCGACCTTGCGTCGCTCCCGGATCTCTACGTCTACAACCGTGCCGAGGTGAACGCGATGACGCTCGGTGCGAACCGTCCGATCGTCGTCATGAACGCGTCCCTCGTCTCGGGCTACTCGATCGACGAGGTCCAGACGGTCCTCGCGCACGAGACGGCGCACGTGCTCTCCGAGCACTACTACTACACGACGGCCCTCGTGCTGCTCGGTCAGTTCCTGAACGGCGCCCTCCCGAGATCGCTCCTTCTCGGGCTCCCCGCACGCGCCATCTACTACGCGCTGCTGGAGTGGGCCCGAGCGGCCGAGCTGTCCGCGGACCGCGCAGCCGCGCTCGTACGGGCGGACCCGCTCGATCCCTGCCGGGTGATGATGCGGCTCGCTGGAGGCGCCCTCACGGGCATGAACTTCGAGGCCTTCTTGAAGCAGGCGACCGAGTACCAAGAGGAGGACGATCTCTTCTCGCGCAACGCCCGCTTCTGGGCGGAGCTCCGCATGGACCACCCCTTCGCCGTGCGCCGAGTGAAAGAGCTCGTGGAATGGGTCCAGTCAGGCGACTACGACCGGATCCGCTCGGGCTCCTACCCGCGCCGTGGGCACGAGCCACCGCCGTCGGCCGAGTTCGACGCGGCGGTCGCGGCGTACCGTGCGAAATTCTCTGTCTTCCTCGAGCGGACCGCCGGGGACGTGCAGCGCCTCGGCCGCCAGCTCGGCGACTGGCTCAAGGCACGAGCGCCCGCAGGGGACGACAACGAGCAGGACGGGGACGACTGACCTGCCGTAGCTCTCGGATCTGGGGTGCGTGGGACGCCGCAGCGCTCAGGACCCCGTGGCCCCTCCTCCTGTCTCCGGGCTCTCCCCGTGCAGCGGCGTCCAGGCCGTCTCCATCTCGGGGACCGGGGCGAGCGGGCGACCTTCGGAGAGGGCGACGTGCAGCTCGCGCAGCTCGTCGGTCTCGAAGGCGCTCCGAACCGCCCAAAGGAAGGCGAACAGGCCGATCCCGGCGGCGATCAGATAGTCGTAGGGGAAGTGCACCGTCGGGTTCTTCGCGTTCGCCCCGAGGCTCCCGTAGTACGAGAGGAGGAAGATCGAGATCGAGAAGAAGATGAACCACCACGACGCCTGCACGTGCTTGCGCCCCTCCTCGTTCGACAGCAGCCACGTCGCCACGGTCACGAGCATGAGCGCCACCGCGAACGCACTGAAATAGGTGCCGAAGGTCCACGAGCCGTGCACCGGGAGTGTGCCGCTGCGCAGGACCCATCCCCCCTTCGCGGCGATCCAGACCCACGCGACGACGAACACGAGCCCGAGGGTGAGCCCTTGGGTGGAGGACATGAAGCCCTTCGCAGGCGCGTAGTACATGAGGTAGACGGCGATCGAGATGAAGACGAAGGTCATCACCTCCACGAGGACCGAGAAGCCGCTCCAGTACACGACCTCGGTCGCCGCGATGAAGCTCAGCGCGCTCAGCACCCACGGGTACGGGATGCGCACCGGCCTTCGCCAGGTCGGTGCCAGCCGTCGCAGGGCCATCAGCCCCGCGCCCCCCATGATGTAGGTGAGGACCGTCGTCGAGGTGATGAACCCGACGAGGCTGTACCAGCTCGGCTGGCGCACGAAGAAGAGCCCGCCGACGAGGATCGAGGCGATCAACGCCGGCCAGGGGATCGAGAACCGGTTCATGGTCTGCAGCCCTGGCGGGAACAGGCGCTGGACGGACATCCCGTAGAAGGTCCGCGTCGACGTGCCCATGTACACGTAGCCGGTGCCAGCCGGTGAGATGACCGCGTCCCAGATGAGGAGCGCCGCGAACGCGGCGAGGAACCCGATGCCCGCCGCGTGGAGCTCGCTGTAGAACGGCCCGGTCGCCCACTTGCTCGTGCCGAGCACCGACCAGTCGCCGACCTTGACCCCCAATTTCCCCCAGCGGATGGCGCCGGTGAACGCGACCTGGAGCAAGGTGTACAGCACGATCCCGATCCCGACGGAGATGATCGTGGCGCGTGGGACGTCCCGCTGCGGATTGCGCGCCTCGCCCGCGTACTCGAGCGCCTGGCGGAAGCCGAGGAAGCTGAAGACGATGCCGGTCGTGGCCACTGCGCCGAAGATGGGCGACGCGCCCAGCGGCGCGATGCCGCCAACAGCGGAGCCGTAGTTCGATCCGCGGAACGCGACGAAGACGAAGATGAAGGTCAGCGTCGGGATCACGAGCTTCCACAGCACGACCCAGCGGTTGATCTCGGAGAGGAGCCGGATGCCCACGAAGTTGAGCACGAAGAAGAAGAGCATGAAGCCGTAGCCGAGCATGATGCCCTTGGGCCACGACAGGATCGTGCTGTGTGGCGGGATGAGCCCGATGCCTGGAAATTTATTGGAGAGGTACGTCACCGACGCTTCGGCCTCGATCGTCGGGACGGTCACGGCGGAGAGCAGGTACGCCCAGCCGAGCACCATCCCGGTGTACCCACCGTGGGTGAGCTGTGGGTAGCGCGACAGCGCTCCGCTCCGGGGGAGCATCCCGGAGATCTCCATATAGGTGAAGGCGATGAAGAGCACACAGACGCCGCCGATCAACCACGAGAACATCGACGCGGGCCCGGCGGTGGCGTCTGCACCGAGGACGGCGAAAAGCCATCCAGACCCGATGATCGCCCCGAGCGAGAGCGCGGTGAGCTGCGTCAAGCCCATGGTCTTGCGGAGCTTCAGGTCGGTGCGCTCGTAGCTTGCGAGCCCGCCCTCTCCGCTCCCCGCCCCGCTCTCAGGTTGCTCCTGTACCGGCTCCGCGACTGCCATTGGTCGACCCCCCCGTCACCATGCTGGCCAGAGATCCTGGAATTCAGTTCAGAGCTGCGATACTGCTGCAGGGACACTTTGCCAGCCGGCAGTCGCACAAGCAAGCACCGCGACACTTTCCGACGGTGCGCCGGTGCTCGCCGCCACAGGCGCACGCCACAGGCGCATGCCGCGCGGGCCCTGCAGCAGCGCCCGTGGGCTCAGATTCCCGGTGGGGCGGCTCCGTGACCGTTCGAAGAGACGATCTCGCCCGGTACGGCTCCCTCGATGCCCTCGTCCCCGGTGCCCGCCTTCCCCCCGGTGCCCACCTTCCCCCCGGTGCCCCGCGTCACTTCCCTCTCCGGGCGCCTCGCCCGCCCCGCCACCCGTGTGCCGGCGCGCGCGGCGCGCGCCGCCTCCGCCCTCGCAGCCTCCGCTCTCCCCATGGCCTCGAGTGACGGTGCCAGGTAGCCCACTGCAGCCACGACCACCCCCACCAGCATCACCCCCATGCCGGGCAGGCGCGTGGACTGGAAGGTCGCGAGCACACCACCGACGAGCCCGATGCCCACACCGGCAACGCCCAACACGGCGCCGATGCGGCCCATCCTCCCCGCCAGCGCCGAGAGCAGCCAGACCGAGAGCGCACCGATGCCGAGGGCGATGCCCACCGCGCCGTGCATCGCGTAGATCCACGTGCCACGCGCCGGGATGATGGCCGCAGGCCGACGGAACGGCACGGAGACGATCACGCCGACGCCGAGCGCGAGCTCGAGGACCACGACCAGCGCCATCGTGCTCCACACACGCCGAACCAGCTGATCGGGCAGGCGCCGGGATGCATTGGACGGCCGGTGGTCCGGCGCGACAGCTCCGGGAGCGCCACGTGCGCGGGCGACGCGCACGAGCAGGTTGTAGGTCACGACCGCCACGAGGAGGTGCATCACCATGAGGGTCGCGACGCCCTTCGCCGCCTCACCGAGGGCGAAGAGGATCACGTCGGGGATCCAAAGCGCCAGCATGGCCACGACCACGATCCTGAAGAAGAGCCAGCGCGCGGCCGAGCTCACCCTGACGATCACCGCCCATGCCCCCGCGGCCACGAGCACCCCCACGACCGTGAGCGTGCCGTAGTCCGCCGCTTCGAAGTGGACGAAGTGCCGCGTGCTCGGGAACTGCGTGGTCGCGACGTGCACCGCGAGGGCGTTCAGGACGAGCGACACGACGACAGAGGCCACCGTGGCGCCAACCCACCGGATGCTCGAAGGCGGCGGCGCCGGCCGCAGGTCGATCCGGGCCGTCCGCCAGAGCCACTCGAGAGGCCGAGGTCCTTCTTCCTCGAACGGGGTTGCAGCACGACCGGTGGTCGAGAGCTCGTCACGGGCCATGACTCATTGCACCACGATCCGCGGCTCGAGCGCACCGCGTGGGCGCCGACGGCCAGCCGGTCGCGGGGTGCTGGACCCGTCACGACGTCGCAGCCGAGGCCTCACGACAGGACGGCGAGGACGGCGACGAACACGAGGTACGCAGCGACGATGCCCCAGCCGACTGCCCTTCGCAGCCCCCGTTGGGCATACGCGGCACCCAGCACGACGGCGGTCAGTCCCACGTACCACCCCGCCACCAAGAGCTCCTGGGAAGACGCGCGGACATGCCCGATGAGCACCACGGGAACGAGAAACCCCGCAGCCACGTTCAGCGCGTTGCTGTTCAATCCCGTGCTCAGCAACGCCACTCCCCTCCCCCGCTTCGCCCAATAGACGGCCGCCACCGCGTTGGGAAGGCTCGTCACCGCAGCGAGCACGAGCCCACCGACGATGATCCCCGGTACGGCGAGGCGCACTCCGAGCTGCGACGCCCCGCGCTCCATGGCCACGCTCGCCACCACCACCACGACGAGCGCCCCGGCACCCACGACGACATCACGTGCGCGTCCGCGAGCCGGGTGGATGGACGCGCTCAGCTCGAGCTCCTCCTCGGCGATCGCACGCGCGAGCCAACGACGCAGGTCCGACGGGCTCGGGCGTCGCCACCAGCGCGAGCGGTCGAGCGCGACGATCGCTCCGTAGGGAACGAGCGCGGCCAACGCGAGGAGGAGCCCGACCACCGCGGGCACGAGATCGGCGACGGTCACCAGGCAGACCGCCGCGACCCACATCGCAATCGCTCCTTGGAACACCACGACCCTGCGATGGAGCGCGATCACACCGCCGACGATGCTCCCGAGACCGAGGAGCGCGGCGAGGTTGAACACGTTCGACCCGATCACGACCCCGGTGCCGAGCGCGCCTCGATGCTCCAGGAGGGCGCTCACCGACGACGTCACCTCTGGCGCGTTCGCGGCGAGTGCAGAGACGATGCCGAGGAGCGCCTCGGACGCCCCGAGCCGGCTCCCCACTCGCTCGATCCGCGAGACCACGACCCAGCTCGACGTGAGGCTCAGCGCCGCGCCGGCGAAGAAGAGCAGCGCAGAGAGGGTCGTGGTCACCGCGGCGCCTGCCGGCGGATCGAGCCCACGCCGCGACGAGCCCCCGTTGGCGGGTTGCGACGGAGAAGGGCGGAAGGACGCACGTGGACCTCTGGCGGCAGGACGATGCGGGACTCTCGTGCCGACCAGCCTTCCCGGCGCTCCGGCGCAACCCTAGCCCTCGCGGGGAGCACCCTGGCCGGGAACGCCCTCGC
>JAKAQM010000014.1 GCA_021822565.1 Actinomycetes bacterium | reverse complement strand
CGGGCGGTCCCGCGCACGGGCGGCGAAGGGCCGCCAGGGAACTTGCCCGCGGGCAGCGCCGGGGGAAAAAGGGCGGGGGCGACCGGCTCGGTGAGCACAGGCGCCAGGAGCTCGACGAGCGCCTCGTCACGCTCGGCAACCTCGGCGAGCTCGTTCGCGGAATCGAGGAGATCCACCTCGTTCCGAGAACGCGCCAACCCGAGCCCGGCCTGGCGGGATCGGTGGCGTCGTGGGCACGCGGCGCCTCGTTCGGCACGGTGCTCGAGGTCGCGTCGCACGACGTCGGGGAGATCGCTCCAGGGGACTTCGTGCGGACGGTGAAGCAGCTGGTGGACCTGGTCGGGCAGGTCGCCTCCGTGGCAGCCGACCCTGGTGTCGCAGCCGCGGCGGACGCCGCAGTCCGGCTTCTGCGGCGCGACGTCGTGGCCGCCGGCGGCTCCCCCGACCTCGGCGAGTGAGGTCCGCCACCGTGGCGGAGCGGACGCATAACCTTGGCCGGGCCATGGCGCCCTACGTCCCCGAGGAATTCACCCAGGACGAGCAGGCGGTGCTCCGCCGCTACGTGACGAACCTCGACCTTCCGGTCTTTGCCCTGGTGAACCTTCCCGAGGTCGTGAAGGGCGCCCTTTTCGCCAGGTACTCACGCTCCGCCAAGAGCCTGCGTCGCCTGTTCCTCGACGAGTTCGTGGGCGAGCTCGACGTCTCGGGTGACGCGACCATCGACGCCACGGTGGGGCTGCGGCGCGCGGAGAAGCTCTACCAGCGGGTCTTCTTCGAGTACGGCGACGACTCGGTCGCGCAGCTCGGGGGGGTCCACCTCGCCTGCGAGCAGGCGTCGAACGTCCTCACCAAGGTGCTCGAGCGTGGGCGGCTCATGTCGTACCTCGAGCAGTCGACGCGCTACATCGCCTACGACCAGCGTCTCCCGAGCGGGCACTACCGCTATCACCGCCCGCCTGAGATCCTCGAGTCCGCCCTCGGTGCCCGCTACGTGGGGGACATGGACCGCATGTTCGACTGCTACGGCGCCCTCCTGCAGCGCCTCGTCGCCTGGTTGGGCACGCGCTACCCGCGCCAGCCGGGCGACTCGGATTTCGTCCACCGCCACGCGCTCGAGGCGAGAGCACTCGACGCGGCGCGCGGGCTCCTCCCCGCCGCCTCGCTTTCGAACGTCGGCATCTACGGCGACGGGCAGGCGTACGAGGGGCTCCTCCTGCGTATGGCGGCACACCCGCTCCCCGAGGTGCGCAGCTACGGGGCGATGATGCTGGCCGAGCTGCGCAAGGTCATCCCCTCATTCCTCCAGCGCGTGGACCTCCCCGACCGCGGGGGGGAGTGGGCGACGTACCTGGCGGCCACCCGTGAGGACACGGCCCGCATCGTCGAACGCCTTTGGCCCGGTGGCCACAGCGCAGCCGGTGGCCACAGCGCAGCCGATGGCGGCGCGCCGCAAGTGCGGCTGCTCGACTACGACCCCGACGCCGAGGACAAAGTGCTCGCGGCCATCTGCTTCCCCTACGGCCCTGTACCCGAAGGAGAGGCGCTCGCACGCGTGCGTGCACTGTCGGTGGAGGACCGGCGTGCGCTGTTCGAAGCGTACGTCGGCGAGCGCAAGAACCGCCGGCACCGCCCCGGCCGAGCGTTGGAGCGAACGGGGTACCGGTTCGAGATGGTCACCGACTACGGAGCGTTCCGGGACCTGCAGCGTCATCGGATCCTCACGGTCGACTGGCAGCCGCTTTCGACCGACCTGGGCTACGAGGTCCCCGAGCTCATCGTCGAGGCGGGCGAGTCCCAGGCGTTCACCGAGACCATGGAGCGGTCGCAGGCCCTGCACGACGCGCTCGCGCCGGCGTTCCCCGCACAAGCGCAGTACGCGGTGGCCCTTGCGTTCCGGGTGCGATATGTGATGCAGATGAACGCGCGCGAGGCGATGCACGTCATCGAGCTGCGCTCCGGAACCCAGGGGCACCCCTCCTACAGGCGCGTGGCGCAGGAGATGCACCGGCTCATCGCCGAGGAAGCGGGACACCGGATGATCGCCGAGGCGATGGTGCATCTCGATCGCTCACCAGTGGCGCTCGGGCGCCTCGAGGCCGAGCGGCAGGCCGAGGCCCGGCGTGCCCGTGCCGACCGATCCGAGCGTCTCGGAGCTCCGTGAAGAAACGGGGATCAAACCCCTTGAGCGCGAGCGGCGAACTGTCTAGTGTGCTGCGCAGTCCCAGACGCCGCGACGAGGCTGGCCAGAGCGCAGGCCCGCGACGGGGGGGATGCTGTGAGAGGCGGAGCGAGGCCCAGGGGGTCGAGTAGAGAACGTCTTGTCCGTGGGGCAGCGGTCCCGCGGTGGACAAGATGGCCCCAAAGGCTCCCGGGCCCGGCCGCCTGAGCATCACCCGGTTCACGTTTTCCCTGGTGAGAGCCCTTCCTCGGATCGGTGGCGCGCTGCTTGATCGCGCGGAGCCAACGTCTATGCTCCGGCGTCACACTCGCGGCGAAAGGCGGCCATGGCAGACGACCTTGACGACGTCACCATCCCTGACGACCTCGACGCGCTGGACGACGACCTCGAGATCGACGAGACCGGCGCGGACGAGCTGGACGAGGAGCTCGACGGCGAGTTGGACGAGGTCCTCGACGACGAGCTGGAGGAAGAAGACGAGGAGGAGGAAGAAGACGACGAGGGGCGGACCGCCCCTGCGGCGGAGCGTTCCACCGAAGAGGTGGAGATCGAGGACGAGGACGAGGACGAGATCGACGAGGAGGACGTGGAGGCGAGCCTCGACGTCATCTTGAAGGAGCGGCTGGTCGTCATCGACGACGAGCCGGACGACGACGAGGAGGGGACCGAGGTCGACGACCGCACGGAGACGGGCGAGCGGGTACTACCCAAGCAGCCCGACGAGTTCGTCTGCCGTTCCTGCTTCCTCGTGAAGCACCCGAGCCAGCTCGCCGACGAGACCCGGATGTTGTGCCGTGACTGCGTCTGAGCCGTCGGCACGACCCGAGGGAGCGGGACGACCCGAGGGAGAAGCTGGCCGCTCGATGGCCGAGCGGATGCTCGACCTCTTCGTGTACCTGCCCGCGGGCGTGCTCCTCACTGCCGTGGAGGACACGTCCGAGGCGGTCGCCAAGGGCAGGACGCGCGTCGACCAGGACCTCCGCAACGCACAGGTCGTCGGCCGCTTTGCCGTCGAGCTCGGGTGGCGCCAGCTGAAGTCGCAGATCGAGTCGCTCGCCAACGAGGCCCGCGATGCCGCCGCCTCGAGAGGGCTGGCGGAGCAGCCACGAGGGCCGGAGGGGAAGGCCGCCACCACGCACGCGCCCGCAGAGGCATCCCGTCCAGAGAAGCCCCATGCAGGACCCTCGCATCGGGAGGCGCCCCACCGGGAGACCTCGCATCGGGAGGCGCCCCACCGGGAGACCTCGCATCGGGAGGCGCCCCACCGGGAGACCTCGCATCGCGAGGCGCCCCACCGGGAGACGTCGCATCGCGAGGCTGCGCACCCCGAGACGGGGCGACGCGCCGCGGTGGCCCCTAGGGACCCGGAAGTCGACCGGGCGATCCCCGACTACGACATCCTGGCCGCCTCACAGGTGGTACGTCGTCTCGACGGGCTCGACCACGACGAGCTGCGCGCCGTGCTGCGCTACGAAAGGGGCACCCGTGCACGGCTCACGATTCTCCAGCGCGCCGAGCAGCTCTTGGGGGGACACCCCGGCGGTTCGAGCGAAGGGCCCACGGACCCCGGCAGCGCCGTCTGAGCATCGACCAGCGCCGTCTGAGCATCGACCAGCGCCGTCTGAGCATCGACCAGCGCCGTCTGAGCATCGACCAGCGCCGACGAGCGTCGACGAGGCTGGAGAGAGATCGAGGAGGCCGTGGAGGGAGCCTGTCCGGCACGACCCGAGCAGCTGACGACATGCGCTCGCCTGCTGGAGGAGGCGAGGGAGCACGCAGCGACGCTGCGCGGCGGACCTGAGCTCCTGGCCGCCTGCGAGCTACCGGCTGCACCCGATCGGATCACCGAGGAGTGGCTCAGGCGCCACTTGACCGGCGCCGAGCGGGTGCTCCTCGCGGGCACGATCGACCAGGCGGTCGTGGGCGTGGGCGCGGGGCACGTGGCACGAAGGGCTGGCGAACGCGTGGGCGTGGTGGACTGCTGCTACGTGGAGGCGCCCGCGCGCGGGGTGGGAGTGGGCACGGCGCTGGCCCAGGCCCTGATGGGCTGGTTCAGCGCAGCGGCGTGTGCCGCGGTGGACGCCCCCGCGCTCCCTGGAGACCGCGAGACCAAGCAGCTCTTGGAGTCGCAGGGTCTCAGCGCGCGCTTGCTGGTCCTGCGCCGCCGGCTGCCATGAGGCTCGGACCTCGGAGCCCGGGACGGCGTGGCGGGGGAGGGGGGATGCGGAGGCCGAGGAGCTTGGCCAGCTCGGGCACGAGGCCGGCGGCGTGGCGTGCGGCGTCCTTGGCCTGCTCATCGTGGGGGATACCGCGAGGCTTGACGTTGCGGCGAACCGGCGACTCGACGACCGCCTCGAGCAGGGCGGTCCATTGGGCCAGGGGAGTCTCCGCGGTCATGGCCTCGCCCGCCACCTCGGCCAGGCGTACCGCAAGGTCCGCAGGAAGCCGCGTCGAGGGCTCGGGCGGTCGGGCCGAAGCGTGCACCGCGTCGACCACGCGACCGTCGTCGAGCAACTTGGTGACCCGCCCGATCCACTCCTCACGCAAGGCGCGCACGCGCTGCTCCAAGGAGTCCTGGAGGGCACGAGCCATGGTCCGGGCCTCGTCGTCGAGCGACACGGTCCGCGCAGCCGTGACCACCGCTCGCAGCTCACGAAGGCGCAGCTCCTTGCCCGCTGCCTGCGCCGACGCCGCGCGGTCCTTCCAACTGGCGAGGTTGACGCGCGGCAGGAGCTGCTCGGCGATCGCCAGCACGGCATCGCGGTTGGCCGCCGCCGAAGCGTCGCCTGGTCGCGCAGCGTGCTGCTCCGCGAGGGCCTGACGCACCGCGGGGATCCCTCCACGGAGCAGCTGCTCGGCGATCGGAAGCTCCTGGGGCCCGAGGACCGCGAGCATCGCGTTGCGGTGGGCGGTCGAGATGGTGGGACGCCGCTCGCGGCGACCCTCCGCACGCTCCGGCCCACCTGACCGCATGCGGCGCTGCTCCGGTCTGGGGGCTGCGCGAGTGCTCCCGTCCTCGCGCGTCTCCGTGCGCTCGCGCCGGGGGCGGCCCTCCCCGGGAGCCCGTGACCCACCTGCCGGCGCACGTGAGCCGCCTTGCGGCGCACGTGACCCACCTGCCGGCGCACGCCCGCCACGGGGCCCGCGTCCGGGGATCCGCGCCGCCTCGTCCCAGCTGGGACGTCCCCCAGCGTCGTCCCGCCGGGGGCGGCCCCGACCGTCGTCCCGCCGGGGGCGGCCCCCCGCGTAGCTGACGACCACGTCGGGACCCCGCCGCGGCGCACCGAGAAGCTCGATGCGGTTGGCGGGTTTTTCTTCCGCCTTGTCCTGGCGGGGAAGGATGGCCACGATCTCGACGCCTTCGAGCCCGGTCTCCACTTCGGCGCGCACGACGTCGCCGACTCCGGCACCTTGTGGGACGAGCTCCGTGGCGACCGTGCCCTTGGGTTGCTTGGCCCCGGCCGCACGCCAGGTGAACGCCCCGTCGCCGGTCCGGCTCGTCAGTTCGATCTCGATACGGCGCGGCATGCGGCGGTCACGCTACCGCTTCGGAGACGCGGCGCGTGACGCACGGCTGCACGCCTGCGGAGGAGCGCGGCACCTCAGTGCGTCGCCTGCTGGCGAAACCGCTCGCGAGACGTGCGCAGCTCCTCGAGTGCCGCCTCGCGCCCGAAGAACCCCATGGTCTGGGTCTCCTTGCCGGGCTCGAGCGCCTTGTAGACGCTGAAGAAGTGCGCGATCTCGTCGAGCAACTGGGGTGCCAAGTCCGAGACGTCGGTGGTGTCGGCGCGAATGGGGTCGTGCTCGAGCACCGTGAGCAGCTTGGCGTCCATGCCCTTCTCATCCCTCATCTGGAACACACCGATCACCCGCACACGCACCAGGCAGCCCGGGAAGGTGGGGTCGTCGAGGATCACCAGCGCGTCCAGCGGGTCCCCGTCGAGCGCCAGCGTGTCGGGCACGAACCCGTAGTCCGTGGGGTAGCTCGTCGCCGTGGCGAGCCTGCGGTCGAGGCGGATCAGGTGCCGTTCGTGGTCGTACTCGTACTTGTTGCGGCTGCCCGCGGGGATCTCCACGATCACATCGACGACGTCTTCACCTGTTGAGGCCACCTCAACATCTTTCCCTGTTGCAGGCCGACGCGCACAAGTCGGCCGAGCCAGGTGCCCATACGCGAGGCGCGGCGGCCCACGCCGGCACACCCTCCGCGGCTACCGGTCGGGGTCGGGGCTGCGGTCGGGGCTGCGGTCGGCGTCGGGGCTGCGGTCGGCGCTGTGGTCGGCGCTGTGGTCGGGGCTGCGGTCGGCGTCGGCGCTGCGGTCGGCGCTGCGGTCGGGGCTGCGGTCGGCGTCGGGGCTGTGGTCGGGGCTGTGGTCGGCGCTGTGGTCGGCATCCAGCAATCTCCCCTAACCGCCGATAATGTCCATTATGTCAGATCCGGTACCGGGACGCCGCAGGTACACCGCTGACGTTCGCTGACCACGAAGGCCGTTCGCTGACCACGAAGGCCGATCGCGGGCTACCAAGGCCGAGCCGGATCGCCGCCCTCGTGCCTCGGGTCCGCGCTGCTCGCGCTCGGACCGGACTTACTGAGCTGGTAAGTCCGCTCGGAGGCGCTTCGTTCGTCTTCTCGACGAAGGCGCTATGCCCCGCTCGCCAGTGGTGCCGAGTGGCCCAGCAAGAACCCCTGCGCCGCGTCGCAGCCGAGCCGTGCCAGGTGTGCCAGCTGCGCGTCGGTCTCCACCCCCTCCGCCACCACGTCGAGGCCGAGCGCGTGCGCGAGGTGGATCATGGCGTCGACGACGGCCGCGTAGCGATCGGCGGTGCCGAGCTGGGCGACGAAGCTCCGGTCCACCTTCACCACGTCCACGGGCAGCCTTGCGAGCCAGGACAGCGACGAGTACCCGGTGCCGAAGTCGTCGACGGCGATGCGCACCCCAAGTGCACGGAGGCGCTCCAACGCGTCGGCGCGATCTGTCATGAGCAACGTCTCGGTGAGCTCGACGGTGAGCGCGTCCGGCGCCAGGCCGTGCTCCTTCAGCGCCCTCTCGACCTCCCAGGGAAACGCCGCGCTCGCCAGCTGCAGTCCTGAGACGTTCACCGTGACACCCACGTCGGGTTCACCGTCCCTGCGCCATGCCGCGCAGTCCTTGCACGCCATGTCGAGCACCCACCGCCCGATGCCTGTGATGAGCCGCGCCGACTCCGCGACGGGGATCATCTCGGAAGGAGCGACGTGCCCGAGCACGGGGTCGTGCCAGCGCAGGAGCGCCTCTCGGGCGAGCAGCCGGCGACTCACCACGTCGCACAGCGGCTGGTACGCGAGCCGTAGGCGATGATCGTCCAGCGCCCGGCGGAGCGCCGCCGTCATCTCCGCGCGACGCGTCTCGAGGTCGTCGATCGCACGGTCGTAGAGCTCGACGCGGCCACGCCCGAGCTCCTTCGCGCGGTACATCGCGTGGTCCGCGCGCGCGAGCAGCGTGTCTGCAGTGTCGTTCCTGCCGGCAGGCGCGACGCCGATGCTCGCTTTGACCCGGACCGCCCGACCCGAGACTGTGAAGGGCTCTTCGAACAGCTCGAGCACGCGCCGTGCGACCGCGAGCCCCTCTCCCGCCGGGTCGGCGACGTCCTCGCAGAGCACGACGAACTCGTCGCCACCCAGCCGAGCGATCGTGTCCTCGGGCCGGACCGCGCGCTGTAGCCGCCGACCGACGTCGAGCAGCAACCGGTCCCCCGCCGAATGTCCGGACGCGTCGTTGACCGCCTTGAAGAAGTCGAGGTCCATGAAGAGCACCACGGCCCCCGTGCGGCGCCGTGCGGCGCTGTCGGTGGCGTGCTGGATGCGGTCGAGCAGCAGGACCCGGTTGGCGAGGCCCGTCAGCGGGTCGTGGAGCGCCTGGTGCTCGAGCCTGGCGCGCTGCTCGGCCACCTCCTCCTCGAGGTCCCTGCGCGTCATCTCGAAGCGCTGGGTCATCCGCACGAGGCTCACCTCGAAGCCGACCTGCAGGACCTGCAGGCACCGTTCGAGCGTCTCGGCGCCGGCTCTGCGGCGTCTCGCCTCCTCGCGCAGCACCTTCTCGCACGCAGCGCGCCAGTGGACGTAGAGCTTGGTGAGGCTCGACAGCGAGACCCGCCCAGCGAGCGGCACCTCGCCCACCCAGACCCAGGCCTCTGACCGGTCCTTCGGGATCTCCTGGCCGGTGACCAGGTAGTCCGCGACCGCGAGCGTCCCGGCCCGGCCCGCGTGCCGGATGTCGGTCTCCAGTGTCGGTGTGCGCTGGTACCCGGCCGCCTCGCTCCGACCGCGCCACCACGACACGAGGCGGTCGCACACCTCGCCTGCCCGCGCCTGCAGCGCGAGGCCGATCTCGGGCGCAGGACCGCCACATCCTGTGAGCCCACCACTCGTCCCCAATGCCGGACCACCCTCTTGCCGGACTACCCGGACCACCCTCGTGCAGCCGCCAACCTGCGCCGACACATCCCCCGTCATCGCACCGGCGATGAAACGAACATTACGCATCCTTCGCGTGTCGTGCAATTCCCTTCGGCACCGGCTCGCGTGCAGGGTCACCCTGGGGCACGCCTCGCCACCACTCCACCGCCGCCCCGAGCTCTGCGCGGCCGAAATCGGGCCAGTAAGTCGGCGTCACGTAGAAGGGCGCACCGACCGACTGCCACAGGAGGAAGTTCGAGAGGCGCTGCTCCCCGGAGGTCCGCACGAGGAGGTCGACTGGCGGCATCGCGGGCTCGTAGAGGCACTGCTCGAAGGAGCGCTCGTCGATCACGGTCCCTTCGCGCAGGTGCGCCTCGAGCAGGTTCCGGGCGGCGTAGACGAGCTCCTCACGCGACCCGTAGTCGAAGGCAAGGGTGAAGTTCAGCCCGGTGTTCCCCTTGGTCAGCTCGACCGACTCCTGCATCTCCCGGAGGATGCGCCGAGGCAGCCTCGACGTACCGGCCACCGGACGCCCGATGCACCGGATGCGGACGTTGTTGCGGTGCATCTCGAGGCGCCTGTCGAAGATGTTCTTGTGGAGGCTCAAGATGAAGTCCACCTCCAGCTTGGGGCGCGACCAGTTCTCGGTGGAGAAGCCGTACGCGGTGAGCCACCGGATGCCGAGGTCGTCGGCCGCGCGCACGACCTCTGCGAGGGTGGCCTCGCCCTGCCGATGTCCCTCGGTGCGCGGGAGACCCTTCGACTCCGCCCATCGCCCGTTGCCGTCCATGATCACCGCGACGTGGCCGGGCACCCCGTCCGCGCCCGGCACTCCTGGCTCCGGCGCACCCGGCTCCGGCGCACCCGGCTCCGGCGCACCCGGCTCCGGCGCACCCGGGTCGCCGGCGGCGGTGTCGTCGCTCACGCCTGGAGTGTACGGGCGGCTCCCGCCTCGGCACCGTCGCCAGCAGAGCCGAAGCCTCCGATCCTGCGGTAGACGTCCACGGCGAAGCTGGTCGGCAGGGGGTCTGCAGGGACCAGCGCGTAGGTCGGGGCGCCGTCAGCGGCCCGCTCGGCACGCAGGAACCGGGTGAGCCCCGGCCTCGACCGGCGAAAGCCGTCCGCCAAGTCGAAGAGGTGGGTCACGAAGAAGACGGTCATGTCGCGCTCCAAGAGCGCCTGGACCACCTGGCGGCCGATCTCCGATCCCTCTCGCTCGTTGGTCCCCGAGAACGACTCGTTGAAGAGGACGAGAGCGCCGCGGTGCGCCGTGTCCACGATGGCGTCCATCCGACGAAGCTCGTCGTCCAAGCGGCCGCTGCGCATCGAGGCGTCCTCCTCCCTGCCGAAGTGGGTGAAGACCGCGCTGTGGAAGCTCGAGCGGTACGAGGTGGCGGCCACGAACATGCCGCACTGCGCCATCAGCTGCGCGAGCCCCACGCTCCTGAGAAACGTGGTCTTGCCTCCCGAGTTCGCCCCGGTGACGATCACGAGCGGCCGGCCATCCGCCTCGACGTCGTTGCCCACCACGGGCTCGGAGGTCTGGAGGCTGAGCGACACGTCGCGCAGATCCGAGCACGAGAAGCACGCGGGTCGGTGTGCCGGGACGTGCTCGGCCCGTGGCGCCGGTTCGCCCGCGACGAGCTCGGGGAAGGTGATCGGCGTCCCCCTCTCCACGAGCGCGGCACGGAGGTTCAGGCACGACACGTAGAACGCGAGCTCGAGACGCAGCATCGTGAAGTAGCTCTCGACGTGGTCGGCCGCCTGGGCTGCTGCGTCCGCCACGTCGTTCAGCCCGCGGTTCGTGAGATCGGCCAGCTCGTTGCCTGCCGCCTCGTCGCGTGGCGGGATCGTGAACGAGTAGGAGGACCGCGGGGCGAGGCGTACGCGTTCGCGCCAGCGGGTCCGCGAGGACGAGGGGGAGCGCAGGACGTAGTCGACGCCGCTGGCGTCGCGGCCGAGACGTGCGCTCAGGAGCACGCCGTCTCGGAACTGGAGCTGGCGCAAGTGCCTGCGGAGCACCTCGAGGTACTCGTCGTCGAGGTCACGGCGCACCGAGTCGAACAGGTTCTCGAGCCCCTCGGAACGCACCTCCTCTGCGTGCGCGTCGGCAACGGCTCGCAGCTGCGCCAGGCGCGCGGCGAACGCTTCGAGCTGCGCGACCGCGCCGTGGAGGAGGACCGACGTCGACGTGGTCGAGCGAATGCCCCAGATGCCGCGTTTGTCCTCGAGCGCCGCGATCACGAGCGCGTAGAGCTCTCGAACGGTCTCCTCGTGCTCGATGCAGTCGGCCAGCACGGCCTGGCGGTAGCGCACGACCGCAGCGTCGCCGAGGCCCTCGAGGATCACCTTCCTCGACACGTCGAAGAGGTACCGGTCGCCCCGGGCCATCGCCCGGAGGACGACGCCGAGCTCGAGATCACGTTCGAGATCGTCGTGCTGTGAGACGGGCTCGGCCTCGAGGTCGAAGTCCCGGTCCGGATAGAGGAGGTGCGCCTTCACGAGATGCGCTCGAGCAGCTGGGGGTAGGTGAGGCGGTACTTCTCCGCGAGGGAGCGCGCGTAGGCGAGCCCGTTCGCCGGTCCGCGCACCACCTTGAAGGTGCGCGTCGCAGGGTCCTCGGGCACGATCGTCGAGATCATGGACACCACCGAGGGCGCGAGCGACGCCAGCTCGTCGATGAAGGTCACGTAGACCGCGAGACAGTCGAGGTCGACGAGGCGCCGCATGGCCTCGGTGCCGAGGAACCGGGCGTCTTCGAGCGAGGTGGACGAGAACACCTCGTTCATGATCACCACGCTCCGAGGGGTCGCGTCGCGCAGCGTGCGCTGCATCTCGGCCACGTCCGTCTCGAGCTTCCCCGTCAGCGTGGACAGGTCCTCCTCACGCTCGAAGTGGGTGAAGATCCGGTCGCAGAGGAAGATCCGCGCACGCCGACCGGGCACCGGGACCCCGATGGCGGCGAGGTGGTGCAGCTGCCCGAAGGTCCGGGCGAAGGTGGTCTTGCCGCCCTGGTTGGGCCCGGAGACGATGAAGATCCGCTCGTCCCGATCGAGCCTGAAGTCGTTCGTCACCACCATCGCCCCCTCGGCGAGGAGCATCGAGGCGAGCGAGAGGTCGAAGGTGTCCTCTGCGAGCTCCTCCTTGGACTGCGCATCCACCTCGGGGTAACAGAAGGCGAGCCCCGCCGCGCGCACCGGGTCGATGTGCTCGCGGTAGGACACGTAGAACTGCAGCTCGCGGTAGAACCGGTGCACGCCGGGATCGAGGAAACCCCCGTGCCGCTCGAAGTGCGCCCCGAGGAGCGAGAGCTCGTCGGGGAAGAGCCGCGCGACCAGCCCCAGGATCTGCTCTCCGACCCTCGTCATCCCGGGCCACACTCTGTAGTTCATGCGGTAGCTGCGCACTGCACCTTGGCGGAACCGCTCGAACACCGCCTGGATCTCCCCGCTGTAGTCGGCTTCCCCGGCGGTGCGCCGGACCGTCACGCGTCCACCGTCGATCTGCACGGAGTACGACACGCCGGCAAGCGCCGCCTTGCACTCGGCGGTCTCGGCCTCGAGCCGCTCGAATGCCTCGGAAGCCGCGTAGGCCTCGAGGTACCGACGGAAGTCCTGCAGCCCGCGTGAGCGGAGCGCTGCACCGGCGAGCTCCTTCGTGAGCTCCCGCACGGCGTCGCAGTAGATCGCCGCGGCGTCGAGGGTCCAGGCCTGTCGCTGGTACACCACTCGCATCGCGCGCGCCTGGCTGAGATGCGTGACGACCTCTCGCAGCGACGCGCAGAGCTCCCTCAGCGCAGCCCACACGCCGGGATCCTCGAGGTCCCTGAACACGTCGTGGCGATGGCGGACCGTCGCGACGTCACGCGTGCGCGTGAAGAACCACTCCTCCAGCGCGCCGTCGTCGCGCGTGATGGCCGAGACGATCTGGTCGAGGTGGAGATCACGCGCGTGATCACGCCGGGCGGCGTCTTCGTGTCGGACCTCGCCACCGGGTTGGACCTCATCGGGCTGGGCACCGCTGCCGGGCAGGTCCTTGCCGGAGTGCGCACGCGGCGGGGCGAGAAGGTCGAACGTCGCCGAGCTCTCCCCACGCTCTGCTCCCATGCACCACTCCCCTTCTCACCGGCATCGCGGCCCTTCGCCGCCAGCGGTCAGTAGGAGCCATCAGCCCGGGGGTGCAGTCCGGGAGGATGCAGCCCGAGGGCGGTGCAGCGAGCTCCATCGCCGTTCCTCGTCCTCTCATTGATCCTACCCAGCCCCGCGTCACTGGACGCCGGCCCGTGGAACCCGTGTCGGCCACGCCTGGAGCCGGTCTCGGGCCACGCCTGGGATCCGGTGTCGGCCACGCCTGGGATCCGGTGTCGGCCACGCCTCCTGGAGCCGGTCTCTCGGCAGGCAGCCGCTCGGTGGCAAGGACGTAGACTGTCCTCGGCGATGGAGCTCGCCCCCGACCGCCGACACGGCTGATAGCTCCTGTCGAGGTGCAGCACCGACAGGAGGGACCCATGGCAGGCAGCCCAGGACCGAGCACGACGGTCGCGGCGCTCGCCCGTGAGATGGCCTCGCTCGGGGACCAGCCCGCCGCCTTCGCAGATCGAGCTCTGCGGCTCGCGGAGCGCTCCGAGGCCCAGCGCTACCACATCGCGGTGCTCGGCGAGTTCAAACGCGGCAAGTCCACCCTCGTGAACGCCCTGATCGGCGCGCCGATCCTCCCCACGGGCGTCGTCCCCGTGACCACCGTCGCAACCGAGGTCCACTTCGCCCAGTCACGCCCGGGGGCGCGCGTGGTCTTCGACGACGCCACCAGCCGTGAGATCCCATCGAGCGAGCTCGCGCGCTACGTGAGCGAGCGGGACAACCCGGCCAACCGTCTGGGCGTCCGGCGCGTCGAGGTGCGCGTCGACGCGCCCCTCGGGGCCCAGGGCGTGGTGCTCGTCGACACCCCCGGCGTCGCGTCGGTGAGCGAGCAGCACACCCTTGCGGCCAAGGAGGCGCTCTCCGACAGCGACGGCGCGGTCGTGGTCCTCTCCGTCGACGCCCCGCTCTCCGAGCACGAAGAGCGCCTCCTCGCCGATCTCGCCGACCGCGGCGGACGGGTGTTCGTCGCGGTCAACAAGTGCGACCACCTGGCCGCGCACGAGCTCGCAGAGGTCCGCAGCTACCTCAGCAGCCACCTTGCACGGCTGCTCGGCGATGGGGCGCAGGTCTACTTCGTCTCGGCGCGCCGAGCCCTCGACGCACTGGGCGCGGCAGGCGGGGCAGGCGCCACGGCGGGGACGGGCGCACCAGGCACGGTCGAGGCAGGAACGCCCGGCGCGGCCGGCGACCCGGGCTTCGACGCGTTCAGAAGCGACCTCGAGGCGTTCCTGCGCGACGACCTCGCCGCCGAGCGAGAGCGGGCAGGCGCCGCGGAGCTCGGAAGGCTGGCCTCGTCCCTGTCCGAGACCGTCGCCGTCGAGCGGGCGGCAGCCGCCTTCGACCTCGCCGCGCTGGAAGAGCGGCTCGAGCGGTTCCGCGCGGCCGCGGACGAGGTGCGACGCGAGCTCGCGGCCAGCCGGCTCGTGCTCGACCACGACGTCGCGCAGATCGGGGAGTCGGTGGGCGCCGCGCTCGCTGCAGGCGCAGCTGAAGCGGCTCGACGCGCATGGCCCCGCGTCGAGGAGTCGGTGGCGGGTCTCCGCGGCCGCGCGCTCGACCAGGCACTCGACGACGCTGTGGACCGCGCGGTCACCGACGCCTTCGACCCATTGCGCCATGCGGTCGAGGCGACGGCGGACGAGGGCTGGGCGCGCACCGCGGAAGCGTTCGCAGGCACGCTGCGCCAGCAGGTCCAGTCGTTGCGGACGGCGGCGAGCACCCTCTTCGAGGTGCACCTACCCGAGGCCGTGCTCCCTACGGTCGCCGAGCAACGCGAGCGGTTCTCGTACCTCTTCTTGCAGGTGGAGAGCCCTGGGACCTCGCTCGCACGAGCCGTCCGGACGATGCTCCCCACCGAACGCTCCCGACGTGCGACGCTCGACCGGGCGCACCGGCGGCTCGTCTCCGAGCTCGACAAGCACGCGGGACGCGCTCGGTTCGACGTCGTGCAGCGTCTCGACACCGTGTCGCGGCGATTCGTGGCCGCGATGGCCGCGGAGCTCGAGGAGACCGAGGCCTCCATCATCGCGGCGGCGTCGAGCGCACAGCACGCGCTCGAGTCGACCGAGTCCGAGCAGGCGGCGAGAGAGGCCGAGCGCGCCCGGATCGCGCACCTCGCACGCCGGGCCGAGCAGCTGTCGAGCGCCACGCTCGGCCGCAGGCGGGGCTGAGCACCACGCTCGGCCGGAACCCGGCAGCCGAGGAGCCCCGACGAGAAGGATCAGACGACCAGCACCGGACAGGAATGGTGGCGCACCAGCGAACCGAGGGTCTGGCCGATGCCGCGATGGGTCGCCTGCTCCCGCCCGTGGCGCCCGACGACGACGAGATCGAAGCCGTGCATTTCGGCATGCTCCGCGATCGCGCGCGCGGGGTCGTCGGCGAAGACCACGCGCGTCTCGGGTGCTCCTCCGAGCCCCGGGCGGAGCAGCGCTTCGAGACCCTGCGACAGGTTGTCGCGCTCGGCCGATGCGGCGCTCGCGAGCTCTTCGGGCGTCTCGACGTGGGCCGGCGGGCGGGCGACGAGGAGCACGCGCACGTCGCCGTCGATCTCCTCTGCCAGCGCGACCGCGGCTCGCAAGGCATCCTGCGCCGCCTTCGACCCGTCGTAGCCAACGAGGATGCGCCGGAAGGCGCGGGCGCGCGCCGGGCCCTTTTCCGCGGTCGCGCTCATCGCAGCGCCGCCGTGACTGCGAGCGCGATCAAGAGCGCGACCAGCATGTAGGCAACATACGCGTTGAGCGACCCTGACTGCAGCCGGCGTGCGACATCGGCTATGCCGGCGAGCAGCCTCCACGCCGGCCGGTACAGGAACGTCTCGACCGGCTCGACGACTTTCGTCTCCGACTCGACGTGGATACTCGGTGCGCCCTCTTGGCTCGCCTCGACCTCTCGCGCGCCGGGTGCCGCTGCGACGATCGGGGCGACCGGTCGGAGGCGCCGGATCCGCTCCGTCGAGAGCACGTTGGCGAGCACGTGGCGCAGCGGGTTCGCGAACCCGAACGCCGTGTACGACGACCGGCCCGCCACCCCCGTGGTAGCAGAGCGCCAGGCGGGCACCCGTCGGACCCGGACGTAGCGCCCCTTCGACAACACCACCGCCATGGCGAAGGCGCCCAGGCACGCGATCGGCAGCACGAGCCACAGCCACGACGGGGAGAGGATGGAGAACCCCGGGTAGACGGGCTGGAGCACCCACGGGGACCGGAGGGCCCCCAGCACGCCGGCCTGCGGCACGAGCGGTGCGAGGCCGTGCGCGAGGAACCGCACCTCCCAAGGACTCGCTGCAGCGATGCCGAGGCACCCGAGCGCCAGCGCGACGAGGCCGACCCGCCCGAGCACGCCGGCGTCCGCGGCTCGGGTCGACCCTCCCGATGACGACGCAGGCGCCGCGGCCGACGCAGGCGCAGTTCGGCGGCCCAAGAAGGTGAGGCCGAGGACACGGACGAACGCGAAGGCGGCGAGCCCGGTGGTGAGCGCGACGAGCGCCCCGGCCCCTGCGAGGCTGAGGCGCAACGCGAGCCCCCCCAGGCGGAACTGCTGCATGAGCGCCTCGAGCACGAACCACTCCGAGACGAAGCCGACCGTCGGCGGGAGCCCCGCAAGCGCCAGGGCGCCGGCGCCGAAGGCCGCGCCGCTCCACGGCAACCGGCGACCCGCGCCGCGCAACGCGTCGAGGTCGTCGGTCCCTGCTTCGGCTTCGGCGAACGCAAGGGAGCAGAACACCGTGGACTTGGCGACCGCGTGGGCCACCACCTGAAGCGATGCGGCCAGGAGGCCCACCACCTCCAGAGGCGTCGATCCCACGGTGACCCCGGTGAGCGCCACGCCGTAGGCGACGAGGATGATGCCGGCCTGCTCCACGCTCGAGTACGCCACCACGCGGCTGAGGCGCGACTGCACGCCCGCGAAGAGGATGCCGAGGAACGCGGTGATCCCTCCGGCGAGCAGGACCACGATCACCAGCCACACCGGCGGGCGACCGAGGACGCCCAGGAACCGCCACAGGCCGTAGACGCCGACGTTGGCGGCGATCCCCGCCATCGCGGCGCGTGCCGGGCCGGGCGCAGCCGGGTAGCCGAGCGGGACCCAGACCTGCAGCGGCACCACACCGAGCTTGGCGGCGAAGCCGACCAGGACGAGCACCCACGCCACGTCGTGCAGGCCCCCGGGGCCGACGCGCGACCAGCTCGCGATGGTCAAGCTGTGGGTGCGCCCTGCCAGGAGCAGGAACCCGAACAGGAGGCTCGCCCCGCTCAGCTTCCCGATGCTCGCCGTGATCCACGGGGCGCGCGCCTGGCGCTCGCTCCCCCGCTGCGCCGACGTCAGAAGGGTGAAGGCGACCGTCAGCGTCTCCCAGGCGAAGAGGAAGACGAACGCGTCCGCCGCGCACACCACCACCGCCACCGCGGCGAGGAGGGTGAGGTAGCCGGTGGCCACCGCTCGGCGGTGCGACCTTCCGGCGTCCGACCACGCCCACGAGGCGAAGGTCAGGGACACCGCCACGGAGATGCCGAACATGAGCGTCAGGAAGAGCCCGGCGAGCGGGTCCACCCGCAGCGCGCCGCGTCCCACGCCGAAGAGCGGCGCGATGCCGATGGTGGTCGGCGTGCGAGACATCGTCGCGTGGATCCCGACCGCCAGCAGGCAGGCGCTACCTGCCGCGCCGAGCAGGTACGGCAGCGCGCGCACCACTGCCGAGCGCGTCCCGAGACCGAGGTCGACCACTACGCCGGCGAGCATGCAGGCGAGCGCGGCCACCATGAGCGGAGCGGTCATGGGGCGGCCGCCGCGTCCTTGGGAGCCTCCGCGCCGACGTGCCGGCGCGAGCCGAGGATCCCCACAGCCGCCAAGATGCCGTGAAGGATGCCGAAGGGGCTCGGCGGGGAGCCTGGGACGTACACGTCCACGGGCACGAGCCCCCCGACGCCACCGCGGGCGGCGTAGCCCTCGTGCACCATGCCGCCGCTCGCGGCGTCCACCCCGGCGGCGACCACCACCTTTGGCTCGGGCATGAGGTCGTAGGTCTGGCGGAGCGGGGCCTCCATGCCGGCCGTGCCCACGCCGGTCACGAGCAGCACGTCCGCGTGCTTGGGGCTGGCGGTGAAGAAGACCCCGAGGCGCTGCACGTCGTAGACCGGGTTGGTCAGCGCCGCCACCTCCCACTCCTCTGCCCCGTCCGAGCCGGCGTCGACGTGGCGGACGTGGATCGAGCGGCGCAGCCCGCGGACCCGGGCAGCGAGCCGCGTCCGGGCCTCTGCCAACGCCGTCTCGTCGTCATCGGTGGCGGGCACCACGAGCGCGGCCCGTCCGAGGCCGGAGGTCTCGAAGCCCGGGTCGGCGCGGAACGTCGACGGGGCGAGCGCCACGCACCGCCCGCACAGGATGCAGCGGCCCCGGTCAAGCCGAACCACGCCGCCGTCGAGCGTGATCGCTCCGGTGGGGCACTCGGCCGCCGCCGCCGCGAGCGCCTCGGTGGCGTCGGAGCGGACGGGCATCCCGGGGGCGTCGGAGCGGACGGACGCGACCTCGACGTGCCCGAAGAAGCCGGGACCGTACCCGTCGGGACGTCTCGGGTAGCCGCTCGTGACGATGCCGTGTCGCAGACCACGCGGGATCCAGGGCATCAGCCGGCCGCCCCCGCCATGGAGAGCCCGAAGCTCGCCTCGATGAACGCCACGTCGGTGAAGATGTCCTTCGGGAAGGCCGCCGGGTACGCGGCGAGGTTGTGGAACGACGCGGAGCGCTGCGTGACCTGGACCAGGCGCCCCTGGGCGGCCTCGACGAGGTAGAGCAGCTCGCCGTGCGGCGCTTCCGCCCACCCGATCGACCGTCCGGTCACCGAAGGGACGCCCACACGCCAGCTCTGGGGCTCCCCGAGCTCGTCGAGCAGGTCGACCGCCTGGCGCACCAGATGGAACGCGCCGGCGATCTCGGCGATGCGGACACGCTGGCGCGCGAGGGCGTCGCCCTCGTCGTGGGCCTCCACGATCCGCTGGCCCAGGCGCTGGTAGGCGCCGTAGGGACGGCTGCTGCGCACGTCCTCCGGCTGCCCCGAGGCCCTCCCGACCGGGCCCACGACCGCGAACCGGCGCGCGTCACCCTGGGCGAGGACCCCGGTCTTGCGCAGCCGGTCGACGAAGGACGGGGTGTCCATCAGGCGTCGGATGTCCTCACCGATCTGCCGCTCGAGCGGGGTGACTGCCGCCAGCACCTCCGAGGGGCGGAGCCGCAGCGGCCGGGTCACCCCGCCCGGCACGACCACCCCCCTCCCGAAGCGGCTGCCGCACAGGCGGGCACGGAGCCGCTGCACGCGCTCCTTGTGGTGGGAGAGCACGGCGTAGGCCACCGCCTGTCCCGCCGCCTCGGTGTGGCGGACCATGGTGTCCAGGTGGTTCGCCACGCGCTCGAGCTCGGCGTGCACCACGCGGACCAGCTGCGCCTCGAACGGCACGATGATGCCACCGATCTGCTCGATCGCCTGGCTGAACGCAACCGCGTGCGCCACGGACGCCACGCCCTCCACGCGCTCGGCGAGCAGCGCTCCGTCGGCGACGTCGAGGCCGCAGAAGCGCGCCTCTATGCCCCGGTGCTTGTAGAAGATGCGCGTGCGAAGGTGGGCGATGTCCTCGCCGGAGGTCTCGATCAGCACCTCTACGGCTTCGAAGACGCCCGAGCGGACCGGGCCGTAGGGAAGGGTGAACACCCCCTCCCCCTGGACGTGCGCGGGCAGGGGAGTCAGGTCCGGGGTCATCGGCAGCGTGGGGTCGCCTCCCTCCCCCCGCGGCGCGGCGCTGCCTGCGGGCACGGGGAAGGCGAGCGGGTCGAGCCGGGGGTGGCCCAGCGGCTCGATCCCGAACAGGTCGCGCAGACGCCGCTCGTACCAGCCCGCGGCCGGGATCGCCGGGGTGAGCGACTCGTAGCTCTGCGCCTTCCTCACGTCGAGCCTCAGCTCCTCCACCAACAGCGCGCCTTTTGTGGACACGACCGAGAGCAGCGCCGCTGCACCGGCCTCCCGGGAGCCCTCGACCGGGGAGCCCTCGAGCGGCGAGCCCTCGACCGGGGATCCCTCGACCCGGGAGGCCTCGTCCCGGGAGGCCTCGAAGAGCCCGCAGAAGCGCGCGCCGTCGGCCACGCGCTGGCGCGTGGAGGGGAAGGCCGCGACCCCCCCCGCCTCCTCTGCGTCCGCTCCCTGCACGTGCGCCGGTGACCACAGCATCCTCGTGGCGTCTCTCATGGTGCCCTCAGCTCGTGCGCCGCATGGTCGAGCAGCCTGCTCAGGTCCGCAGGCAGGTGGACTCCCAGGAGCACCAGCGCCGCGATGCCGAGCGCCATGGCGAGCACGATCCACGGGCTCACCTCGCCCTTGGTCACTCGATGCGGCGACGCCGCGGCGTCCGGGTTGGCCTGGAGCGCGGCGTCCGGGTTGGCCTGGAGCGCAAAGTCCGGGTTGGCCTGGAGTGCAGCGTCCGGGACGGCCTCGAGCGCGGCGTCCGCGGGCCCGCTCGTGAGCATGGTCTGCGTGGTCGACCAGGCGAGGCCCACGAAGGCGAGCATGACGAGCACGACGAGAACCGCGGCGACGCCGTAGCGAGGGTCGGACAGCCCGCCCGAGACGATGAGGAACTCGCTCCTGAACAGACCGAACGGCGGCATGGCGGAGAGCGCGAGCACCGCGGCGACGAGCATGGAGCCGCTCCAGGGCAGCGCGCCCACCCCTCCGCGGAGCAGCGTCATGTCCTTGGTGCCGAACTTCCTCACGACCGAGCCGGCGCCGAAGAAGGCGGTCCCCTTCGCCGCGGCGTGCGCGAGGACGTGGAGGAGGACGCCGATGAACGCGAGCGTGACGCCGAAGCTCATGCCGATGGCGAGGATGCCCATGTGCTCGATGCTCGAGTAGGCGAGCATGCGCTTGATGTCGCGCTGGCGGAGCAGGTACAGCGCCGCGAGCAGGAGGGAGGCGAGGCCGAAGACCAGCAGCACGTTGCGGGGGAAGGTGGAGCCGATGGCCGCGGTCGTGATCTGGTAGAAGCGGAGGATCGCGTAGAAGCTGGTCGCCAGGAGCGCCCCCGAGAGCAACGCGGAGACCGGGGTCGGGGCTTCGGAGTGCGCGTCGGGCAGCCACGTGTGCACCGGTACGAGGCCCATCTTCGTGCCGTAGCCGAGGACCGCAAGGACGAACGCCAGCCGCAGCACCTCAGGGGGGAGGTGGTGGCCTGCTGCGAGCATCTTCGCGTAGGAGAGCTCGTAGCCCGCCCCGAAGACCGAGGTCCCCGCGTAGTAGAGCACGATGGTCGCGAGCAGGCTGATGCCGAGGCCCATCGAGGCGATGAGCACGTACTTCCAGGCAGCCTCGGTCGCAGTGTCGGTGTCGTCGATCGCGACGAGTAGCGCGGAGACCACCGTCGTCACCTCGATCGCGACCCACAAGAGCGCGAGGCCGCTCACGAGAGGAGCCGCGAGCATCGCCCAGCAGAAGACGTTCATCCCTGCATAGAACCGCCGGCCGTAGCGGGCGCCCGACCGACCGCGGTCCAGATGCAGGTACCCCGCCGAGAAGACCCCCGTGGCGACGTAGAGGAAGGAGGTGGCGATGAGAAAGACCACGGACAACGAGTCCACGCGCAGCTCGCTTCCCGCGGTGATGTGCCCGTGCGCGAGCACCGCCGGCACGAGGGCGACCGAGAGGGCGAACGCGATCGCACCTGACACGGGCGCAAGGACCTTCGCGACCCGTACCGGCACCACGTAGGAGACCACGCCCACACCGAGCGGGAAGGCGAGCAGCGCGACCAGAAGGGCACCCATCTCCCCTCCTACCCGCGCAGCCTGTCGAGCTCTTCGGTGGACAGGGTCCCCGATCGGCCGTGATGGACGCGGATGATGATCCCGAAGGCCACCACCGCGACGAGGAGGTCGAAGAGGAACGTCATCTCGACGACGAGCGGCAGCCCCGCCGCGATCACCAGGCTCGCGATCGACACGCCGTTCTCGAGCGAGAAGAACCCCATCGCCTGGGAGACCACGTCGGAGCGCAGCACGATCAGCACGAAGGCGACCAGCACCACCGCGAACGCGACCGCCAACGTCGTCGTCGGCAGGAGCGAGGAGTGGACGTGGAGCGACCCGACGGCGAAGAACCCGAAGACCGACACCGCGAGCGCCACCAGCATGGAGCTGGCCACGCCCAGCTTCGGGCTGCCGGCGAGGTCCACGTCGACGTCGCGGAGCAGCCGCATCATGACCGCCGGGACGATCACCACCTTCAAGGCGAAGGAGAGCCCGGCGAGCGCGTAGATGTCGGCCACGTGCCTGGTCGCGGCCACGACGACCGCGAGCACGCTCACCGCGAGCGACTGGAACGCGTACAGGCGCACCTGGGAGCGCAGGAGCGGACCCCGGAGCATGGCGAACTCCGTGAGCAGCACGAGCACCGCGACGACGTCCTCGACGCCCGCGGTGGTGGAGGGGACGTGGGCGGGCATCACGCGGGACCCACGTAGAAGACCACCACGGCGAGCACCGCGATGCCGAATGCGGCTGCCAGGAACTCGGGGATCTTGAACAGCCGCAGCTTGGAGAAGAGGTTGTCGATCACCGCGAAGATGAGCCCGAGCAGCATGGCTTTGCCGAGGAGCGCGGCCATCGCCCCGACGACCGACCCTGGCGCGCCGTTCGAGGAGAGGCCGAAGGGCGCGACGAACACGTTGATGAGGATCGTGTAGAGGATCAGCTGCTTCATCGCCGACCCCCACTGCAACAACGCGAGGGCGGGCCCCGAGTGCTCGAGGGTGCGCGCCTCGTCGATCATGCCGAGCTCGATCGTCCCGGTATGGGTCTCCACGGGGATCCGCCCGGTGTCCACGAGCACCACGAGGAAGAAGGCGACCGCGGCCAGCACGTGCCCGGGCCGAACGATCTCCGAGGACGATCGGACCGCACCGGCGAGCGCGTAGGGAAGATCGGTGCTGGTGATCAGGCCCACCACGAAGACGACGAACAGGATCGTCGGCTCGACCAACGCGCCGAACGTCATCGCCCTGCTGGAGCCGAGCTGTGCGTACGGCGCCCCGGACTCGGCGGCCGCCAGGGCGACGGAGAACCCGCCGAGCGCCAGCACGAAGCCGCCGCCGAGGATGTCGCCCATGTAGCCGAGGGGCAGGGGGTAGGTCGTGAGGACCGGGATGAGCAGCGGCACGATCAGGTAGCAGCTGAACGCCACGACCGGCGCAGCCAGGAAGACCCAGCTCGACTGATCGGTGACCAGCGTCTCCTTGCGGAAGAGCTTGGCGAGGTCGTAGTAGGGCTGCAGGATCCTAGGGCCGCGCCGTCCCTGCAGACGCGCTTCTGCGTGCGAGATCACCCCGCTCACCAGCGGGGCGCCGACGAGGATCGTCAGCACCTGAAGCGCCTGTACGGCCTTCGGCACGACGACAGCAACGACGACAGCAAGCCCCAAGGTCAATGGTCCTCCACGCGATCGCGTAGAGGCCATTAGCCCGCAAGGGATGCTGCATCCCACGCGAGCAGTTCGGGCCCTCCGGCCCACCAGGGACTCATCTGGCGGGTCAGAGGTTACCGCATCGGCTCACCGCCAGGGTGCGTCCGGCGGCCCGTGGCTGCCGGCGGTCTGGCGAAGGTGCGAGTCAGGCGCCGGTCGGCGGATGCGTGGAGCTCCCGTCAGTCTCCTTCGACGCGGCGGACTCCTTCAGGCCCTTCTCGAACTCGCTTCGCGCCGATCCGAGGTTCCGCGCCAGCTTTGGAATGGCCGATGCCCCGAAGAGCACCGCCAGGATGACGATCACCACCAACACGCCGTCCATGCCGAAGATGTCTGCCAGCATCGCGAACCTCCATACCTTCCGGGCGCACCTTCACGTGCCACCGGCCTGATCGAAGCGGTCACGTGCGCCGTAACCGCCCACCGTCGAGGCTACTTGCCACCGTCGTGCCCGCCCAGGGGCGAAGGTCCCTCCGCAGCTCGTGGGCTCAGGCTGGCGAGCAGGGCCACCGGCCTACCTCGTGCTGCGAGCCGGCGCTGCACCGCTGCGATGAGGGGGTCACTGCTGGTGGACCCACCACCCTCCGGGCGTGCCTGTGCGCGTGGCGTAGCTCCGACGGGCGATGGCCCGCCGAGGATCGCGTCCAGGTCGACTCCCCGTTCCACGGAGACCGCCGACTCAACGCCGGTCTGCGGGTCGGCCACGGCACCCACGATGGCGACCGCCTGATCGCCCGACGGCGAGTACGCCGGCTCGTCGGGCGCTCCCCTGAGGCAATCCACTCAGCCAATGTAAGTTTCGTCCCGCGACCGAACCAGGGCCGGAAGTCCTTATTGCCCCGAGCGTTTTCACTCCACGGGGCTTCCCTATTGCCCGTGGCTTCCCTATTGCCCAGGGCTTCCTTGCCCCCCGACGCGTGTGCGCGCGTCGAAGGTCGCCACGAGCACGCGCGCGGCGCGTGCCTCGTCGAGACGTCCGACCGGCGTGGCTCGGGGCGCGGCGTGCGCCGCCTCGACGCCTGCGGGCTCCGTCGCCTCGGCGGCGATGCGCTCGAACGCGTCGGCGAGCGCCTCGAGCGTCTGGAGGCTCTCGGTCTCGGTCGGCTCCACCATGAGCGCCTCGTCCACCACGAGGGGGAAGTAGACGGTCGGGGCGTGAAAGCCTTCTTCGAGCAGTCGCTTGGCGACGTCGAGCGCCCGCATGCCGTAGCGGCGCTTGAGCGTGGACGCGCTGAGCACGACCTCGTGCATGCACGGCCGGTCGAACGGCACGTCGTAGGCGGAGGAGAGCCGCACGCGCAGCCAGTTGGCATTCAGGACCGCACGCTCGGAGACCCGCCGAAGCCCGTCGCCGCCGTGCACGCGGATGTAGGCGAGCGCGCGGGCGAGGACGAGCGCGTTGCCATGCCAGGAGTGCACACGCCCGATCGAGCGGGGCGGCATGGCCCAGCCGTAGGCGGTGGCGCCCGTGCCGTTCGACACCGCCCGCTCCTGCGCTCCGTGGACGAGCCGGACGGGACGTGGTCCAGGGAGGAAGTCGGCGAGGCGCTCGGCGACCGCGACGGGTCCTGCGCCCGGCCCCCCGCCGCCATGCGGCGTGGCGAAGGTCTTGTGCAGGTTCAGGTGGACGATGTCGAACCCCATGTCCCCGGGGCGCACGACACCGAGGATCGCGTTCAGGTTCGCGCCGTCGTAGTAGAGGAGGCCTCCCACACCGTGGACGGCTGTCGCGATCTCTTCGATGCCCTCTTCGAAGAGCCCCAGCGTGTTCGGGTTCGTGAGCATGATCCCGGCGACGTCCTGGTCGAGCACCGAGCGGAGGGCAGCCATGTCGACGCAACCCCGGTCGTTCGATGGCACCGTGGTCACCTCGTACCCGCCGATCCTGACCGAAGCCGGGTTCGTCCCGTGGGCCGAGTCCGGGATGATCACGCGCCGGCGCCGGTCGCCCCGGGCGTCGTGGTACGCCCGCATGAGCAGCAGCCCCGTCAGCTCGCCCGCCGCGCCGGCAGCGGGTTGGAACGTCGCGGCGGCCATGCCGGTGACCTCGCACAGCGCCTCTTCGAGCTCGACCAGCAACGCCAGCCATCCCTGGCTCATCTCGACGGGGGCGGCGGGGTGCACGTCGGCCAGGCCCGGCAGCGAGGCCACCGTGTCGCAGACCTTCGGGTTGTACTTCATCGTGCACGACCCGAGCGGATAGGCGCCGAGGTCCACCGAGAACTGCCGGTGCGAGAGACGGGTGAAGTGCGCGACGAGGTCCCGCTCGGACACCTCGGCGAGCGGCACCGGCTCACTCCGGCGGTGCGCGTCGGGGACGAGCTCTTCGGCGCCCCACTCCGGCACGCCGGTCGTGCGGAGCTGCCAGCTGTGGCGTCCTGGCTCGGAGAGCTCGAAGAGCGTCGGTTCCTCGGCACGGCCCATGAGCGGTGCGCTCCATGCCCGACCCCCGGGCGCGCCACGACCGGCGGCCCGATGACCGGCCACGCCGCCGTCCGTCCTCTCGCCCTCCGGGACCCCGGCCGTCACGGCCGCACGGCCTTGTCGAGCGCCACGAGGTACGCGTTCATCTCGTCGAGGGTCCTGCGCTCGGTGACGGCGACGAGAAGCCCGTGCGCCGCCGCGTCGGCGTCGACGGACCCGTCGCCGCCTTCCCCGGTGAGGTCCTCCAGCGCGACGCCTGCGAGGAACCCCTCTGCCGCCATGCGGTCGACCACCGTGCGCGCCGGGACCGCAGTGCGCAGCGCCATCTCCCGTACGACCGGCGTGTTACCGGTGAGCGGCGTGATGCCGCTGAGGCCGAGTGCGGCGTCGCGCAGGTACCGCGTGCCCCGCGCGCAGCGC
The DNA here is from genome assembly GCA_021822565.1 of Actinomycetes bacterium. GTDB lineage: Bacteria > Actinomycetota > Acidimicrobiia > Acidimicrobiales > RAAP-2 > JAJYVT01. The sequence continues at coordinate 10,275 of JAKAQM010000014.1, read as the reverse complement.
AGGGCGACCTCCGCCAGCCCCTGCGTGCCGAGCCACCCCAGCTGGATGGCTGCGGTCACCGCCATGAGCGTCTGGTTCGTGCAGACGTTGGACGTCGCTTTCTCTCGCCGGATGTCCTGCTCACGTGCTCGCAGCGTCGTCACGTACGCGCGGCGGCCCTCGACGTCGACGGTCTCGCCGACGAGCCGACCCGGGAGCCGGCGGACCTGGGCCATCGTGCAGGAGAACAGCCCCAGGTACGGCCCACCGAAGGAGAGCGGCATCCCGAACGCCTGGCCCTCTCCGACGACCACGTCCGCTCCCCACTCGGCCGGTGAGCGCAGGAGCCCCGCGGCGACGGGGTCCGCGGCCACCACCATCGTCGCCCGGTGCGTGTCCGCGATGCGGCGCACGGCGGAGAGGTCCTCGAGGCAGCCGAGGTAGTTCGGGTACCCGACCACGACGACCCCGGGCGCCTCTTCCCCGCCAGGAGCAGCAGGGTCCTGCGGCCATGCGCTCACCCCGTCGGCGAGCGGGACCTCCACGATCCGGTGACCCGAGCCCCGGGAGAACGTTCGCAGGCACGCCCGCCAGTGCGGGTGGACGCCCGAAGAGACCCAGACGGTCTGCCGGCCGCTCGCGGCCGTCCCCAGGTTCACGGCCTCCACGAGAGCGCTCGCGCCGTCGTAGAGCGAGGCGTTGGCCACCGGCAGCCCCGAGAGCCTGGCGACCATGGTCTGGTACTCGAACACCGCCTGGAGCACGCCCTGGGCGACCTCCGGCTGGTAGGGGGTGTACGCCGTCACGAGCTCCGAGCGCCCGGCGAGCGCCCGGACCACCGCGGGCACCTCGTGGTCGTAGGCGCCCGCCCCTGCGAAGCACACCAGCCCCGCCGCCCGGTTCGCGCCGGCCAGGGCGCCCATGTGCGCGAGCACGTCGGGCTCGGGCTCCCCGTTCGCCAGCGCGAGGCCGCCCGCGAGCCGCAGCGCGTGCGGCACCGCGGAGAACAGCTCGTCGAGATCTGTCAGCCCGAGGAACGCCAGCATGGTCGCGACGTCTCGATCGGTGTGCGGCAGGTAGTCGGGCATCAGCGGGCCCCTCCGGGAGGCGGCCAGAAGCGCGTGCTGCCCACGGTGACGGGCACCTCCCGGCCGCGCACCACCGCGACGGCCCGCGCGCCGTCGGGGATCCCGGCCGCGGTGTCGATGAAGGCGAGCGCGATCCCACGCTCGAGCATCGGCGAGAAGTTGCCGCTCGTCACGGTGCCGACGCGCGTCGCCCCCGACGTGACCGGAGCGCCGTCTCGTGGCGGCTGGCGGCCGTCGGCGACGAGACCACGCAGCATGCGGCGCGGCCCGGTCGCACGCTCTCGCTCGAGGGCCGAGCGTCCCCTGAACTCGCCCTTGGCCCAGCCGACGACCCAGCCGAGGCCAGCCTGCAACGGCGTGATGCCAGGCCCGAGCTCGTGGCCGTGGAGCGGGAGGCCAGCCTCGAGCCGGAGCGTGTCACGTGCGCCGAGCCCGGCGGGGGCGACGTCGGCGTCGAGCACCGCGGCGAAGAACGCGGGGGCGACGTCTGCAGGGACGGCGCACTCGACGCCGTCCTCGCCCGTGTAGCCGGTGCCCGCGGCGATGCACGGAGCCCCCTTCCACTCGAAGGGTGCCACGCAGAACCTGGGGACCGCCGCCGCGTGTGGTGCGACGTCTGCGAGGCGCTCGCGCGCCTGTGGGCCCTGGACGGCGACGACCGCCCGCTGCGAAGTGGTGTCGGTCCCCCCGAGCGCCGCGACCACCCGTGAGGTGTTCGACGCGTTGGGCATCACGTCGAAGACCCGCTCGGCGACCCACCACACGATGATGTCGTCGGCCACGGAGCCGTCCTCCTCGAGCAGGTGGGTGTACTGCGCGCGGCCGGGCGCGATCTTCGTGAGGTCGTTCGTGAGCGTCTGCTGCAGGAGCTCGAACGCGCCCGCACCTTCCACGCGGACGGTCCCGAGATGGCTCACGTCGAAGGCGACGGCGGCCGTCCGGCAGGCGCGGTGCTCGGCCACGGTCCCAGCCGGGTACGCGAGCGGCATCTCCCATCCGCCGAACTCGACGAGCTTCGCCCCGAGCGACCGGTGCACGTCGTAGAGGGGCGTCCGGCGGAAGGCGCCGTGCGTCGAGCTCATCGGGTGCAGCCTACGTCTGGGCCTGGCCCCCACCAACCGCCTCGCCGACCGGCCCGCCAACCGCCCCGCCAACCGCCTCGCCGACCGCCTCGGCGGCAGCGCACGTGCTCACGCGGCACCAGCGCACGAAGGGTCCAAGCCGTGCCGCGCCAGCAGCTCGAAGAAGTCGCGCTGGTAGAGCACCAGCACCTCCACCTCGGGATAGAGCTCCCGCATGCGGCGGACCTTCGCGTTCTTGCGCGTGACCAGCCGCTGATCAGCGGTCGTGAGCTCGATGAAGCATCCGAGATCCGGGAGCAAGAAGTCCGGCCGGAAGCCGCCCGCCGGGGTGCCCGACTCGTCCCAGCGCAGCGTGAACTCGACGGGCTCGTACTCCCAGCGGATGCCGTAGAGGTCCAGCAGCGTGGCGAACACCCGCTCGGAGGGGTGCGCGAAGCGGATCCGCGCTGCTGGCGTCGCCGAGGGGTGGCGACCCCGGCAGGTGTCGCGGCGCTCCCCGGGCCGCGACGACGCGCCCGCGCCCGCCGGGACGTCACGGCAGCTCACAGGGCGCGGCTCACCGTCGGAGATCCCTCGGGGCGACCGCTCGACACGCCCACTCGGCGCCCATCCGTCTCCCAGCCCAGGGGCAGTGACGGGTCGCGCCGGCCGCCGAGCTCCACGATCGCGGCGTCGAGCGCGCCGACGACCCCGGAGAGGGGCACGATGTTGAACACGCCCTGACCGCCCGCGAGCAGGTCGACGACCTCCCCGTTCGTCTGCGCGAGGACCGAGCGCCCCTCGGTCAGCACCAGCTTGGCGGAAGCGAGGTCCACGCCCAGGTTCTGGCGCAAGCAGTCGACGGCCCTGCGGGCGGACTGCAGCGAGACCCCGGCGTCGAGCAGCTGCTTGATCACCTTCAGCTCGACCAGGTCCCGGTAGGAGTAGAGACGCTTGCTGCCGCTGCCGCGCGCGTCGGCGACGGAGGGACGCAGGAGGCCCGTGCGCGCCCAGTAGTCCAACTGGCGGTAGGTGATGCCGATCAGCTTGCAGACCGTCGGACCGCGGTACCCCTCACCACTCCCCTGCTCGGTGCCGTCCCGTTCGGTCTCCGTCCCGGTCATCGGGCCCTCCCGTGCGATCGTCCGACTCGTCCCATCGTAGCCCACCAAGTGACATCGGGGTAGTTACGCCAGGGTGATCTCCAGCGCCGCGTCCCCACGCAGCGCGCCGGCGGAGCATGATGTCGATAGGCTGGCCGTTCATCTCGAGTTCGGGAGACCTGAGATCATGCTCGCGACCTTCGTCATCTTCCTCCGAGAGGGCGTGGAGGCATCGATGATCGTCGCGATCCTCCTCGCCTACCTCGACCGGATCGGCCAGCGGCAGCACTTCCGCGACGTGCTGCTCGGCGTCGGTGCCGCGATCGTGCTGATGCTCGGCGGCGGCGTCGCGGCATACCTGCTCCTGACGACGTACGCGGGGTCCCGCGTCCAGACGATCTTCGAGACCGGGACCTTCCTGCTCGCCGCGGCGGTGCTCACCTACATGACCTTCTGGATGCAGCACCATGCCCGCCTGCTCTCCTCGGAGCTCCGCTCCAAGGCGGAGCAGGCGCTCGACGGCCGGGCGAGATGGGGCCTCGGGCTCCTCGCCTTCCAGGCCGTCGGGCGCGAGGGCCTCGAGACGATGGTGTTCACCCTTGCAATCGTGTTCGCCTCGCACGGAAAGGGGGTCATCGCCGGCGGTGCGGGCGGGCTCGCCGTCGCCCTGGCGATCGCGTTCGTCATGTACCGGCTGGGCAGGAGGATCGACGTCGGACGGTTCTTCACCGTCGTCGGTGCACTGCTCATGGTCTTCGCGGCGGGGATCCTCGCGGACGCCGTCGAGAACCTGCAGCAGCTGCGCTGGCTGCCCGTCGTCGGTCCGCACCTGTGGAACACGACGGGCACGCTCTCGGAGAGCAGCTCGATCGGCGACGTCTTCCACACGTTCTTCGGCTATGCGGACCGGCCGACCGCGGCACAGCTCGGGGTCTACGTCGTCTACCTCGCCGTCACGATCGCCCTGTTCTCGAGAGGCCGTCGCACCCAGCGCAAGCCCGTGACCACCGCCCAGGCGTAGGCCCCAGGCCTCCACGGGCCCCATGACCTCCACGGGCCCCATGGCCTCCACGGGCCCCATGGCCTCCACGGGCCCCGCGACCCACGCACCCGCGCCCGCGTCCACACGCGCACCCACCGGCCCGCGGACGGGACGACCTCAGCTGCCGAGCAGGCCCTCCCACGGGCTCGAGGCGAGCGCATGGAACCGTGGCGGGATACGCCCCGCGTGGCGAGCGAGCCAGCCGGCTTCCACCGCGAGCGCCATCGCCCGCGCCATCGACGCGGGGTCCTCCGCGCGGTTGACCGCCGAGGCGACGAGGACCGCGTCGCACCCCAGCTCCATCGCCCGCGCTGCGTCGGACGCCGTGCCGATGCCGGCGTCGAGCACCACCGGGACCGAGACGGACTCGCGCAACAGCGCGAGGTTGTGGCCATTGCGGATGCCGAGCCCCGAGCCGATCGGCGCCCCTGCGGGCATCACGGCCGCGCAGCCCACCTGCTCGAGGCGATGGGCGAGCACGGGGTCGTCCGTCGTGTAGGGCAGGACCACGAAGCCGTCCTCTGCCAGCTGCTCGGCCGCCTCGAGCAGCTCCGCGCCGTCTGGGAGGAGCGTCCGGTCGTCGCCGATCACCTCCAGCTTGACCCAGTCGGTCTCGAAGGCGTCCCGGGCGAGCTTGGCGGTGAGGACCGCGTCCGCCGCGGTGAAGCACCCGGCGGTGTTCGGCAGCACGCGCACGCCGTGGCTCGCGAGGAGCTCGACCAGCCCACCTGGCGCCGAAGGGTCCACCCGGCGCACGGCGACCGTGGCGACCTCTGCCCCTGACGCCGCGATCGCCGCCTCCAGGGCTGCGAGGCTCGTCATCCCCCCGGTGCCGAGGAAGAGCCGGGAGCCGAGGCTGACCCCGGCGACCACCAGAGGATCCCGCGCCACAGGCCCCGCGTGAGCGCCGGTCTCGTGCGCTGGCGCCGGGGCGGCGTCCCCAGCCGGGGCGGCTTCCTCAGCCGGGGGGGCTTCCGCAGCGGGGGTTCTGAGAGGGGTGCTCGTAGCGAGATCGCTCACCACGCATGGATCGTACCCGCCCGCGCCGATGATCCTGCAGGGCCGGTAGGGTGCGCGTCGATGACTCCCAAGGTGGCGTTGACCATCGCGGGTTCCGACTCGGGCGGCGGCGCCGGCCTGCAGGCCGACCTGAAGACCTTCGCGGCGCTCGGCGTGTACGGCACCAGCGCGGTCACGGCGGTCACCGCGCAGCACACCGCCGCCGTGCTGCGCGCCGTGCCGCTCGACCCCGACACGGTCCTCGCGCAGGTCCACGCCGTCCTGGCCGACCTCCCGCCGGCGGCGGTCAAGACCGGGATGCTCGCCAACCCCGAGATCGTGAAGGGCGTGGCTGACGTCGCGTCCCGGGGTCTGCTGGCGAACCTGGTCGTGGACCCCGTCCTCGTCTCCACGAGCGGCCACTCGCTGATGGACGTCGGCGGCGTCGACGCCTACCGCGAGCTCCTCTTCCCCCACGCACTGGTCGTGACCCCGAACCTGCACGAGGCCGCGCTCCTCGCCGGTATCGACGTGCTCGAGCTCGTCGACGTCGAGGCGAGGATGCAGGTGGCCGAGTCGCTGCGACGGCTCGGGCCGACCATGGTCGTGCTGAAAGGCGGGCACCTCGACGGCGACAGCTCCACCGACGTCGTCGCCGGCCCCGGGGGGGTGATCACCCTCGTAGCCGAGCGCGTCGACACCACGAACGACCACGGGACGGGCTGCTCCCTCTCGGCAGCGATCACCGCCCACCTCGCACTCGGCGCGTCGCCGATCGACGCCGTCGAGCGCGCCAAGTCCTACGTGCACCAGGCGCTGCTCGGGGCCGCGCGCTGGCAGCTCGGGAGCGGCCACGGGCCCATCGACCACTTCGGCTGGGGCGAGGGCCCGCCGCCGGGTCGCTGACCGCCACCCGGCGGGGAGTCGTAGGCTGGGGAGGCCATGGCCCGGATCGACGTTCCTGGCACTGCACCGGTGCCCCCGTCCAGCCCGCCGGCCGACACCCGAGCCGACCCTGAACCACCACGTCGCACCCCCATGCCGAGCATCCGGCCGGCGCTCGTCGTCGTGGGCGTGGCGCTGCTCGTGGTGCTCGTCTTCGGCATCGGCGCCGCACTGACGACGACGCCCTCGTCGAAGGTGCCGAGGCAAGCTCGGCTCGAGGGCACCGGCCTCGTCGCCGTGCCAGCCGGCGCTGCGCTGCACCCGATCGAGATCCTCGGGACACCTCCCGCAGACGTCCTCGACGCGCTCGTCCTGCCCAAGGGTGCCCGGAAGGTCTCGGCGTCGCCGTGGAGCGGGGAGACACAGTACTCGGCCAACATGTCGTTCCAGCTCGCGACGTCCCAGGCGACGGTCGTCGACTTCTTCCACACCGAGCTGCGCTCGAGGGGGTGGTCGATCGTGAACGTCGGCCCCGCTCGCGCCGACAAGGGGGCGACGGAGGTCCTGGCGCAGCGAGCGAGCAGCGACGGCTGGTTCTGGGAGGCCGGCGTGGTGGTCTTCCCCACCGCGTTCACCAACGCCTCCAGCCACGCGGACGTGACCAGGTTCAGCGTCGACCTCTACGAGATGCCCGACGCGACCTGAGCGCCCTCGGCGAGGCGCACCGTCTGCGGCGCCGCGTCGGCGGCCGCGCGCTCCGAGGCGGAGAGCATCCACCCCCAGACGAAGAAGTCGGCAGGGTAGAGCAGGTACCCGACGCGCGTCGCCGGGGCGAAGACGATCGCCACGAGCATCACCCAGCCGGCGAGCGTCGCCACCTCGGCCGGCGTGGTGGGCGGACGCCGCCACAGCCTGCGCACCACCAGCGTCCCGCCGACGATCGCCACCACCACGGGCAGCGCGGTGTGCAGCCACGGCAGCTCGGTGACGAGCACGTGGCCGGGGAGGTTGCTCGCGGCGGGCGAGGCGACCCCCGAGAGCCCGAGCGGGAAGAGGATCACGTTGTCGAAGAACGCCCGCGCCTCGGAGGCCGCGAACGGCGCGACGACAGGGCCTGCGACCGCGACGATCCCGAGCAGCATTCGCCCGGGCGCGCGGTGGCCGTCGCGGTCGCGCGCGCTGAAGAGCGCGAGCCCAGCCAGCGGCCATGCGGTGAACTTCATGGCCGAGACGACCCCGAGGACGACCCCGCTCCACCCGGGGCGGCGTCGCTGGGCGAGGACCATCGCGAGCAGCAAGAAGGCGACGATCGGCATGTCGTCGCCGCCGGTCGCAAGCGGGAGCGCGGCGGTCGGCAGCACCGTCAAGAACTGCAGCGCACGCATCTTGCGCTCCTTCGGGGCGCGCAAGAGCACGAGCGCCGCGCCCACGACCACGAGGGTGACGATGCTGAACAGCACCCGCGTGTCGGTCACCCTGACGGGCCCCTTGCCGACGTTCGGCAGCCCGAACACCGCCATGAGCGGCAGGTAGGGGAAGAACGACTCGTACGTGGGTTCCCCGCGCACCGCGGCGTGCACGTGCCCGTCGCGTACGGTGGTCGCGTACAGGTCCTTGCCGTGGAAGAGCCGCTCCCCGGCCTGCGCGATCACCACCACCTCGGGCTGCACGTGTGAGCTCGCCGGCCCGTCGTTGCGGAGCGCGACCTCCGCAGAGAGCGGCGCCAGGGTCGCGCCGACCAGCAGGAAGAGGAGGACCCACACCCGTGCGGGCCCCCACTCCGAGGCGCGCCTGTCGGCCCCGCCCGCTCTCGTGCGCCGCCGCCCCACGTACGCGGAGACGAGCGCCCCCGCCGCGTAGGGGCCCAGCGCCAGCCAGGCCCACACGCGGTAGCCGGGGAGGCCGGCCAGAAGCCCCGTCAGCACTGCGAAGAGCGCCGCGAGGCCGTAGAGCACCGCGTCACCCCCCTCAGGGCCCCACGCCGTCATGACCGTCCTCACGCCGACGCGCCCGCGCGCCGTCACGCGCTGCGTCAACCGCGTTGCCCAGGCGATCACGGCGGCTCCCTCCGGGTGGTGGCTGCGTCGTTCGGTCGCGGTCACGTCGGTGTGACGGGGACGCCCACCTCGGGCCACCCTACTCGCCGACCTGTGCGCGCGGCCGTACAGTGTCGCCGTGACCTGGCACGCCTTCACCGCCACCCGCACCGACGACACGGTGCGCACCGCCGTCGAAGACCTGGACGACGCCGAGCTCCCCGACGGGGAGGTGCTCGTCGCCGTCGAGTGGTCCGCGGTCAACTACAAGGACGCGATGGTGACCCTGCCGGGGAACCGGGTGGCCCGCCGCTCGCCGCTCGTGCCCGGAGTCGACCTCGCAGGGCACGTCCTCGAGAGCACCGACCCGCGCGTCGAACCGGGCACGTCGGTGCTCGTCCACGGCTACGACCTCGGCGTCGCGCACCACGGAGGCTTCGCGACCCGGGCCCGTGTGCCCGCAGCGTGGGTCGTGCCGCTCCCCGAGGGCCTCACGACCCGACGTGCCGCCGCCATCGGGACGGCGGGCTTCACCGCGGTCCTCTCGCTGGACAAGCTCCGCCGCGCCGGCGTGGAACCGGGCAACGGTCCGGTGCTCGTGACCGGCGCCTCGGGCGGAGTGGGCAGCATGGCGGTCGCCGCGCTCGCCGGACAGGGGTACGAGGTCGTGGCGAGCACCGGCAAGGCCGCGGAGCACGACTACCTGCGGGCTCTGGGTGCGACCGAGGTGATCGGCCGCGACGCGCTCGCGGGCACGGGCCGCACCCTCTCTCAAGAGCGCTGGGCCGGCGCGGTCGACTGCGTGGGCGGCGAGACGCTCGCCGCCGTGCTCCGCGCGCTGCGCTACGGAGGAGCGGTCGCTGCGAGCGGGCTCACGGGCGGGACGGACCTCCCGACGACCGTCTATCCGTTCATCATCCGGGCCGTCTCCCTCCTCGGCGTCGATTCGGTCCAGACGCCGATCGAGGAGCGCAAGCGCGTCTGGGCGTCCATTCCACAGCAGCTCCCCGCGTCCACCGTCGACGCGATGGTCGCCGCGGAGGTGGGCCTCGACGAGCTGCGCGGCGTGCTCGAAGACGTCCTGCACGCACGCGTCAGGGGACGCGTGCTCGTGCGACCGGCCACGCCGGGCTAGTGCCCGCCCGCAGCGAGGTCCGGCGATGGCGCGCGGGCGCGGCCCTGTCGCGCGCCACGCCACGCCACGCGCCCCGGTCAGCCGCCGAAGTCCTCGGGCTTGACGGAGTCGAGGAACTGACGGAACTGCCCCACGAGCTCGTCTGGGCTCTCGTCCTCGTCCTCCTCGTCGGCGGGCTCGATCGCGAGGAGGATCCCCTCGGCGTCCATCAAGTCGTCTGCCACGTAGAGCGGGCTGTGCGTGCGCACGGCCACTGCGACCGCGTCGGAAGGACGGCTCGACACGACCGATCGCTCCGCCCCTCGGCGCAGCTGCAGCTCGGCGAAGTACGTCGACGACCGCAGCTCGGTGATCACCACCCGCTCCACCGACACGTCGAGCGTGGAGAGAAGATCGCGGATGAGGTCATGGGTCATCGGGCGCGGCATCGAGACGCCTTGCACCGCGTACGCGATCGCGGCGGCCTCCGGGGTGCCGATGAAGATCGGCAAGGTGCGTCCCTCCCCCTCGGTCTCCTGGAGCAACAGCACAGGGGTGTTGGACTGCAGGTCCACCCTGACAGCCCGCAGGCGGACTTCGACCATAGGAGCAATGTAGCGTGACCCCGGGAGCGACGTACGGCGACTCGATCAGCCGCCGAGCTTGCGCCGGAGCTCCGTTCGCACGAGCGAGGCGCGGATGGCCTGCCCGAGCCGAGCGAGGTCCGTTGCAGCGTGGACCGCACGCTGGCGTGCCTCCGGGTTGCGCTGGCGCAGCAGCGGCGTGATGACCTGCTCGATGAGCCCGATCTCGCGGTCCGCCGCGTTCCGGTACATCCGCAGGTGGCGCGGCTCGACCCCGTAGCGGCTGAACTCCACGACCAGCTTGCCGACCGTGAGGGCCTCCTCGTCGTAGTACGTCCCTCCCGCAACCGACATCGGGGCGAGCAGGCCGAAGCCCTCGAGCGA
>JAKAQM010000113.1 GCA_021822565.1 Actinomycetes bacterium | reverse complement strand
TAGCCAGGAGGTCAGCGTTTCGCAAGCACTACTTCCTACAAATGCAAGTCCTGCTTTCGACGTTCAGACGGGCAGCCGACCCAGGAGGGCGCGATCGCAGCTGAAGTGATGGACCACGGAATTCAGTGCTCGAGTGGACCCTGACCACCTCGAGCTGGCCCAGACGCCGCGTCCGAAACTAGGCAACCGCGGCCGGAAGGTAGTCGCAGGTCGGGTCCTCGGCAAGGGGGTCACCCGAACGGGCGTATGCCTGAGCGCGCGAGCCGCCACAGATCTCCTGGAGCTCGCAGCGCGCGCACCGCCCATGATGCGCAGCCGGGTCTCGCAGCGCTCTGAGCAGCGGGGCGTCCGCGTACAGGACCGGCAGCGGGGTGTCTCGCACGTTCCCCACCACGAGAGGCAGGAACCCGCTCGGCTGTACCTCCCCGGTGTGCGACACGAACACCACCCCTCGCCCGTCACCCACAGCGAGCGGAGCTCGCCGGCGATCGCCGGCCAAAGCGAGATGATCGGAGCTCGATCGCTCGGCCATCGGCCACACGTCGACGAGCTGATCGTGGAGGCGCCAGTAGAGCGGGCCCGGCGTGCGCTTCCCTCTGCCCTCCTCACCGTGCACGAGGAGCCGCCGAAAGGACGGCGCCTCGGTCGTCTTCAGGGGAATTCTCGGCGCGAGATCGTAGAGGAACGCGAGGACGTCTTCGGTGTCTGCAGCCGAGAGCGCCTGCGTCGCGTCCGCTCTTCCCGTCGGTACGACGAAGAACACGCTCCACATCGCGGCATGCAGCTCGTCGACGAGCCTGGCGATGCCCGGGAGCTCGAGCACGGTCGGTGCGGTGACCGTCGTGTTGACCTGCAATCTCAGGCCGACCTGGACGGCCGCACGGCATGCATCGATCGTCCAGCCGAAAGAGCCGTCGACCCTGCGGAAGGCGTCGTGTCCCGCCGCCGTGGCGCCGTCGATCGAGAAGGAGACCGCGGTCGCCCCACTGAAACGCAGTGCGGCCAGGGCCGACGGAGACGCTCGAGGAGTGCCAGCTGGCGACACGGCCATGGAAAGTCCCGCCCTGGCCCCGTGCCCGACAAGGGTCTGGAGGTCCGGCCGCTGCAGTGGGTCCCCGCCGGTGAAGATCACTCGCGGCCGGGGGGCACCGATCGCGGCGAGATCGTCGAGAACGGCCTCCACCTCCTCGGTCGAGAGCTCGCACGGGTCGCGCTCGGGGACGGACTCGGCCCTGCAGTGCCGGCACGCGAGGGCGCACGCCCGGGTCAGCTCGAAGAGCACGAGGAAGGGTCGTGCGGACGCGTCGAACCGAAGCCGACGGACTCCTGACGTTGACGGTTCGGTCACGCGCACCATCTGACCACAATGCGCGTCGCATGGGGGCTCGTCCAGGGCCGAAGGACCCACAGCGAGATCGTTTGGACCTTCCAAGCGCCTGGCGAACCATGGCTTCGAGACCGGGAGGCTGGTAGACCGGCAGCATGGAGACTTGGGATGCGATCAGGGCGCGGCGCAACGTCCGCCAGTACGACGACCGACCGCTCGCGCGCGCCGACCTCGAGCGGATCCTCGAGGCCGGCCGACGCGCCCCGTCGTCCACCAACTGGCAACCCTGGCACTTCGTGGTGGTGACCGATCGCGAGCAGCTCCGAGAGCTCGCGGGCGTGTGGCGCGGCGCAGGGCACGTGGCGCTGTCTGCAGCGACGATCGCCCTGGTCGGCGCTCGGCCGCAGGACGAGCTCCATGCCTCCTGGCTCCAGTACGACTTCGGGCAGGCAACCGCCTACCTCATGCTCGCGGCCGCCGATCTCGGCATCGGCTCCGGCCACGCCTCCGTGGGCGACCAGGCCGAGGCGCGACGCGTGCTCGGCCTCCCAGAGGGCCACTTCTGCCCCTACCTGGTCGCTCTCGGATACCCGGCAGATCGACCGCTCCGTCCGATCGTGCACCCCGATCGGCGTTCGTTCGACGACGTGGTGCACTGGGATCGCTGGTAGCCGGCCTCGTCTCGCCTCGCACGCCGCCCGAGACGACGCTGCGAGGCTCCACCACCAAGCGGGGGCGCAGGTCACTCGGCGCCCGGCACGCGTCTAGCGTCCAGTCGTGCACGCAACGCAGATCAGACAAGCCTACGTCGACTACTTCGTCGAACGAGGCCACGCGCGGATCGCGCGGGCAAACCTCGTCCCGCGAGAGGACCCCTCCACCTTGTTCACCGGTTCGGGGATGCAGCCGCTCCTCCCCTACCTCCTCGGTGCGCCCCACCCGACAGGCGACCGCCTGGTCGACTCGCAGGTCTGCTTCAGGGCGGAGGACATCGACGAGGTCGGGGACACTCGCCACACCACCCTCTTCGAGATGCTGGGGAACTGGTCCCTCGGCAGCTACTTCAAGCAGGAGCAGCTGCCCTGGCTCTTCGAGTTCCTGACCGGTGTCGTCGGGCTCGACCCCTCGCGGCTGTTCGCAAGTGTCTTCTCGGGCTCGCCGCGCTGGAACATTCCTCGTGACGAAGAGTCCGAGCAGCTCTGGAAGGAACTCTTCGCCGGAGCGGGGCTCGACCCCGTGGTGACGGAAGCCGGGTCCGCCGCACAGGCGGCGGCCCGGGGCATCGGCACTGCGCGGATCGTCGCCTACGACGAGTCCCAGTGCTGGTGGAGCAGGTCCGGCCCCCCCGACACGATGCCCCCGGGCGAACCAGGCGGCCCGGACTCCGAGGTCTTCTACCTCTTCCCCCAGGTCCCCCACGACCCCAGCTTCGGCGAGCACTGCCATCCGCACTGCGACTGCGGCCGCTACGTCGAGATCGGCAATTCGGTGTTCATGCAGTACCGCAGGACGGAGCAGGGGTTCGACCTGCTCCCCCAGCGCAACGTCGACTTCGGCGGCGGGCTGGAGCGCATCGCGATGGCCTCGGCCGACGTCGCCGACGCATTCGCGATCGACCTCCTCGCGCCGCTCCTCGACGAGATCCGATCGATGCGCCCGGCATCCGGCCCCGGAGAGTCGGAGGCCGAGGCCGATCGGCGGGCGGAGCGCATCATCGCCGACCACACCCGAGCGGTGGTGTTCCTCGCGCTCGACGGCGTCGAACCCTCCAACAACACCCAGGGGTACGTGATGCGCCGCTTCGCCCGCCGCGCGATCCGCCAAGGCCTGCACCTCGGCATCGGCGACGCGCTTCTCCCGACCCTGTGCACCACGGTGGTCTCGACCTACCGTGACGCCTTCCCCGAGCTCGTCGAAGATGCTGCGCACATCCGCGACGTGCTCGAGCGTGAGGAGTCCCTCTTTCGGAAGACGCTCGCGAGGGGAGTTCGCGAGCTGCCGCGTCTCGCAGGACGCGAGCTCACCGGCGACGCGGTGTTCAAGCTCTTCGACACCTACGGCTTCCCTCCCGAACTGAGCGTCGAAGAGGCGCGCGCCCAGGGCGTGCCGGTCGATCCGAGCTGGAGCGACACCTTCAAGAAGCTCATGGCCGAGCAGCGTGCACGCTCGCGCACGGCGGCAACCGGGATGTTCAAAGGCGGCCTCGCGGACCGCTCCGTGGCCACGACGCAGCTGCACACCGCGACGCACCTCCTGTACAAGGCCCTCCGTCTCGTGCTCGGCGAGCACGTCGTCCAGCGCGGGAGCAACATCACCTCCGAGCGGCTGCGCTTCGACTTCTCGCATCCGAAGAAGATGACCCCCGAAGAGATCGCCAAGGTCGAACAGATCGTCAACGACGCCATCGCGCGGGACTGGCCCATGCAGGTGAGCGAGATGACCCCGGACGAGGCCTTCGCCCGAGGCGCGCTCGGAGCGTTCGGCGACCGGTACGGCGCGACCGTCACGGTCTACACGGCCGGTGACCCGACAGGCGAGTGGTACAGCAAGGAGATCTGCGGAGGCCCGCACGTTGCGCACACCGGCGAGCTCGGCCATTTCCGCATCGTCAAGGAGGAGTCGTCGGGCGCCGGCGTGCGCCGCATACGCGCCGTTCTCGAGTAACGGGACGCGCCCCGCGCCCCAGCCGGTGCAGATAGCCTGGCTCCGTCGTCGCTGCAACGGGCGCTTGCGCATTGCCGGGACGGCAGAGCACTCTCCGAGTGAGGCACCGGGCCGGCCGGGGAACGGTAGGAACATGGATCGCGCACGGAAGACATCTTCTGCGCCGCGCGACGGCCAGGCCGGACAACCGGACCGTCGAGCCCTCGAAGCCATGGCGAATGCTGCGCGACGCGCGCAGCTCTTGACCAACGGCTCGCTCGTGGAGCCGGACAAGCGCGTCGACCAGGGCGAGCGCGTCGACCGGGGCAAGCGCGTCGACCAGGGCAAGCGCGTCGACCGGGGCAACGACGACACGGGCGAGCGGCGCCTGGTGGCTCGCGCCACGCTCGGCCGACGTGATCCGAGCGCGACTGCTCCCCCGGCGCGACGTTCCCAGTCCAGCCGTGGCACTGGTGGTCCGATGGCGCCGGACGTCGACCGCGCCGCCCCTGCGGCCTGGCAGACACGACGGCGGTCCCCCAGCTCGCCGCGAATGCGCAAGATGCTCGTCGCCGCCGTGATCGTCGCCGCAGTCGTGGCGGGGGCAGGCATCGCCCTCGGCATGGCCCTCCGCTCACCCACGAAAACTGCGGCGACCGGAGCCGGGGCCAACCGGCACTCGTCGTCCACGCCACAGCACGGCACTGTTCCGCGGGCAGCGCCGTCCGGTTCCTCGGGGAAGAGCCTGCACACCACAGCTGGGGCGACAGGAGTCGCACCGGCGACCACCGTGCCGCCGACCACCGTGCCGCCGACCACCGTGCCGGCGACCACCGTGCCGCCGACCACCGTGCCAACCGCCTCGGCAGGCGTGCCGAAGCTCTCGTCGGCGTCCCCCTCTGCCGGAGCCGCCGGCCAGACCGTGGTCATCAGCGGCTCGGGGCTCTACAGCAGCACCGGCCAAGTGGTGGCCTATTTCGGAGGCTCCAGCGCCCCGACGAGCTGCAGCTCGCAGACCTCCTGCACGGTAACGGTCCCGGATCTCGGCACCAGCCCCTCTACGGTCCCCCTCACGATCGTCACCACGCAGGGGCGATCCAATGCCCTGACGTTCGCGTACACATGAGTTCCTACTTCCTTCATGCGGGACTGCGAGATGCCTCACCGACCGGTCGACGAGCTCGCCGATCAGTCCCCACGCTCAGCGTGCAGGGCATCCAGCCTCGGTGCACGGGGTAGCCGAGCTCAGTGCATGGGGTAGCCGAACTCAGTGCACGGGTGCCGCCAGCCAGTCCGGGCCGAGCTCGGTCACCGCGGGGCAGCCCATGAGGGTCATCGTCCGCCGCATCTCGGCCCCGAGAACGTCGAGGATCCGCTCCACTCCCCGCTCGCCCGCGGCGGCAAGGCCGAAGAGGTACGGCCGACCCACGAGGACGGCGCGCGCACCCATGGCAAGAGCCGCGACGACATGCGCGCCCCTGCGGATGCCTCCGTCGACGAGCACGTCTGCATCCCTCCCGACGGCGGCAACCACGTCCGGCAGTGCGTCCAGGGTCGCAGGTGCACCGTCGAGCTGGCGGCCTCCGTGGTTCGACACGACCACGCCGCTCGCGCCGGTGTCGACCGCCCTGCGCGCGTCCTCGCCGGAGAGGACGCCCTTCACGAGCAGCGGGCCGGCCCAGCGCTTCCGGAGGTGCGCCACGTCCTCCCACGAGAAGGGTGACGCGACCGAGCTGAGAAGCCCGTTGCCGTGCCCAGGCGGACCCGCGCCCCGCCGCGACAGACGGACGCCGGTAGCGGCCAGCTGAGCAGCCCAACGCGGCCGCATCAGCACCTGGGCGCCGAGCGGGGCCGCATTGTGTGCGTCGACCCGGAGCGGCGGTGAGACGCCGTGTCGAACGTCGCGTTCGCGATTGCCCAGCGCTGGCGTGTCGACGGTGACGACGAGCGCCTCCACTCCTACGGCGGCAGCCCGATCGCACAGCGCGTCTGCCTCGGGCAGTCCTCCGGCGGCGTAGAGCTGGAACCACAGAGGCGTGCTGGACGCAGGCGCGACCGCCTCGACGGGGCTTCCGGCCACGGTGCTGAGCACCGAGACCGTCCCCCGCGAGGCAGCGGCGCGCGCCACGCCGGCTGCGCCGTCGGCGTGCATGAGCCGGACGAGGCCGCAGGGCGCGAGCAGGACCGGAAGGTCGATTGCCCTCCCGAGGACCGACGTCCCAAGGTTCGGCACGATCTTGCCCAGCGCGACCTTCTGGCGGAAGGTGACAGCCGTGAACGCGGCTTCGTTCCGCCTCATGGTCACTTCGTCGTCCGCAGCGCCGTCGACGTAGTCGAACACGACGGCCGGCAGACGCCTGCGCGCCGCGCGACGTGCGTCGTGGACGCTGTGGATCCGCTGCGCCGCACGTGTATCGGCCCGAGCGAAGAGCTCTGCGAGCACGCTCAACTGCCGTCCTCCCGTCTGTAGACGGTGGTTGCCCCCGACTGGTCACGAGCGAGCACCACGAGGGCGTCGATGTTCACGTGCGGAGGCCTGGTGACGACGAAGGAGATGCACTCGGCGACATCGTCCGCGCTGAGTGGCGTCATGCCGCGGTAGACAGCCCTGGCCCGTTCTGCGTCTCCGTGGAGGCGCACCGTGCTGAATTCCGTCTCGACCATGCCCGGGTCGATCTCCGACACCCGCACCGGGCGCCCGAGAAGCTCCATGCGCAGGACACGCGAAAAGGCGCGTTCCGCGAACTTCGCCGCGTTGTACCCGGCGCCCCTGACGTACGGCTCGTAGCCGGCGATCGAGCCGACCGTCACGACGTGACCGTCACCGCTCGCCTCGAGAAGGGGCAGCAGCTTCTTGGTCATACGCAGCGTCCCGAGGACGTTCACGTCGTACATCGCGCGCCACTCGTCCACGCTCGCATCCTCGATGCGATCGAGCCCGAGCGCGCCGCCGGCATTGTTCACCAGCACTCGGCACTCGTCGATCTTCGCACAGAACCGGTCGACCGACGCCGAGTCCGTCACGTCCAACATCTCCCAGCGCGCGCCGATGCTCTCGGCGACCTCTCGAAGCCGACCCTCGCGACGCGCTCCAATGACGACGTCGAACCCGAGGCCGGCAAGGTGCCGTGCCGTAGCCTCCCCGATGCCACTCGTCGCCCCGGTCACCACTGCCACGCCCGTGTTCATCGACCGCACCCTACGCGATCGGGCAGGTCCGCTGTCAGTTCCGGCAAGGGTCGTACCAGGGCTGCTCACCGTCGGCGTTGTACAACGCGATCGCCAGCAGATCCTGATCCGTCGGTGAGGCGTCGTAGGGCGGCACGCCGACGAGTGTCGGCATGCCTGCGAGCTGCGCGGCCTCGTTCCAGGTCCCCTGGGAGAACTGGAACGCACCCATGTACTGGCCTGTCGGAGAGATCGCCTGGTAGTTCCCGCTCGACTCCGCTTGGACCACGCAGCGAAGGAACGCGTTCAATTGCGGTGCCGCACCCGAAGAAGGGGGGGGCGCCGATGCCGGCGGAGAGCCCGCCGGCGGCTGGACTCCCGAAGGCAGCGCAGGCTCGTGCGAAGCTGCGCTCGCCGCTGCGCTCGCAGCTGCGCGAGCTGCCGCGGCTTGCTGCGCCTGCTGCTGCGCCACGGCGACAGCGAGCTCACCGGTGATGCTGGCACGTTGACCTGCAAGCTGCTGCTCCACCGTCTGCGCCGACGAAAGAGCGGCATCCGCACTGCCGAGTGCGCGCTGCGCCTGTGCGGCGATCTGCGCCTGCGTCGCCTCCTCACCGTCCAGGAGGTGACGGTCCAACTGGAGCTTCGCGACGGCCGAGCTGAGGTTGCCGGTCAAGACCTGTGCGTACACCGACGACGCGCCATTCGAAGGGCTGGCTGCAAAGGAAGAGCTGGTCCCGTTCGCCTCGGTCCCGCCCTCCACGTACGCCGTCACTGCGGCATCACGCAGCTGGGAGAGATCCCCTGCGATGCGGTGACGGGTCACGTCGAGCTGCGCCTGCAGCTGCTGGACCTGCGCATCATCTGCAGTGACGCTTGCGATGTCTGCCGCACGCTGCTGCTGGAAGCCGTCGATCTGCAGCTGTTCCAGCAGCATCTGCTGGGAGAGCGTTGCAGCTTGCTGTTGCAACGTGCCGATCGAGCTCGCGGCTGCGGGCGTCACTTGGACCCACAGCCCCGCGCCGAGCAGCGCCGCCGCGCCGAGCACCGCCGCGGCGCCGAGCACCGCGGCCGCGCCGACGCTTTCCACCACGCGCGTCGCGGCTCTCACCGCGCGCGCCACGACGTCGCGCATCGACTCGGAACCAGCCGCAATGGCACGCCACAGGACGGTCACGGGCCCTTCGTTCTAGCGAGAGAGCGGACCACCGTCAAGCGGCGCAACGAATTCGGTCGCTCTGCTGGGGTTTTCCCGATCGCCATGGTCGAGCTCGCCAGACCGGAGGGCAACTTCTCCTCTCGTCCCTCGTCTTCTCCCTCGGTTCTCCCTCGGTTCTCCCGCACACTTGCGTGCCGCTCACAACTACGAGCACGGTGCACGCGACATCTTCACGCGATCGCAATGGCGAATGCGCCATTTCCGCTGGCGACGAGGACACTCTGGGTGCCCAGTCTCTCTCTGTGCCCAGTCTCTCTCTGTGCCCAGTCTCTCTCTGTGCCCAGTCTCTCTCTGTGCCCAGTCTCTCTGTCTGTTTCTCGGGCCTCCCGGC
>JAKAQM010000013.1 GCA_021822565.1 Actinomycetes bacterium | reverse complement strand
CGGTGGGTGCCCGACCCCGTGCCGGTGCTCGATGTGCGCCAAGGGCCGGGATCTGCGCTCGAGGTGACCCTCGCAGTGGGCGGACGTGCGTGGCTCGAACGCCTCCTCCTGCAGGCGGGCCCGAGGGCGCGGGTCGTCGCCCCGCCAGACCTCCAGGGCGTCGGGCGGGAAGCGGCGTCGCGCCTGCTGCGAACCCTCTACGCACCTTCCACGCACCCTCCACCGAGAAGGGGTTAGCATGAAAGCACATGAAAGGTCATGATGCGGTAGGGACTTCGCACGCGCCGCGCTCGCACGCGCTCCTCGGCGCCGGCGTGCCATCGAGCGCCAGGTGAGCCCACATGCTGCGCGTGGCACGGATCAGCGACCGGACCGGGCGCTACTACCTCACGGACCTCGCCTCCGAGCTCGATGCAGCGTCTGTGGCCCTCGGGTCGCCTGCCCTCGGGTCGCCTGCCCTCGGGTCGCCTGGCCTCGGGTCGCCTGGCCTCGGGTCGCCTGGTGCCCGGGAGCCCCGCGGGGGCCGGTGGCTCGGCACCGCGGCGGCAGGGCTCGGACTGGTCGGTCAGGTCGACGGCCGGGCGTTCTCGGAGGTGCTCTCGGGCCGTCACCCCTCGGGGGGCCACCGGCTCCGAAGGCGCGAGACGACGGTCAGCGGGTACGACCTCACGTTCGCTGCGCCCAAGTCGGTGAGCGTCCTCTTCGCGCTGGGGGACCCGGGCGCGGCAGCCGCTGCCCGGGAGGCGCACGAAGGGGCGGTCGACGCCGCGATGGGCTACGTGGCGGCACGCGCGGCGACGGTGCGGTGCACGCCTGCGGCGAGCCCGGTGGACGGCCTGGTCGCCGCGCGCTTCGATCACGGAGTGAGCAGGGCGCTCGATCCCCACCTCCACTCGCACGTGGTCGTCGCCAACCTCGCCCGAGGGAACGACGGGCGTTGGCGGGCGATCGACGGCCGGGGCCTCTACGCCCACGCCAAGGCAGCCGGCGCGCTCTACGACGCGGTGCTGCGCCACGGCATCACCACGCGGCTTGGTCTCGAATGGGTCTCGAGAGCCGGCCGAGGGTGGGAGCTCTCCGCCGTGGACCCCTTCCTCGCCGCCGCGTTGTCATCTCGGCGCGCCGAGATCCTCGCCCATCTCGCGACTCGCTCGCCCGGTTCGGGGCCCGGGTCGGCGCCCGGGTCGGCGTCGAGACGAGCGCGCCGCATCGCGTGGGCGGCGACGCGCGATCCGAAGGAAGTGCCCGAGACACCCGCGGAGCTTCGCCGTCGCTGGGGCGCCATCGCCCGGGACGTTGGCTGCTCCCCCGAGCTCTCCGTGAGCGCGCCGCTCGCGCGCGCCGGGAGGGGGGCGATCGACGAGCACC
Source organism: Actinomycetes bacterium (assembly GCA_021822565.1). Taxonomy (GTDB): domain Bacteria; phylum Actinomycetota; class Acidimicrobiia; order Acidimicrobiales; family RAAP-2; genus JAJYVT01. The sequence goes on along the minus strand of JAKAQM010000013.1, from coordinate 35,072 downwards.
GGTTCGCGGCGGCCGTCTCCGAGGTCGCGGACCGTGGTGTGACGAGGCGGGCGGCGATCGGCGCGTGGGCCGGGGCGCTCGACGCGGGTGGGCCGGCCGGAGACGTCGAGCGCTGCGTGGACATGCTTGCGGATTGGGGCACTGGCACGGGAGTCGGCGAACGTGTGCTGGCACCGGCCGCAGTGGTGCCGCCGCCGCACGTCCTGCGCCTGCTCGGCCCTCGGCCGTCGGCGCCTCACGCGCTCGGGGTCTGGGAGTCCGCGGCCTCCTCGATCGCGCGCTACCGCACGCGCTGGGACGTGCACGACCGATGGCAGGTCCTCGGCGTCCACACCCCGGCGGAGCTGCGCGCGCTGCCCGCACGCCGTCTCGCCGACCACCTCGCGACCACCAGGACGATCGATGACGCGCTCGCTCGCATCGGACGAGTGCGAGAGCCCCTTCGCGATCGCGGGGTGGAGCGCGCACGCGACCTGAGGTGACCTAGCCGCTCCGACCGTTCAGGAACAGCTCAGCCAACCCCGTGGATCGGTGCCGCCACCGGCGCTGCGTGTGCGTCCGGGGGCACGCCCCACGCCTGGCCGCGCAGAGCCGGACAACCCAGGGGGACCGAGGAGGTCCTGGGTCCTGGCCCGACCGGTCGGGATGCAGTCGCGCCACGGCCACGCGTCGTGGGCAGGGGTGAGCCGGACCCACCCGAGACGATTGCGGGCGTCCACGCACAGCGCCCAGCCGAGCCTCCCGCGTGCGACGACGTCCACCGGAAGGCGCCGGCGCAGCACCGTCGCGTCCGTCGCGGAGACCTGCCTGCCTCCCGCTCCGTCCGTGAACCCGACGCTGCGGCTGCGCACCTCCCGGTCCCCGCTCAGTGCCGAGAGCGCCTCGAGCGTGCGGATGTCCGCGATCCCCCCGAGGACGACCGTCGTGCCGAAGATGGAGACGAAGGCGTCGGCCTCCGTGCCCCAGCGCGCACGGGCCTGGGACAGGTCCTGGAGGCATGCGAGCGTGAGCAGGCCCTGCCCGGGACCCTCGGTCACCAAGGAGGGGAGATCGGGCAACGGCGCGATGTTCGCCACCTCGTCGAGCGCGAAGAGCACGGGCGCGCCGTCGAACCCGCCTGTGCGCGAGGCGCGCCGGTAGGCGGCGTCGCGCACCTCTGCGAGCATGGCGACGACGAGGGGTGCGAGCAGCTGCTGGCGCGCCGCGGGTGCGCAGACGTAGAGCGTGTGGGCACCCGCGCAGAACGCGTCGGGATCGAGGAGCGGCGCCTCGGTCGACGCGAGCGCGCCGGGAGAGCGGTAGGCGGCGAGCACTCCCGATGCCGTGGACCAGATGCCCGACTGCTCCCTGGGCTCGGTGCTCAAGATCCCGGCGAGCAGGTCGGTGGCCACGGCGTCGTCCCCGAGGTGTGCCGCAAGGGCGTCGAGCGCGGGCGCGCCGTCGTGGCGGTCGACCCAGCGGAGCACTCCGCGCATCGGGACGCCGTCGAGCGCCGCGGCATGCAGCACAGGTGCGAGCAGTGCCGCGGCGCGCTCGGACCAGTGGCCCTCGGCTCCGGCTCCGACGGCGCCGGTCGGCCTTCCGCGTGCCGTCCGCACCATCGCGTCGGCGACCTCCAAGGCGGCGTGCCACTCGCGCGCGGCGCCCACGGGAGACCAGCCCACGCGATGGACCCCTGGCGGGAGCTCGAGCTCTCCCGTCGGGTCGAACGCGAGGCACCAGCCCATCGACGCTCGCGCACCGGCGGTCGCGCGCAAGACGTCTGGCTTCGTCGACGTGGCGAGCACCGCACCAGGTGCCGACAGGACGTTGGGCACCACGAGCGACGAGGTCTTGCCAGAGCGCGAAGGCCCGAGGACGAGCGTCGATCGCTGCGCTCCCGACCACGCCCATCCACGTGCGCCGAGGCCGAGGTAGATCCCGCGCCCGGTGCGCGCCGCTCCCTGCAGCCTGGCGACCGACCCTGCCCGCGCGTCCCACTCGCCGCCGTGCGCCTCGGCCGTCATCCCTGCCCGGCGTGCCGAGGTCGTCTGCGAACGCATGCGATGCGAGGCATCGCGCACAACGGTCGCGTCGTCCCCAGGCGCGGTGCGCTCCGCTACCCGGTCCGACCCCGGCCGCCGCCTGCCTGGCAGCCGGCTGTGGGAAGGTCGCTCGGCCAGTCCACGTCGTAGGAGAGCGAGGGCTCGCGCAGCACCCGGACGTCCAGCCCCAGGCGGAGGGACTCTGCGCGATGCCGGGAGAAGGAGCCCGGACCGTAGGAGAAGCGGAACCCTGCGTCCGCCGGGAGCTCGATCACGTTCGTGCCCTCGTCGCGGCGGTCGGGGACCAGCGTGACCCCGCCGAACCCCACCAACCGGGCAAGATCGCGAGCGAGCGGCAGGTCGGCGTGCGCCACGACGACACGGCGTACGCCGAGGCCGGCGAGCTGGGCGACGCCCGACTGCACGGCGCCGTTCAGTCCCCGACCTGGCTCCCACAGGACGATCGCCCCCTGGCTGCGTGCCCAGTCGGCGACCTCCGGATCGTCGCAGACGACCGCGACCGGCAAGGGCGCCGCGGCTCGGAGCACCTGTTCGGCCATGCGGCGAACGAGCGCCCTGCGATCCGCGTCGTCGAGCGCGCTCGTGAGCCGGCCCTTGGCGTGGGCGAACGACTTGACCGGCACGAGCACGGCCTGCTGGCCGGTGCGACCCCGCGCTGCGCTCCGCTCTCCAGCTCCAGCTCCAGCTCCGGCAGCGGCGCAGGCGACCTCCTCGTCGCCGGTCACGCCCTCAGTCTACGCGAGCGCCCGCAGGAGCTCCGACGGTCGACTGGCGGCGCTCGCACCGGCGACGCGCCATCCGTAGGCTCGGGGCGCGTGGCTGGCAGCTCTGTGCACACCGAGGGCGTGACGGTCGTGGGAGCGGGGTCGTGGGGCACCACCATCGCGTCGCTCGCCGCCGGCAAAGGGCCGACGACCCTCTGGGCGCGCTCTCCCGAGCTGGCCGAGGAGCTGGTGGCGACGCGCGAGAACCGGCGCTACCTGCCCGGCATCGTGCTGCCCGCCACGCTGCGTGCGACCTCGTCGCTCCCCGACGCGGTGGAGCACGCGGCGGTGGTGCTCGTGGCCGTGCCGTCGCATGGCTTCCGGGCGGTGCTCGAGGCGATGGAACCCGTGCTCCCCGCGCGCGCCGCGGTGGTGAGCCTCGCCAAGGGCATCGAGGCCGGGACGAACCGTCGGATGTCAGAGATCGTCGCAGAGGTGCTCCCCGGGCGACCGGTAGGGGTGCTCACCGGGCCGAACCTGTCCCACGAGGTCGCCGTCGGGCACCCTGCGGCGACCGTCGTCGCCTGTGACGACGAGGAGGTTGCCCGCAGCGTCCAAGAGGCGCTCCACTGCTCGACGTTCAGGGTGTACACGGCCACCGACGTGGTGGGCTGCGAGATCGCCGCGGCGAGCAAGAACGTGATCGCCATCGCGGCCGGCGTGTGCGACGGTCTGGGCTTCGGTGGCAACACCCGTGCGGTGCTCATCACCCGGGGACTTGCCGAGCAGGTGCGTCTGGGTCTTGCGCTCGGAGGGCACGCGTTCACCTTCGGTGGGCTCGCGGGCGTCGGGGACCTCGTTGCGACGTGCACGAGCCCCAAGAGCCGCAACCGGTGGGTCGGCCTCGAGCTCGGTCGCGGCCGACGGCTGCACGACGTCGTCTCCGAGATGCACATGGTGGCCGAGGGGGTGCGCACCGCCGGACCCCTGGTGGCGCTGGCCGAGGCGCACGGGGTGGAGATGCCCATCGCCGCGCAGGTCGACGCGCTCCTGGCGGGCCGCACGTCGCCAGCAGACGCCCTCGAGGCGCTCATGGAGCGCCCACCGAGGCCGGAGTGGGACGACGCGGTCGTTCGCGAGCTCAGCAGCTGAGACGCGACGGCGCCTGCCGGGGCTCAGACGCCCGGGAGCCGAATGGTCGCGATGCCGTAGGGGCGGAGCTCGAAGGCGCCGTCGAAAGGCTCGACAGGTGACCCGAGCAGGTCCACGAGCCACCCGGACCGATCGCCGACGCGTACCGTGGCGGGGAAGCCGTACGGGTTGAAGACGCGTACCTCCAGCACCCCGTGCTCGCGTCCGACCGCGCTCACCTCGGCCCCCTCGACCTCGAGCGCACTCCCGGCGTCCGGGCGCGTGCCACCGCCGAGGGGCGCGACGACCTCCAGCGGGAGGAGCACGTCGTCGACGAGTGCCCAAGGGTCGACGTCGCCGAGCGCGACCGCGTAGCGAAGCTCGACGGCGCTGCCGACCATCTGCAGCCCTTCGACCGGCGTGAGGGGTCCGGCGGGGAACGGACGGTAGGCCATCCCGAGCCTGGAGAGCATCCCCGTGGCGCGCAGCACGGTGAGCGCGAGGGTGCGTGCCCTCGCTCCCTCTTCGGTGCTCGTCAGGTCGATCAGCTCGTACTCGGTCACCCCGTCGTGCGCGACGGTGAGCCCGCCGGCGCGCACGAACCGGCGCGCGGGGAACGTGGGGAGCCCGCGTTCGTCGGGGCGCCCCTCGGCCTCGAGCCCGCGTTCAACGGTCCCGAAGGCCGTCTCCGCCTCCGAGCGCGCTGCGGGCTCGGGCAGGGGGAGATGGATGCGCACCCGGTGGTCGCGCGACGGGTTGACGAACGAGGTCGTCACCCTGAGCAGACCCTCGTCCGCCCGCAGCTCGAGCATGGTGGTGACCTCCACGGGGCGTGTGCCCACGCGGCGCTGGGACGACGCCTCGGCATGGTCGGGCCATCGGTAGCGGGCCGTGACCACGACCCTCGCACGGACGGGGCCCCGCTCGAGCACCTGGGTGCTGACCGAGTCGGGAGTGTCGACGAGGGTGTCGTTCGCAGGCGGCGAGTAGTTGTACGAGTCGCCGAGGTCGCCGCCGTCCACGACCCGGCCCAGTCCAGAGAGCGAGCCGAGGGAGAACGTGGCGTCCGACGTGTCGACGCGCACCGTGACGAGACCGTTGTCGAGGCGCAGCGCCCCGGCGTCGTCGACGACACCAACGGGGTGGGCGAGGCGCGCAGGGCTGAACGGGCGCCAACCGAAGCCCGCGACCGGCTCTGCTCGGGCGACGATGCGCCGCGTCGGCCACTGGTCGAGACGAACCCGGACCGGCGAGGTGGGACGCGCCCCGAGCCGCGCCACGAGGTCCTCTCTGGCCTGGGCGATCGACGCGTGCGGACGCTCGTGTGGGCCGATGGACACCGTCACGTCGATTCCCGCGTCGTCCTCCTCGATCGCCACGTGCTGGATCCACCCGTCGCTGTCGATCTTGGCGCCGTCGATCATCGCGAGCATCTTGTGGGCCGTCTCGGCGTCCAGCGTCAGCTCGCTCAGGCGCTCCACGCGCTCGGAGAGGATCTGGACGTCACAATTCCGTGGTCCGCCAGCGTCGGCGTCCCAGCGCTCTGTGTCCCAGCGCTCTGTGTCCCAGCGCTCTGTGTCCCAGCGGTCTGCGCCCGCTGGGACGGCGAGCTCCACCACCCCGCCGCGCACTCGGGATGACGGGTTCACGATCACGGTGCCCGGCGAGGCCAAGGAGCTGGAGAGCGCGAGGAGGGCTCGTGACGAGATCCCGTCCGCGATCGCCCGCGCCGACGCGAAGCGTGCCAGCACCTCCTTCACGACATCGTCGACGGAGCACGCGCAGATCGAATCGTGCGCGGCGTTCCGGACGATCTCCTTCCACGCGAGCTCGAGCTGGCGCGCCGGCCAAGCCTCGGGCGGGAGGAACAGCGCGCCATAGCGCTCGGCCCGTTGCTCGAGCGCGCGCTCGGCGGCTGCCGCCGCGCGTTTCACGTCCACGCGGTTCGACGTGACGCCCATGAGCATGTTCGCGCGCGCTCCCGAGCGCAGCTCGCCGCGCCAGCGGGGGAGCCCTTGCCTCGAGGTCCGCGCGAGGTACTCGGGCAGCGAGGTGACTTCGAAGCGCAGGTCGTCTTGGAGCGCGTTGGCCTCTTCGACGACTCGGCCGAGCCAGGGCTGGGGGGGCAAATGGTCGGAGCCGTTCATGAGCAAGAGATCCGAGACGCAGAAGGGTCCGATCTGCTCGAGGTGGCTGCGGACGCGCCGAACGAGCGCCTTCGCGTCGTCGGGCAGCAGGGACCCGTTGCCGTACCCGAAGGGCAGGTACTCGGCCCTCACCGACGACCCGTCCGGCGCTTCCCAGACGAAGCCGGTGGACGTGATCGCAGCCGGGACCCCTCGCCAGACCACCGCGTGCTCGAAGCCGGCGAGGCGAAGGATCTGGGGCATCTGGGAGACGTGGCCGAACATGTCGGGGAGGTAGCCCACCTGCATCGCCCCGCCGAAGGCCGCGCTCCGGCGCACGCCCATCTGCAGGTCGCGCACGATGGTCTCGGGCGACACGCAGAACTCGTCGAGGAGCGTGTACCACGGGCCCACATCGAGCCTGCCGGCCGCAGCGAGGTTCCTGATCCGCCCTTCGGCCTCGGGACGGACCTCCAGGTAGTCGTCGACGGCAGCGGTCTGGCCGTCGAGGAGGAACCTGGTGTAGGAGGGATCGGACTCGAGGAGCGCGAGGAGCTCGTCCACCACCTCGACGAGCCGCAATCGGAAGGACTGGAACGGTTCGTACCACTCCCGGTCCCAGTGGGTGTGCGGCACGATCGCGACGCGTCGAGGGGCCATGGAGAGCCAGGCTAGGGCGACCCACGTCTGGCACGGCGGCGGGCGGTGCTGTCGCGGCCCGCCCCTGACCTCGCGGCCCGCCCCTGACCTCGAGACCCGCCCCCTGAGCCCGCGGCCCGCCCCTGACCTCGAGACCCGCCCCCTGAGCTCGCCTGCTCGGTACGGTGGTGCCTGCCATGGGAAACGGCGGCGTCAGGGACGAAGGCGCTCCCGCGCCGAAGGGGCGCGCGTGACGACCCCTGCGGGCGCGCCCGTGCGTCGCCCCACGCTCGAGGTCGAGCGCAGGCTGTGGCGCGACGGCTACCGCTGGGTGGCGGGCGTCGACGAGGTGGGTCGTGGCGCCTGGGCGGGGCCGCTCAGCGTGGGGATCGCGGTCGTGCACGCGGGCTTGCGTGCGCGCACCCTCCCGCGCTGGCTGCGTGATTCCAAGATGCTGTCCGAGCAGCGCCGCGAGCTGGTCTTCGAGGACGTCGCGCGATGGTGCGCGGATGCTGCGGTCGGGCATGCCACGGCCGAGGAGTGCGACCGGCTCGGGATGACGCGCGCGTGGCGCCTGGCAGCGCACCGCGCGCTCGGCGAGCTCGAGGTCGTCCCCGACGCGCTGGTGATCGACGGCCCCCACGACTTGCTGAGGGAGGCGGGGACGGCGCTTTCTCCAGAGCGCGGGGACGCGCTCGGGCTCCGAGCGGGGCCCGTTTCTTCGAGGGTGCTCACGATGGTGGGCGCTGATGCCAGCTGCGCTGCCGTCGCCGCTGCGTCGGTGCTCGCCAAGGTCGTCCGCGACAGGATGATGCGCGAGGAGGCGGTCCACTTCCCGCCGTACGGGTTCGACTCGAACAAGGGGTACCCGTCGGTCCGCCACCAGATCGCGCTGCGCGGCTACGGCCTCTCGGCGATCCACCGGCGCAGCTGGGCGTACGTGGCAAGCCTTCCGTGGCGCCCAGCCACGTGCGGGTCGACCGAGCCCTCCGGGTCGACCGAGCCCTCCGGGTCGACCGAGCCCTCATCGTAGGATGGGGAGCGCCAATGGTCTACCTCCTCGCCCTGGGCGCCGCGCTTTCCAACGCGCTGACGAGCATCCTGCAGCGGATGGGCGTCGAGGACGCGCCCGAGTCGGACAGGCTGCGTTTCCGCTTGATCGCGCATGCGGTGCGCAACCGTGTGTGGCTCGCGGGGTTCGGCTTCATGGTGCTCTCCTTCGTCATGCAGGCGACCGCGCTGCACCTTGGTCGCCTGTCGGAGGTCCAGCCCATCCTCACCGTCGAGCTGCTCTTCCTCGTGGTGATCCTCGGGATCTGGTTCCAGTACTCGCTCAGCTGGAAGGAGTGGACGGGGTCCATCGCCGCGGCGCTCGGCCTCACCGGGTTCCTGATCTTCGCCGACCCAGGGCGTGGCAACGGCCACCCGAGCACGACGGACTGGGTAGAAGTCGCCGCGGCATGTGCGTTCGCGGTCGCGGTCGGCATCCTGCTCGCGCGACGCGGCCCGCGCTGGTGGCGCGCCGCATGCTTCGGGACCGCGAGCGCGGTCGCCTACGCGTTCGCGGCGGCGTGCACGAAGGAGGTCACCGGGTACCTCGCGCGTGACTGGGTGTCCATCTTCTGGCACTGGCAGACCTACGGGCTCGCTGGGTCCGGTGTGCTCGCCGTCTTCCTCGCACAGAACGCCTACCATGCCGGCCCGATCGCGGCGTCCCAGTCCACGCTCGTGCTGGTGGACCCCTTCGCGAGCATCCTGATGGGCATTGCGCTGTTCGACGACGACCTTCGCACGAGCGGGGCGTGGGGACCGCTCGAGGCGCTCTCCCTCCTCGTGCTGTTCGTCGGCGGCGTGCTGCTCAGCCACTCGCCGCTCATCACCGGGATCCGCGCCGGTGGGACCGCCGATGCCGACCGCCTGGGGCCGCGCTTTCGGCGCCGGGCCGGCCAGTCGCACACCTCCCCTTCCAGCGAATCCGAACCGGCCACGGGGATCCGCCCGTGCGGCTCGTGAGCGGTTGCGCGAGCCACCGATCGCCGTGAGGCCACTGCCAGGGAACCTGCCGCCGCCCGTCTCGCCAGGAAGGCCCGGCGGTCGCTGGAGCCTGCGCTCCGACCACTTGCGTACGCGCAGCTCGAGCAGGGCCAGACGACGGCGGGCACCCCGGTAGGGTTTGGGTCATGAATTCGTCCGGACCACAGGACCGCCGACGGGCGGCAGCTGCGCCGGCACGTCGCCCATCGGACGGCGCGTTCGGGCCCAACGCGTGGCTCGTCGACGACATGTACGAGCGGTACCTCGCCGATCCCGGCTCCGTCGCCGAGAGCTGGCAGGATTTCTTCGCGGATTACCGCCCCGCGCCCCTCCCCGCCCCCATGGACGCCCTCGCGAGGGAGGTCGCGCAGAAAGAGCTGTCGAGCGAGGTGGCCACCGAGCCCGAGGGCGTGGCTGCCTCGCCCGGGGGGGTGCGCCAGGAGAACGGCCACGTCGCCGTGCCCGCGGAGTGGGCGACTGCGCCGCCCGTCGTGAACGAGCCGCCTCCTGGTGCACCTGCCGCACCAGCGGGTGTGGGTGCGCCGGCAGCTGGAGCGCCGGTCACGCCTTCCCCGGCGAGTGCCGCCGGGTCGGGCACCCAGGTACGCGAGGGGACGGGGAAGGCGGGCGCGTCGACGACCGGACCCGAGCGTGCGGAAGCTTCGGGCGACCAGCTGGTCCCCCTGCGCGGCGCGGCGTCCCGGATCGCCGTGAACATGACCGCGAGCCTCGCCGTCCCTACTGCGACGAGTGTTCGGACGGTCCCTGCCACGCTGCTCGAGGTCAACCGCAGGATCCTGAACGACCAGCTGGCTCGGACGACCGGGGCGAAGGTCAGCTTCACCCATCTCATCGGCTACGCGGTCGTCCGGGGGCTGGGCGCAGTGCCGGTGCTGAATTCCTCCTACGTCGAAGAGCAGGGAGCCGACGGGCGCGTGATGCCCGGAGTGGTCCACCACGCGCACCTCGGGCTGGGGCTCGCGGTCGACGTGGAGCGCCCGGGCGGGTCGCGCACCCTCATGGTCCCCTGTGTGAAGAACGCCGACACGTTGGACTTCCGGGAGTTCGTCCTCGCCTACGAAGAGCTCGTCCGTAAGGTGCACTCCGGGAACGTGAGCCCGGACGACTTTGCCGGGGTGACCGTGAGCCTCACGAACCCCGGGACGCTCGGCACGGCGCAGTCCGTACCCCGGCTCATGCCGGGGCAGGGCGTGATCGTGGGAGTGGGGGCGATCTCCAGCCCTGCGGGCTTCGAGGCAGCCGATCCTCGCCTGCTCGCCGAGCTCGGGGTGGGCCGCGTCGTGACCCTGACGTCGACCTATGACCACCGCATCATCCAGGGGGCAGAGTCGGGCCTCTTCCTCGCCCACGTCGCCGAGTGCCTGACCGGCGGCCACGACTTCTACGACGAGGTCTTCGAGTCGATGGGCGTGCCGTACAAGGCTGAGCGTTGGCACGCCGACCGTTCGACGACGGAGGACCGGGAGCAGGACCGCCTCGTGAAGCAGGTCCATGTCCAGACCCTCATCAACATGTACAGGGTCCGCGGCCACCTGATCGCCCACCTGGATCCGCTCGATGCCGAGCCGCCGAGGATCCATCCCGAGCTGGACCCGCTCACCTACGGCCTCAGCATCTGGGACCTGCCACGCCGCTTCGTCACCGACGGGCTCGCCGGGCGCGACTGGGCCACGCTCGACGAGATCCTCCACATCCTGCGTGACGCCTACTGCAGGACGCTCGGCATCGAGTACATGCACATCCAGGACCCGGCGCAGAAGCGGTGGATCCAGGAGCACGTGGAAGGTGTCGACCAGACGATCACCCCCGAGGAGCAGCGGCACATCCTCGACCGGCTGAACGCCGCTGAGGTCTTCGAACGCTTCTTGCACAGCCGCTACGTGGGCCAGAAGCGCTTCGGGCTCGAAGGCGCAGAGTCGCTCATCGTCGTCCTCGACACGCTCCTCGACGACGCGGCACGCGGCGGTGCCGTCGAGGCTGTGCTCGGCATGGCCCACCGCGGCCGGCTGAACGTGCTGGCCAACATCGTCGGAAAGTCCTACCGGGAGATCTTCGAGGAGTTCGAAGGCATCCTCGACCCCGAATCGGTGCAGGGGTCTGGAGACGTGAAATACCACAAGGGTGCGAGTGGGAAGTTCACCGGCCCCTCGGGCCTCGAGCTCGCGGTGACCATGGCCTCGAACCCCTCCCACCTGGAAGCGGTGGACCCGGTCGTCGAAGGGATGGCGCGGGCGAAGCAGGATCACTTCCTCCCGCCGAGCGACGGCACGCCCGCCGGGATCGCCGCCCAGGGGGCGATCACCTTCCCCGTCCTGCCGGTGCTCGTCCACGGGGACGCAGCCTTCGCCGGGCAGGGGGTCGTGGCCGAGACGCTGAACCTCTCGGCGCTCTCGGGCTACCACGTCGGCGGGACGGTGCACGTCGTGGTGAACAACCAGCTCGGGTTCACGACGGCCCCCGGCGCTGCACGCAGCTCCGTCTATCCGACGGACGTGGCCAAGATGGTGCAGGCTCCCATCTTCCATGTCAACGGCGACGATCCCGAGGCCTGCATGCGGGCGGCCCGCCTTGCGTTCCGCTTCCGCCAAGAGTTCCACAAGGACGTGGTCATCGACCTCGTGACCTACCGGCGCCACGGGCACAACGAAGGCGACGACCCCAGCTACACGCAGCCCCTCATGTACCAGCGCATCGACGCCAAGCGGTCGGTGCGCAAGCTCTACACCGAGACGCTCGTCCGCCGCGGCGATCTCACCCTCGAGCAGGCCGAGAAGGCGCTCGACGCGTTCAACGCGCAGCTCCAGGCAGTCCTCGACGAGGTCCGGGCCGCGCCGCCCCCACCGCCGGCATCGATCGGAATGGTGGACGAAGACGCCGACGACAAGGCCGGGCCAGAGGTTCCGTCCGTGGAGACGGGCGTCGGGCGGCCGCTGCTCGTCGAGCTGTCCCGTCGCACCACGGCCGTGCCGGAGGGCTTCACGCTCCACCCGAAGCTGGTACGCCAATTCGCCAGCCGCGAGGCGCTCGTCTCCTCGGGCCAGGTCGACTGGCCCCTTGCCGAGCATCTCGCGATCGGCTCACTGCTCGTCGACGGCGTGGACGTGCGGCTCACCGGCCAGGACACCAGGCGTGGCACGTTCAGCCAGCGCCACTCGGTGCTCGTCGACTACCGCAACGGACACGAGTACGTGCCCCTCGCGCACCTGGGGGACCTCGCGGATCCCGAGCGCGGCCGCCCCGGTCGTTTCACCGTGCGCGATTCGCTCCTCTCTGAGTACGCCGCCGTCGGCTTCGAGTACGGCTACTCGGTGGAGGCTCCCGACGCCCTCGTCGCCTGGGAGGCGCAGTTCGGCGACTTCGTGAACGGGGCCAGCATCATCATCGACAACTTCCTCGTCGCGGCCGAGGACAAGTGGGGTCAGCACGCCGGCCTCGTGCTCCTGCTCCCCCACGGCTACGAAGGCCAGGGACCGGAGCACTCCTCGGCCAGGATCGAGCGCTTCCTGACGCTCTCGGCACGCGGCAACCTCCGGGTCGTGGTGCCGTCCACTGCGGCGCAGTACTTCCACCTCCTGCGGTCCCAGCCCAGACGGACGCCGGCGACGCCGCTCGTCGTCTTCACCCCCAAGTCGATGCTCCGAGCCACCCGCTCGCGTTCGCCGATCGACGAGCTGGTGTCCGGGTCCTTCGCAGAAGTCCTCGACGATGCGTCCGTGTCGGATGCCTCGCGCGTGCGCCGCGTCGTGCTCGCCAGCGGGAAGATCGCTCACGAGGCCATGCAGCGACGCGACGAGCGCGTCAGCGGGGGAGGGCCTGCTCCTGCCGTCGCCGCGTCTCGAGTGTCGCCGCACCCCGCGTCAGAAGTGGCGGTCGTGCGCGTGGAGCAGCTCTACCCCTGGCCGGAACGGCGCATCGGGGACGTCCTGGCACGCTACCCAGCTGCCACCGAGATCGTGTGGCTCCAAGAGGAGCCCGAGAACATGGGTGCGTGGTCGTTCGTCCACGCGCGGCTGCACAGGATCTTGAGGGACCGCTACACGCTCCTTCACGTGAGCCGCCGGGAGTCTGCAAGCCCGGCGACCGGGAGCGGCACGCTGCACCAGCTCGAGCAGGCTGTCCTCCTCGACCGTGCAATCGGCTGACGTCGGAGCACCCATGGCTGTGGCCTCGTGACCGTGCGCGGTAGGCACGTGGTCGTGGTCGACGGATCGAACCTCGCCACCGAAGGCCGCACCACTCCGAGCCTGCGCCAGCTCGACGAGGCCGTCCGCGCGTACGCGTCCGAGGATCCCGCTGCAGAGATCGTCGTGGTGGTGGATGCCTCCTTCGAGCATCGCATCGACCCGTCCGAGCGAGACCAACTGGTCGATGCGGAGCTCCACGGAGAGGTGGTGTCGCCCCCGGCCGGAGCGATCGGTCGCGGCGACGCGTTCGTGCTTCGTATCGCCGAGCGCACCGGTGCTCGCGTGCTTTCCAACGACTCCTTCCAGGAGTTCCACGCCGAGCACCCCTGGCTCTTCGAGGAGGGCAGGCTCATCGGTGGGAAGCCCGTACCGGGTGTCGGGTGGATCTTCACGCCGCGCATCCCCGTGCGCGGCCCGAAGAGCCGCCAGGTCACCGGGAAGGCCAAACGCCGCGCGACCGAGGACCTGTCACCGACGGTCAAGGCGGCAGAGCTGGCGAAGGCGGCGAGGAAGACCGCCGTTCGCAAGGCGCCGGCAGCGGTCTTCCCTGACGGCTCGAAGCCGAAGATCGGCGATGTCTGGAAGGTCGAAGAGCCGCTGGTGAGCAGTCTGGCCGAGACCGCCACGAAGAAGCCCGCGAAGAAAGCCGAGAAGGCGGTGAAGGCTGGGAACGCGGAGGAGCCCGCCGGCGCGAAGAAGGCCGCGGGCGCGAAGAAGGCTGCGGGCGCGAAGGTGGCCGCCGGCGTGGAGGAGGCCGAGCCGACCGCTGCGAAGAGGAGAGTGGCACCGAAGAAGGCGATCACTGCGCAAGAGCACGAGGTGGTGGCCGAAGCCCCGGCGACGAACGCCGCCCCTGCCACGAAGAAGGCTTCGCCTGCCAAGAAGGCGCCGGCGAAGAAGGCGCCCGCTGCCAAGAAGGCGCCGGCTGCCAAGAAGGCGCCCGCTGCCAAGAAGGCGCCCGCTGCCAAGAAGGCGCCCGCTGCCAAGAAGGCGCCGGCTGCCAAGAAGGCGCCGGCTGCCAAGAAGGCGCCGGCTGCGAAGAAGGCGCCGGCGAAGAAAGAACTGGCACTCGAGAGCGGCGAGCCGACGGCAGTGGCCGGTTCGGAGGGGCTGGCTGCAGCCGCCGCGAACGGAGCGACAGCGGCGGCAAGAGCGGCGCGCAGCACTGCCGCGCATGATCCGGCGGTCCAGGAGGCCATCGGTCAAGCGCTCGTCGAGGTGATCGGCCCCAGCCCCGCCGGCGACGGAGGAAGCAGCGAGCAAGGTGGGGGAGAGGAGAGGAACCGGGAAGGGAAGGCGGGTCGGCGCCGCCGGCGGCGGGCTCCATCACCACCGCCTGCGGTCAACGAGCCGCTCGCGTTCATCACGTTCGTCGCGACGTACCCACTCGACAGCGAGCTCGAAGGCGAAGTGGTCTCCTACACCTCGCACGGCGCGATGGTCGATGTCGACCTTCCCGATGGCGGGTCCCTGCACGCGTACATCCCCTTGACCGCGATGGGCAACCCACCGCCGACCAAGGCGCGCGAGGTCCTGAAGCGAGGAGAGCGGCGGCGGTTCGTGCTCGTCGCCCTCGACCCTCCGCGCCGCGTCGCGGAGCTCGCGCTCCCCGAGCTCGTCGGTGCGCACGGCGCTGCGGGAAGGTGACTGGCGAAGATCGAAGTGGTCGGTTGGTAGCGTCGTGACGATGCGACCCGCCGACGTGCTCCCGCACCGTGATCCGTTCCTCTTCGTGAGCGAGGTCGTGTCGGTGGAGCCCGGGCGCGCGGCGTCGGGGCGTTGGCACCTGACGGGCGAGGAGCAGTTCTTCGCGGGCCACTTTCCGGGCCGCCCCACCCTTCCGGGCGTCTTGATGCTCGAGTCCCTCGCCCAGCTCGGTGGTATCGCGGTGCTGGCAGACGAGCGGTTCACCGGCAAGCTGCCGCTCTTCGGCGGAGTGGACCGGGCGCGCTTCCGTCGACAGGTGCTGCCCGGAGAAACCCTGGAGCTGGAGGTCACTGTCGGCCGACTCTCCGCGCGAGGGGGCTCGGGTCACGGGCACGCGCACGTCGGCGGCAAGATCGCCTGCGAGGCCGACCTGCTCTTCGTGCTCGTCGACCGGGATTGAGCATGGTGCGGCTCGCGACCTGGAACGTGAACTCCCTGGGTGCGCGGCTCCCGCTCGTCGTCGAGTGGGTCGAGGCGAACGCCCCAGACATCTTGTGCCTGCAGGAGACCAAGCTCGCGGACAGCGCGTTCCCCTCCGACGCGTTCGCGGAGATCGGCTACGACTCGGCGCATCACGGCGACGGCCGGTGGAACGGCGTGGCGATCGTGAGCCGCGTCGGCCTCGAAGAGCCGCTCGCCGGCCTCGGCTCGGAGGTGGACGCGCAGGGCTGCCGGATGCTGGCAGCCACCTGTGCGGGGATCCGCGTGCACTCCGTCTACGTGCCCAACGGCAGGAGCCTCGGCAGCGAGCACTACCGCAACAAGCTCGACTGGCTGGCTCGGTTACGTGCGTACCTTGCCGAGCACGACAGCCCCGACGACGCCGTCGCCGTCTGCGGCGACTTCAACGTCGCTCCTGACGACAGGGACGTCTGGGATCCTGCGGCGCTCGCCGGAGCGACCCACGTGAGCGAACCCGAGCGCCGTGCACTCCGGGAGATCCTGGACTGGGGCCTCGAGGACACCTTCCGCCGGTTCCATCCCGACGGTGGGATCTTCTCGTGGTGGGACTACCGGACAGGGAGCTTCCACAAGGGGATGGGCATGCGCATCGATCTCGTGCTCCTCTCGCAGCCCCTTGCAGCGCGTGCCGTCTCCGCGGTGATCGACCGCGACGCGCGCAAGAAGAGCCCGAAAGGGAACAAGCCGTCGGATCACACCGTGGTCGTGGTGGATCTCGACTGACGCGGGTGCGATCGCACAGGTGCGCCGAACGTGAGTGCGATCGAGCAGGTGCGCCGAATGTGAGCCGACGTGGGCGAGGCTCAGGTCAATCGGGCCTCGATCAGCATCGGACCGTTCGCCGAGAAGCTGCGCTCGAGGAGCGAGACGAGGTCGTCCGCATCGCGCGCGCGCTCTGCGGGGACACCCATGCCTCGAGCGAGCGCGACGACGTCGAGCGACGGGTGGCGAAGGTCGAGCATCGCCCGTGCCCGGTCGCCGTCCTCGCTGGTGCCGACCCGCCCGAGCTCGAACTGCAAGATCGCGTACGCCTGGTTGACGAGCACGACGGTCGTCACGTCCAGGCTCTCCCGGGCCTGGGTCCACAGCGCCTGGATGGTGTACATGGCGCTGCCATCCGCTTCGAGGCACACCACGCGCCGTCCCGGCGCGGCGACAGCCGCCCCCGTCGCGGCCGGCAGGCCCTGGCCGATCGAGCCGCCGGTGAGGGAGAGCCAGTCGTGACGGGGTCCCCCTGCCGTGGCGGCAGGAACCGAGAGCCCGCTCGTCACCGACTCGTCGACCACGATCGCACCATCGGGCAACGTGTGCCCGATGGCGGCGGCCATCGACTCAGGGGTGATGCGCCCCGATGGCCGGGGTGGACGGGTCGCGGCACTGCGCGGCGCCGGCGCGTGGGCGCCGAGCGTGTCGGCCAGCGCGTCGAGCGCGGCAGGCACGTCGTGCGCCGGTCCTGCGAGCTCGTGGAGGGTCGTGCCGTCTGGGACGAGGTCGCTCGGCTTGCCGGGGTACGCGAAGAACGACGCGGGCGCGCGAGCCCCGGCGACCACCAAGTGCCGGGCGCCACTGAGCTGGTCCATGGCCGTCTCGCCGTAGTAGGCGAGCTTCTCGACATCGGGCAACCCGCCGCCCCGGGCGTGCACGGCCGGGAAGGTCTCGCCGAGGAGCTTCGCTCCGGTGGCGTGTGCGATGCGCGCCGCAGCCTCGAGCCCCTGCTCGCGCAGCGCCGCTCCCCCGATGAGGAGGACCACCCGTTCTCCTGAGCCGAAGACCCTGGCAACCGACTCGATGGTCTCGGGTGGGACCAGCGGCACGGGCGGGATGGGCCGGGGCGACGCGGGCGCTGCGCCGCCGCCCCACGAGACGTCGGCAGGCACGACGAGCGTCGCGATGCCGCCAGGAGGCCCGTAGCTCGCAGCGACCGCCTCGGCAGCGTCCGCACCGACGTCTTCTGGGCGCGTGCTGGAGCGCTGCCACGCCGACGCAGAGCGCGCGAGCCCCCACAGGTCGGACTGGAGGGGGGTGTCGAAGCGCTGGTGGTACGTCGCGTGGTCGCCCACGACGTTGACGAGGGGGACCCGCGCTCGACGCGCGTTGTGGAGGTTCGCCCATCCGTTGGCGAGCCCCGGACCGAGGTGGAGCAGCGTCGCCGCAGGCTTTCGTGCGACGCGTGCGTAGCCGTCGGCCGCGCCGGTTGCCACCCCCTCGAAGAGGGTGAGCACGGCACGCATCGCCGGCACCCGGTCCAACGCAGCGACGAATTGCAGCTCGGAGGTCCCGGGGTTCGCGAAGCACACGTCGACACCCGACCCGACGAGGGAGCGCAGGAGGGCCTCCGCGCCGTTCATCGCCGTGCCGTCGGCCGTTCGCTCACCCATGCCGGGGCTGGGCCAGCCTGCGGCAAGGGCGTGTCGAGCAGCCGGCCCGGTCCGAGGATGCCGTTCGGGTCGAACGCGGCCTTGATCCGCCGCATGAGCGAGATCTTCGCGGGATCCTCGAGCTCGTGCCAGTAGGAGAGCTTCTCGGTCCCGATGCCGTGCTCACCGGAAACCGCGCCCCCGTGGTCACGTGCCACGCGGAAGAGCGCCTCGAGGAGCTCGTGGCGTCGACGGGCATCCGGCTGGAACACCGAGAGATGGACGTTGCCGTCGCCCACATGGCCGCACCCCGAGATGATCGCCCCGTGCTCGTCGCCGAGCTGGGCCGTCCTGGCGAGGAAGGCAGGGATCTCCGAGCGTGGCACGACCGCGTCCACGAGGTCATCGGCGCCGAGCGCCTTGGCGACGAAGAAGATGCGTTCCCGGGCCGAGACGAGGCTCGCCCCCGCAGACGGCGGGAGCACGTAGACGTCCAGCGCACCGTGGCGGCCGAGGAGCTCTGCCGCAGCTTCCACGTCCTCGTCCAGGCGGTCGGCGTGGGAGCTCTCGAGCACGACGACCAGGTACGCGGCCGTGCGCTCGCGCACCTGGTCCAAGACGCCGAGCTCGAGCCCCGCCTCCGCGACGATCGCCCCCATCGCACCGGTGTCGAGGTACTCGAGGACGACCGGTGCGATCCCGGCGCGAAGGAGGGGAGGGATCGCCGCGGCAACGAGCTCGAGGGTCGAGAAGGGTGCGAGGAGCGTCGCGTGGTGTGCGAGACGCGGGACGAGCTTGACGGTCACCTGGGTCACGAGCGCCAGGGTCCCCTCGCTCCCGACGACCAGCTGGGTGAGGTCGTAGCCCGATGAGGACTTGACGAGCTTGCCGCCGGTGCGCAGCACCTGCCCTCCGGGCAGCACCAGCTCCAGGCCGATGACGTGGTGGCGCGTCACCCCGTAGCGAACGGCGCGCATCCCGCCGGCGTTCGTGGCGACGTTGCCGCCCAGCGACGAGCGCATCTCCCCGGGGTGCACGGGGTAGACGAAGCCGAGCGGGCGGAGCGCGTCGTCGAGCTCGCGCAAGGTGACGCCGGGCTGGACGACGGCGACGTGGTTCTGCTCGTCGATCTCGAGGATCTTCGCCATCCGGTCGAAGCACACGACGATGCCCTCGGCGACGGGCCGGGCGCCGCCTGCGAGCCCGGTCCCGCTGCCGCGGGCCACCACGGGGACCCGAGCGGCGTCGGCGAGGGCGAGCAGCGCGCTCACCTGCTCGGTCGTCGAAGGGCGGACGACAGCCAGCGGCACAACGGGCCGAGCGGTCAGTGCCTCGTCGTGGGTGTCCTCCTCGCGTACGTCGCTCCCCGCGTCGACATGGGCGGAGCCGGTGATCGCACGCAGCGCGTCGAGGAGATCCTGGACGCCCATCGGATCACGTCGTGGCGCCGAGGGAAGGAGAGGAGAGCAGGCCGCGCATCTCGGCGAGGTGCTGCGCGGTTCGAGCGGGGCTCGCATCGGCGCTGCCGTGGCGCAGCTCTTGGAGGGTGTGCTCGAGGGGAGCGAGCCAGGGAGAGGCACGCCGCTCGGGCGCCTCGTCGGCCGCGGTCGCGGCGCCGGGACGGAGGGCCCAGGTGCAGGTGAGCTCCTCTTCTGCCCGGGACAGCGCGACGTAGAACAGCCTTCGTTCCTCCGCCTTCGCGGCGTTCGAGCGAGCGGCGACGAGCGGGACGAGACCGTCGGACGCACCGACGACGAACACCGTGCGCCACTGCAGCCCCTTTGCCCGGTGGAACGTGCTCAGTACGACGGCGTCGTCGGGCGCATCCACGTGGGGCGATGCGTACGCGTCGCAGACCGCGAGCTCCGAGCGCAGCGGACCTGGCCGATCGCCAGTGACGAGGTCGGCCGCGCCGGGGTCGGCCGCGCCGGGGTCGTCGCGAGCGCCCCGCACGTCGCTCGCCGGTCCGAGCTCGGCTCCGGAGATCCGGTGCGGGACGTGCTCGTCGCCCAGTGCCTCGGCGATGCGCACGAGCTGGGCGTTGGTGCGGGCAAGGACGGCGATCGACGACCATCGCCGCCCCGGGCGATGGGCGATCCATACCTGGCGTGCGACCCAGCGGGCCTCTTCGACATCGTTGGCGAGGCGTGCAACCGTCGGCAGCGGACCGTCGCCCCGCGCGCTCGGCGGAGGGGTCGCACGCCCGAGCGCCGCCGAGGCGAGCTGGACCACCGGCGTCGTGCAGCGGTGGTTCGTCTCCAGCCGGACGACACGGGTCCCGGCGAACTCCTCGGTCATACGGTGGAGCAGCTCAGGGTCTGCTCCGTTCCAGCCGTACACGGACTGGTTCGGGTCGCCCACGACGAAGAGATCCGGCGTGTCGCCCGCGAGCAGGCGCAGGAGGCGGTACTGCGCGTCGCTCAGGTCCTGCATCTCGTCGACGAACAGGTGACGGTGCCACCAGCGGATCGCCCGGGCGAAGGCCGGCTCCTGCTCCAGGAGATCGCCGCAGTGCCACACGAGGTCGTCGAGGTCGAGGAGCCGGCGCCGGCGCCGGGCCTCCTCGTAGCGTGCGTAGAGATCTGCAACTCGCGCTGCAGGCAGGAACGTCCGTCTCGAGGCTTCCCTGGCGGCCTCCTCGTAGCCCGATGGCCCGACCAGCCGGGACTTGGCCCAGCCGATCTCGGCGTCGAGGCGGGCGGCGTCGCTGCGCCGGGCGACCGGCTCGAGCTCGGCGCGCGCCGCTCGGCTGCGTCGGTTCGGGTCCGTACGCTGGCGTGACGTGCTGTGGCTCTGGTCGAGGAGCTCGGCGAGGAGGGGCCGGCGGTCGGCGACGATCGTCGGGGTCGCCTGGGCGCGGTCGTGGCAGTGATGCGCGATCAGCCTGAGCGCCGTGCGGTGGAACGTGCCCGCGTCCACCTCGCGTCCGACGCCGAGCGTGAAGAGGCGGCCGCGGAGCTCCTCCGCCGCCTTGCGGCTGAACGTGCACACGAGCACGTGACCAGGGTGCGCGCTGGCGTCGAGGATGCGCCGGGCGACGCGCAGCGTGAGGACCTTCGTCTTGCCGGTCCCTGCGCCGGCGAGAACGCAGACCACAGGGGCGTCCGCCAGCACCGCCTCCATCTGGGCCGGCTCGAGGCCAGCCACCAGCCGGGCGATGTCGGGCTGCGTCGCGGTGTCCGTGCGGTGAGCCACTCGCAGCCACGCTACCGAGGTGGAAGAGGGCACGCGGCTCCTGGGTGCCGTTGTCGGGACCGGCGGTGCCGGTAGCCGGCGCATGCAGGTCCCCCGTGCGAGCTCATCGCGCGCGGGTCGTCAGGTGCACGCGAGAATGCTGCCGCACATGGCTGAGGAAGGATCGCAGGACCGGCGCGCGTGGGAGGCTGGCTGACGATGCTGCGCACGTTCGCGGGCGGCAGCCTCTTCGGCACGCGGTCGGGCGCAGGAGCGCCGAAGGTCCTCGCGCTCCATGGCTGGAGCCGCACCCACCGAGACTTCGACGCGGTGCTCCGCCCGGTGGAGGGCGCTGAGCTCGCAGCGGTGGCCGTCGACCTTCCAGGGTTCGGCGCCACTCCGCCGCCCATTGAGCCCTGGGGCTCGGTGCAGTACGCCGCGTGCCTCGACCCGTTGCTCGAGGAGATGGCGGCTCCCGTGGTCGTGCTCGCGCACTCCTTCGGCGGCCGGGTCGCGCTCCAGCTCGCAGCCACCAGGCCCGACGCCGTCGCCGCCCTCGTCCTCTGCGGCGTCCCGCTCCTGCGCCTCTCGCCCCCCCGCCGCCCGTCTTTCGCGTACCGGTCGGTTCGGGCAGCGCACCGCGCGGGGCTCGTCAGCGACGAGCGCATGGAACGCGCGCGCCGGCGGCACGGGTCCGCCGATTACGCCGCCGCCTCCGGTGTCATGCGCAGGATCCATGGATGCGTCGTGGCGGAGAGCTACGAGGAGCAGCTCGACGCGATCGAGGCCCCGGTCACCCTTGTCTGGGGCGACGACGACGCCGTGGTGCCCCTCGGCGTCGCACGGGCGGCGCTCGACAGGCTCCGTGACGCACGGTCGCCTCGAGCCGAGCTCTTGGTCCTCCCCGGCGCGGGCCATCTCGTCCCCCTCACCGCTCCTGGCGCCCTGCGCGAGGCGGTGGAGCGGTATCTCGCGCGCTGATGGGTGTCCTCGGGGCGACGGGCGGCGCGGCCTGGGGCGTCTACGGTGCGTGCATCCTGGCGCTGGTGCCAGCCGGAGCACGCTGGCTGCGAGTGGCCCAGCGCGAGCACTACGTCCCTGACTCGGTCAGCAGGTTCGCGCTGCGCTGGTGGAGGAGCGAGCCGCTCAACGTCGCGCTCGGCGGGGTCGCGCTCGCCGGGGTCGTCCTGAGCGGGCTGTGGCCGGTCGCTGCAGCTGCGACGGTGGCGGCGGCGGCGCTCGGACCCCTGCACCTGTCGATCCGGGGCCGGACGTCTCGGCTCGTCCTCACGCGAAGGCTCCAAACGCTTGCGGTGGTCTGGCTGCTCGCAGAAGCAGCCGTGCTCGGCGTCGGTGCCGCGATCGGGGCTCCGGCGCCGTTCGCGGCAGCCGGGCTCGTCGCGGCGCCTGCACTGGTGGACGCTGCGCTCTTCGCCACCGAGCCGATCGAGCGCCGGCTCTCGGAGCGGTTCGTGGCCATGGCCGCCGAGCGGCTGCGGAGGGTGTCTCCGACCATCGTGGCGATCACCGGCTCCTACGGCAAGACGTCCACGAAGAACCACATCGCGCACCTGGTCGCGGGAGCCAAGAGCGTGGTGGCGACGCCGGCGTCCTTCAACAACCGCGGCGGTCTTGCCCGCGCGGTCAACGAGCATCTGGCCGAGGGCACCGACGTCTTCGTCGCGGAGATGGGCACCTACGGGCCCGGAGAGATCCGCGATCTGTGCCGCTGGTGCCCGCCGGACATCGCGGTGATGACTGCGATCGGGCCGGTGCACCTCGAACGGTTCGGTTCGCAGGACGCGATCCTCACCGCCAAGACCGAGATCACCGAGCGGGCCTCGACCGTCGTGGTGAACGCCGAAGACAGCCGGCTCGCGGCGCTCGGCGCCGCGCTCGAGGCGGATCGAGGCCTTCAGGTCATCCGTGCCGCCGTCGACGACCCGCACGCAGACGTGCGCCTGTGCGTGGACGAAGGGAAGGCAACCGTCGTCGTGGGCGGCTCGCCGGTCGGGGCGCCGGTGCAGCTCCGCCCGGGCATCCAGCCGACCAACCTCGCCTGCGCCGTCGCCGTGGCGTTGCACCTCGGCGTGCCTGCCGAGACGGTCGTCGAGCGCATCCCCACCCTGACGCCGGTGGCCAACCGGCTCACCGCAGATACCTCCTCCTCGGGCTTCTATGTGATCGACGACACCTTCAACTCGAACCCCGCCGGCGCCCGCGCGGCGCTCTCGGCGCTCGAGGCGTCGCCTGCGACCGGCAGGAGGGTCGTGGTGACCCCGGGGATGGTCGAGCTGGGCGCACGGCAGGCGGCGGAGAACGAGGCCTTCGCCCGAGCCGCGTGCGAGGTCGCGTCGATCCTCGTCGTCGTGGGCCTCACGAACCGGCGCGCACTGCTCCGTGGGGCCGACGGCCTGCGGCCAGTCGTCATCGTGCGCACCCGCGACGAGGCAGTGGCGTGGGTGCGCGCGAACCTCGGGCCCGGCGACGCGGTGCTCTACGAGAACGACCTCCCAGACCACTACCCTTGACCGCCGCCGGGGCCTTTTCCCGGCGCATCGCCTCTCAGGGAGCGCATCGTGGCTGACGTCATCACCGATCTCGCGGTCGTCTTCGGCGGCCCTTCCCCCGAGCACGACGTGAGCGTGCTCACCGGCCTACAGGCCGCCCGTGCCTTGGGCGCTCGCTGCCTTTACTGGACGAAGACCGGTGAGTGGCACGAGGTGAGCTCGGAGCTCGAGGCAAGCGCCTTCGTCGACGGGGTGCCCCAGGGTGCGACGCGGGTCCAGTTGCTCCTCGAGTCGGGCTTCACCACCGGAGCGGGGCGTTTCGGGCGACCGCGCCCGCTCGGAGTCGACGTCGCCGTGGTGTGCTGCCACGGCGGACCCGGCGAGGACGGCACCTTGCAGGCTGCGCTGGACCTGTCCGGGGTGCGGTACACGGGTCCCAGCCTCGCCGGCGCAGCGCTCGGCATGGACAAGCTCGCGTTCGCCGACGTGGTGGCCCAGGCCGGGTTGCCGGCGCTGCCGCGCCTGCTCCTGGACGCGTCCACCACCGAGATCGAGCTCGCACCCCCCTACATCGTGAAGCCGCGGTTCGGCGGGTCCTCGATCGGGATCGTCGCGAACGTCGCGGACCTCCAGACGGCGGTCGCGCTGCTCGGCGCCAACCGTCACCTGCGCGCCGGCGCGGTCATCGAGCCCTACCGCGCCGACCTCTTCGACCTCCAGATCGCCGTGCGAACGTGGCCGGAGCTGGAGTTGTCCGCGATCGAACGGCCACTTCGGACTGCCAGAGCCGGCGGTGCCGCAGGAGAGCCGGACATCCTCGGCTACGCGGACAAGTACGTCGGCGGTGAGGGAATGGCGAGCGCGCCGCGAGAGCTGCCAGCCCAGATCGACGACGAGCTCGAGCGGCGTCTGCGCGAGGCCGCCACCGCCGTCGCGCGGCTGTGCTCGGTACGCGGCATCACGCGCGTGGACTTCCTCTCGGACGGCCGGGAGCTCTTCGTCAACGAGATCAACACGATCCCGGGCTCGTTGGCGCGGTACCTGTGGATCGACCCGGCTCTGCCGTTTCGCACCCTGCTCTCCGACATGGTGGCCGAAGCGCGTCAGCGACCTGCGCATCACTACACGGTCGAAGGTGCGGACGGGACCGTGCTCAAGGGCGCAGCATCGATCGCAGCGAAGCTGTCGTGACCGCCCTCGCCGGCGAGCTGCGCTCGCAAGATGGCGTAGAGCTGCTCCGTGCGCTCTGACGGCATGCCGCCGGGGTCCAGCTCGTCGACCTGTCGCTGGCATTCCCTCCACTCGGCGTGGAGGCGGCGTACGTCACCGCTCTCGGCGGCCACCCTCATCGCCGCTCGGGTGAGCGCCTCGCTGTAGGGCTCCACCTTCCTCGCCTGCCCGAGCGCCCATCGGGCCAGGTCGACGTCACCCGATCCGAGCGCCGCGCGCACGAGGGCACAGGCGCCATCGACGACGGCATCGGCGAGGCGGCGCTCGTGGCCTTCGGCGCGCCACCAGGCGTAGCCGGC
This sequence comes from Actinomycetes bacterium, assembly GCA_021822565.1. Lineage (GTDB taxonomy): Bacteria > Actinomycetota > Acidimicrobiia > Acidimicrobiales > RAAP-2 > JAJYVT01. Next base: position 10,449 of record JAKAQM010000013.1, on the reverse strand, counting down.
CAGCACCCCGGCGAGCGGCTCGGCCTTCACGAGCTGGAGCCCTTCGCGAAGCCGGGCAACGCGCTCGACCGGGTCTCGCGCCGCGAGGCCTTCGTGCAACAGGGCGCTCGCCCGCAATGCGTCGACGGTCACCGTCGACGCGAGACGGTAGTGACCCGAGCGGGAGGCGGGTGGCAGCAGCGGCTTCCCGTCGGGACCGGCGCCGAGGGCACGCCGCGCCGCGCCGACCGTGTTGAAGAGCGTCTTGGCTGCGGCGTCCGCGTCGGCTGAACCGAGCACCCGCATCCTTAGTCGCTCACCGGTGACGGGCTCGGGTGCGTGCATCGCGAGGTAGGCGATCACCTCCACCGCCCGCCGGGCGCGTTTGGGCGGGAGGTCCGCCTGCAGGCCGACGATGCCCGGCACCGTCGTGAGCAGCTGTACCTCCGCACCGGCGCGCTCGCGGATCGACACCTCGCGGTGCAGCTCTCCGGTCGCCTCGCGGCGCAGCTCCTTGGTGGCGTGCGCCGGGTCGAACATCGCGGCGAGCTCCACGGGGCCGGACCGATCGACAGCAGCGGGATCCGCCAGCCGCAGGGTGGCAGGCGCAGTTCTGCGCCGTACGAGCGGTAAGGCCGCTGCGCTGGGGCTGGGCACGCCGCCATCGACGAGCGCCTCGACCGCGACCTTCCAGGAGGGGTCGAGCAGCGAAGGCCGGACCGTGAGCCCGAGAGGATGCACGCTCGCCGCGCGGTCGTCGACGACGACGGTGACCTCGGCGTCGTCGAGCTGGCGGGTTGCGAGCACCGCGCATGCATTCCGAGTCGCTTCGGGGAGCCTCTCGGGGTCGCCCACGAAGAGCACGTGCGGACCGTTCGCCACGCGCTTCTCCACGCGCTTCTCCACACGCGTCGAGGTACCGCAGACCGCCTCGACCGCCTCGATCGCCTCCTGGGGGTCGTCGACGATCACGACGGCTTCGTGCCAGCTCCACGTCGAAGCGGCTGCGCGCATCGCGCGTGCGAGGTCCGCTCCGCGCGACCCGATGACCGAGACGCACGCCCCGATCTCGACAGGGATGAGCCACGTGCCACGCTCGTCGTCGCCGAGGGGGAGCAGGACCGGGCACCACGGCTCTCCGTCGTGCACGCGACGCAGCTCTGCGGCGTCGACGGCAGCGGGGAACGCCCAATTCGCAGGCGCGGAGCGTTGCCAGCCATCGAGAGCCTCGGGCACCGGTTCGAAGAAGCACACCTCCACGCCGTCACTCCCTGCGCGTAGCCACTGCACCGGACCGGGTGGCGGGTCGAGTGTCGCGATGGCCCTTGCGAGGTGGCACGCAGCGGCCTCGATCAGGTCCACGATCGGGACCCGCTCGAACGGAGCGACCAACCTGCCGAGATCCGCCTCCCGCTCGACCGGGGCGAAGCTGTCCGCTCCCTCCTCGCGGAGGAAGGCTCGGAGGCGGCGCAGCTGACGGGAACGCCGCGCGAGCAGCCCTGCCACGAGCGCGCTGACGCCAGCCGCCGAGAGCTCGCCGAGCGGCAGCAGTGCGCTCCCGAGCGTGCCCCGACTGGCCAGGCGTGTCGCGCCGTGGGCCGTCGCGCGCTTGGTCCCGGCCGCCACATCGGCGTCGAGCGCCACGTCGGCGTCGAGTGATGGCAGCACGAGGGTCCAGCCAGGGGCGATCATGGTCGGGTCGACGAAGCGTGTGCCGTCGCCCATCAGCCGCCCCAGGTTGGCAGCGGCGATCGCGGGCCACGCCGACGCGTCGGCGTAGTGGGCGGCGGCGATGCATGCGAGCGTCTCACCGTGGCCGACGACGTGGACGGCTGCTCCCGTAGCGTGTCGGTAGGAGTCGTCGTCAGGGACCTCGTCAGGGAGCTCGTCAGGGACCTCGGACGTTTCCGACGTGCGCACCGGCTCCGACGTGTGCACCGGCTCCGAGGACACCTGTGGCGGCGGGGCTGCGGTTCTGGTGCTGAGGGCGCGGGCCGTTTCCGTCACCGACGCGCTGGCCACCGGTGCGCTGGCCACCGGTGCGCTGGCCACCGACGCGCTGGCCACCGACGCGCTGGCCACCGATGCGCCCAGTCCGGTGAACGACGTGATTGCGAGCACGCCGAGAGCGATCCTCACCGCGATCCGGTCGGAGAGGCGCGCCGCGGTACCGGGATCACCCGAGCGGACGCGGACCGCCACGGAGCGAAGGATCGGCCACGCGCACGCCGCCCACGCGCACCAGCTGACGACGGCCAGCAGGTCGAACAGGCCATGCCATGACATGAGGCTCTGCACCGTCCAATGCCGCGGGGCGGGGAGCCCGACGAGCGCTACGAGCACCCCTGGGACCGCCGCGAAGACGAGCAACGCCGCGGTGGCGCCGACGATTGCATCCCACATCCGTCGGAGTGCGTGCGATGTCGAGATCATGGCGTTCAGGGTGCGGGGTCGACGACCAGTGTGAAAGGCACGTCCGCGCGCACGCCCGGGGGTAGCGAGAGCGTGACCGTGCAGCTACCGGTACCGTGCGTGTCATCGACCTCGAGCGACAGCTCCGAGGATCCCGTGCGGGTCGCCGACACGCCGTCGCCGCACGAGATCTCGAGCTCGAGATCCGGCGTGTCGGTCCACGTGGCCCGAGCCGAGACCGTTCCGCCGCCCAGAGCTGCGAACGTCGCGGACGTGGCGGGCGGCTCGATCGAGCCGTGCCCGGGGTATGCGCCCGTCGGCGGGCTCGTCGCAGTGCCTCCGCCGTTCGACCTGGCCGCGCCCGATGCCGCGCCCGATGCTGAGCCCGATGGCGAGCTCGATGCTGAGCCCGACGCCGCCGGAAGGAGGGACGGCCCAGTGGCGGGCGACCAGGAATCCGCCGCCTCGAGGAAGCCGGTGCCTGGTGTGCCGGAGGCTCCTGGGTCCGGCTGGGAGAAGGCAGCCCCTGTGGCACGGTGCGGTCCCGCGGACCCCGCCGACGTTCCGGTGCCGGCGTCGGCGGCGCGAGAGGCCTTGGGAGCCGGTGCGGCGAGGGTGCTCAGGGCACGGAGTCTGGGGGATCCCAGCCCGGCGTGAGATCGGCGACCAGCTCGCTGCGCGGTGTCGCTCATCGTGCGCTTCGCCGGAACCGTGCGCTGTGTGCGGCGCTGAAGTGCGACCGGGCGGCTGTGGCCCGACGTCGAGGAGAGCGCGGTCACGAGCGCCATGAGCGCGAGCGCCACAGCAAGGATGGCCCATGATCGAGATCCGCGGCGCTCGTCAGCCATGGCGCACCGGGGGGATCGGCCGTGCCGCGCGCGTCGTACGCGCCTGCGCCGCGCATGTCGCGCGCGCCCGGACGTGGGCGCCGCCAGGCGCCGCCTCCCATTCCCCTGCGTCCGTGCCAGTCGGGCACGCACCATCCACGCCCAGACAGGGTAGCGCGATGCTGCAATCCCCACTGCATGACGGGGATGGAATTGGCGGTCTCGGGTTCGGCATCAACCCACACGCAGGCGGTCAAGCGATGAGGGCGCCAGCGGCGCGGTCTCGGCGCGCGGCGAGGAGCCGCCGCGAGTGCCCCGACCACGCCGACAGCTCGGAGAGCGAGTACCCGAGCACCCGGTGTGCGTAGAGCACGAGCGCGTCCCCGTCATCGAGGTGGCGCCGCTCCCGTTCGATGGCGCGGGCGAGCTCCTCGACGTCGCTTCCGCTCACCCCTGCTCGCTCGGAGAGGGGCTCATCCGAGGCGGCGAGCCGCTCGGAGCGGTGCAGGGCGCGATGGCGGGCGATGCGTCGGCGGAGACGGCATCTGAGTGCCGAGAGCACGTCGAGGACCGCATAGGCGCGGTCCTGGCCACTCCACTCCTCCACCACTTCCCACGCAGTGGCGATCGCGTCGACCGTGAACGACGCCGGGCTGTCCCATTCCCCGCCCTGGCCCCAGCCGAGACGGCGGCCGACGCCGACGAGTCCTGGCGTGAGCGCTTGGACGAGCGCACGCGAGACCAGCGGATGGGCCCGTCCGGAGCGCAGCATCGCTCGGAACAGCGCGGCCGCATGCGCACGTTCGTCGGGGCCGCGTCCCGCGCCCCACGCATCGAGGGCAGCACCGACGAGCGCGTCGACCAGATCGCCGAGATCCTGGGCACCGATGCTTGCCAGGTCCGGCTCGGCGCGTGCCAGAGCGGCCATCGCATCGCGCGACGCAAGGGTGCGTCGTTGGGACTCCCAGTCCCGTGCGAGGCGGTCGAGGGGTCGAAGCGCGTCAATCGTCGTCATAGGGCGACGACGGTGCATGGCGGCACTCCCACCGGCACTCCCACCCGGGGTGCGCTGACCGAAAACGGCGCAGACCAGGACGTGAGAGGCGAGCGACGGTGCCAGCGGCTCTCCCTCGGGGTCCGCGAGGCGCCGACTACAGTGCGCCGGAGTGGACATCGAGACCTTCTACGACGCAGACCCGCGGCGGCGCAGCTCCGTCGAGCTGGAGTTCGGACAGGACTGGCGGGATGCCCACGGTGTCCGCTACGAGCTGAGCTGGATCGAGGACACCGGGGAGCTCTACGTGATGCGCGAGCCCGTGCCGTCAGGATGGGCGACACCGTTCGGCGGCATCCATGTGTATGGCGCGCACAGCGCCGACGAGAAGGAGCTCGAGCAGATGTCCGTCGCGGTCATCGCGACCGTCCCGAGCCGCGAGGAGGTCGAGAAGCTGCTCGACGGTTGGCAGCAGGCGATGGAGGGTCCCGACAGTGTGGCGTGGATGGTGCAACGGCTTCGTGAGCGTGGCGTGCTCTCGACCGGCGCCGCGGTCACACCCTGAGGGATGCGCTTCGTCGTCGACCTCGAGAGGGTCGTCGTCGTCCTGCGCGACGCCGACGACCTGGCCCGCGCCACGGTGGTGGTCGCATCGCCCCGTCGTGCGAGCGCCGCGCGCCGAGCGACAGTGCACCGGCTTGCCGACGTCCTCGCCGCGACGAACATGGGGAGCCTCGAGTCCGAAGGCGCAGCTCGGCTCCGCGCCGAAGCGGTGCGGTTCCACGCCGCGGGCGACGTGGACGACGAGTGGGAGCGTCGATTCAGCCGTGTGTGCGAGAAGGAGGGCGAAGACATCGTGGTGCCGGCGGAGGTGATCTGGCCCGAGCCTCTCCTCGGGCCAGAGAAGTGAGTGCAGGCTACGGGTGCGCCTGCTTGGGGGCGATCGGTGAGGCGTACCCCGACAGGGGTGCGCTCGACCCCGGGGTGTCCGCCTTGTACTGATCCGTCCCGGCTTCCACCACGCTGAAACCGGTGCGATCTCCGTCGCCGTTCACGACGTCGGGTCCCCGGGCGCCCGTCGCATAGCCGGTCACGATCGCGACGTGGGCGGCGGTCCCCGATGTGGGATCGAGCCCGTAGACGGCAGCGTCGCCGGGCTGCGGGGTGTACCCGCTTGTCACCGGGTGCCAGGTGCCGTGAGCGAGCGCCCAGAGATAGAAGCTCCCCGACGCGGCGTTGAGGTCGGACGATGTGTACCCGTATGTGAACTGGGCGCCACCCTTGCGCCAGACCCACGCTGCGAAATCCGCGCACCACTCCTCGGAGCGGAGGCCGTGGGCGCATGCGGTACCCGCCCCCCAGTAGGCGCTGTACTTGTTGCAATACGACCGAGCAGGGTCAGTGTGGTACCCGAGCTGCGATTCGGCGATCGCCACGAGACGGGCACGAAATGGTGTGGACGGGGGAGGCGGGAGGCTGGACCCGCTCGAGCTGCTCGACGCGGAGAAGCCGGTGGCGAGCAGCCCCAACACGACGACGGCAGCGACGACGACGAGCGCACCGACGCGCCGCCGGCGTACCCGGAGCGAGGCACGTCGGCGTGCGGGCGACGGCGTGCGCCGCGGCGAGGCTGGGCTCGGAGCAGGCCATGACGCCGCCGATCCCGCTGTCTTGGCACGGGGTCCACCACGAGGGGGTGGGGTTGCCCGCATGGACCTCACGGCAGGTACCCGGCTCGACGCCTGGCCGTGACGTGTACGCAAGTCCTCTCGCGGTGGCAGCAACGCTCCTCCCACTCCATTTCAGTCGTCAGGGCGAGGATGCCGACGCCCTTCAGCGTAGGTCTCCCCTGCTGCACCTGCTCGGCGGAAACGATAACGATGCACCATGTGTGTGCCGTATCACGCCCATCGTGCCACGGGCGGCGCGGTCTCGATCGCTGCACCTGGTGGCGTCGGGCTCACCGGATCGCGCCCTGCCTCAGCCGTGTGTCGGTGCTCGCGCTGGGACTGTGCCGGGTGTCGGGCCGCCAGGGATCGGGGACTGCGATGTCGGGTTCTCCGCCGCCGAGCACTGCGCGCGCAACGCAGGGATCAGGTTCACCTCGGACGTCCGCCCGATCTCTTGGAGGGTGGTCATGAGGGGGTTGAACGCCGGGTTCGCCGACGTTGCCCTAGCGGCGAGCGGGAGCGCCTCGGCGAGCTGCTCAGCCGCCCGGTCCACCTTCGAGCGGGCTGCCGCGGTGGTCGCCGCGTGCTCGGCCTCGGAATAGAGGCGGATCGAGGTGCTCACGTGGGCGCAGGCTGCGAGCGCGAGCGAGTTGCCGACGTTCGAGCACCCGGCCAGCAGCAGCGCCGTGCCTGCCGAGACTGCGATCGCAGCGGGCAGGCGAGCACGGCGTAGGCGGTGGCGTCGGCGCGCAAGCGTGCCTCCGGCCGCGGTCATCCGAGCCAGGTCTCGGCAGCCTCGAGCAGGAAGCGACTGACCGCGAGGCATCGGTCGAAGACGTCGCAGAGCAGCTCCTCGCCCGCGAGCACACGGGCGAGGGACACGGGGTGCCGTGCGACGATGTTCAACCTGCGCTCGGGGCCGTCGGTCGCGGACGCGAACGAGTCGATCGCCGAGACCTCGAGCGGGAGCTCGATGCCGCCGATGCCCGCCAGGTCGATTGCCAGGCGGAGCAGGTCAGGGCCGTGCGGCAGAGGCGGGAGTGCCCACGTGAAGGTCAGCGGGAAGTGGAAGTCGTCCGGGGGCTCCTCGTCGTCGGAGAGCTCCATCACGACGTCCTCGAAGGACAGCAGCACGCGCGGATCCACCTCGAGCGCGAGGTGCAGGTCGAGCGGTCCTCCGCAGCCCTCCTCGGGGTGGAGGTCCACCTCCCAGACCTGGCGCAGGGAGTACGTCTCTACGAAATGCCGCTCGTCGTGGACGTGGAACCCGTGATCGACGGAGTGGTCCTTCAGGTCGGCGACGTAGCCGGCGACGTCAATGGCAGCCACAGTAGGTACGAGACTAGGGCGAGCCTGTGCCGTTCGCGGCCTCTGGTCGTCGCTCGGGCCTGCCCCGCCGGATCCCGCCGGTAGTGTCCCTTCCGGTGAGCGGACTGGTCGACGACCCTGAAGAGCTGCTCTCGGTGCTTGCCGAGGGAGCCGGCGCGGCACGGCGCGCGCTGGACGGCATCGACGCTGCCGATCGGCGCCGGGCTGGCACCCGGCCCGGCCAGTACGCCTTCGACGTCGTGGCCGATGACGCGGTGCGCTCCGTGCTCCATGGAGCGGGACTCGAGGTGCTGTCCGAGGAGTCCGGCAGGACGGGTCCGGAGTCCCCGCTTCTCGTGATCGTCGATCCCGTGGACGGGTCCACGAACGCCGCGATCGGCATCCCGTGGTACTCGACGAGCTTGTGCGTGCTCGACGAGGCGGGAGCGCTGGCCGCCCTGGTGGTCCACCAGGTCTCGGGGGTGCGCTACCACGCCGTCCGGGGTGGAGGGGCCTTCAGAGATGCCGTCCCGCTCCGACCCTCAGGGACGACCGAGCTTGCTCACGCGGTCATCGGCATCTCCGGGTTCCCGAGCGCATATCCTGGCTGGTCCCAGTTCCGCGCACTCGGGGCTGCCTCGCTGGACATGTGCGCCGTGGCCGAAGGGGTGCTCGACGGCTACCGGACCGCGGGGCGGTCTTTCCTCTCCGTGTGGGACTACGCGGCCGCGGTGCTCGTCTGCACCGAAGCCGGCGTTTCGGTGACCGAGCACGGCGGGCGTGATCTCCTGGTCAAGGATGCGTCGGCGCGCAGCCCGGTCGTCGCAGCTACCGCGCCTCTGCTCGCGCAGCTCGTGGCTGCCACCCTCTGACGGCCAAGGACGGCGCCGACCAGGAGGTATTGCATGCCGGAGGTCGACCAGCACAGAATTGGCCTCTTCTTCGCGCTGCGCTCGTCGAGCGCCTGATCGGTGGGTTCGGCGCGTTCGGCGCATGCGAGGGGCGTTTAGCTCAGTCGGTAGAGCAGCTCGCTTACAACGAGCAGGTCGTCGGTTCGATCCCGGCAGCGCCCACCATTTTTGTCACGGCGCGAGATCATGTCTGACGGCGTATCCTACCGCCGGGGAAGGCTGGGGTGGAGTCCGGCTCGCTGACACACCTACCTCGTACCCTCGGCGGAGTGGACGAGGATCAGGAGCTTCCGTCGCTGGCGATCGTGCTCGCGCAGGTCGCGGCAGAGCGAGAGACGATGAACGCGCATGCCGAGAGTCTCGATGGCAAGGCTGGCGTCGTCTTGGGTTTTGCTGGTGTGCTGGTGGGACTCGGCGCCACCGCACAGGCCGCTGTCTCGGACGGGATCGTCTTCCAGATAGGACTCGCGGTTGCCGTCGTTGCCGCCCTTCTCGCGGCGTGGGCGTTCCTCCCTCGTCGCTACCCAGTGCTGGAGGTGGAGCGACTCCGGCAGGCCAACCTCACCGCGTCGGAGGCGGAGACGCGCCTGGAGTTGCTGGACACCCAGATCGTGATGGTCAAGGAGGCTGCGACGTTGGTCAGGCAGAAGGGATGGCGGGTTCGTGCCGCCGTCGGCTCGTTGGCCACCGCTGCCGCCCTGGTCGTCGCCGGTATACTCACTCCAATGGGAGGTCGCTTGCATGCCTGACGACAAGGCGCCTCAAAGCGCACCAGTCCCGCAACCGGCGAAGGGCCGGCCTGAGCCGCCTCCCTTTCGGCCGAACAAGGATCTCATCGGCTATATCGAGAAGGGCCAGAAGCCGCCCGTTCGGCCGACTTCGCCGTCCGAGAAGCGATAGCCACCGCTTGCCCTGAGGGCTTCGTAGCAGGTCCTATCGGCCGGCGGTAGGTTGCCGTCCCCTTGGTCGCAGGGTGACGCCGGCGTCCTTCAAGGCACGCCGCACCGTGCTCGGCGCTACCCACAGCTCGGCAGCTACCCAGTACGCAGATCGCCCTTCGGCGTAGAGCTTCACGGCCCTTTCGACGTCGTCCTGTCGGAGCGCCCGGCGGTCCCGCTTGGGGACCCCATGGCGCCTGACGTGCCCGAGGACAGTCGTCCGGTTGATTTGGAACGATGCGGCGAGCTCCTCCACGGGGATACCCTGGCGGTAGGCCGCGACCAGCTCGGTCACCTCGTCGGGTCCGAGGCGTCGCTGGATTGGGAGAGTGGCAACGAGAGGGGCGGTCGGGTGGACAGGCGGTTCGCCTGGGCTCGGCCGTAGCACGGTCCCCAGCGGCGGCAGCTGGAGCACCGGGCCGTCTACCTGCGCAAACGCGCTACTCCGGGCCGTAGAAGGTGGTCTTGTACTGTGACAAGGTAAGACCACCACGTCACGAGGGGCCGCGCGGTGAGGTGGCTCGGTGGGGGCGATCGTCAGGAGTCGCGGTCGGCCATGAGGCGCAGAACGCGGGGATCCGTGATCGCCCACACACTGACCACCGAGACGTATCCTCGTCACATCGGCCCGTGTTCCGACCCTGAGAGCCGCACTGGCGCGTGGACCAGCGCCAGTCATCACGTCGATCATGCGATCGATGTCGACGCCCTGGGCATGTCTCTTTCTCCGTCCAGATCGTGTGGTGCCTCGGCGTTGGAGAGCTGCTGTCCGAGGAGCCGGCGCCCGCCTGGGTGGTGATCAGCAGGTGCTACGACAACATCCGGCGTTCCTCGGTGTCGTGGTAGTGGCGCTGTGGCTCGCCGTGGCCTTGGTCACCCTGCCCGCCACGCTGCGGCTCAGCTCGGTGGAGACCGACAGGTTTTCTTCTCTGCTACCCGCGGGCGCACCGTCGACCGAGGCACTGCGACTCCTGCGCGACGTCGAAGGAGGTCATCGCAGCGAGGCGCTCGTGGTCCTCCGGTCCGTTCACCGTGGACTGGCGGCGCAGGCAGCTGCGACGTGGCGGGAGCTCGAGGATGCGCATGTGCGGGGTGTCACTGCCCTTAGTCGACCGGTCATATCCACGGATCGCATGGTTGCTGTCCTGGCGGCAACGATCACAGGTGGGGAGCCGACCGATCTCAGGGTCGTCCAGCGCCTTCGCGTCATCGCCTCCGCCTCGAGCCGTGTGTCACCTGGTGTCAGGGTGGGTGTCACCGGGCCTGCAGCCTTCGAGACCGACCTCTTGGGTTCCCTTGCCGGCGTGGACACGACGCTTGTCGTGGCAACCGCCTTGCTCGTGACCGTCCTGCTGATCGTCAACTATCGCAGCCCGGTGGCGTGGCTTCTCCCGCTCGCTGCCGTCGGCT
>JAKAQM010000012.1 GCA_021822565.1 Actinomycetes bacterium | reverse complement strand
TGCTGCAGGACAACCCGCTCGTCGCGATCCACCCGCCGCTCCTCTACATCGGGTTCGTCGGCTTCACGGTGCCGTTCGCCTTCGCCGTGGGCATGCTCGCGACCGGCCGCGTGGGGGAGCAGTGGCAGGCGGAGGTCCGGCGCTGGACGCTGATCGCATGGACGGCCCTGAGCGTCGGCATCGTGCTCGGGGCGTGGTGGTCCTACCAGGTCCTCGGGTGGGGCGGCTTCTGGGGCTGGGATCCCGTCGAGAACGCGGCGCTCATGCCGTGGCTGTGCGGCACGGCCTACCTGCACTCGGTCCTCGTCCAGGAGCGGCGGGGCTTGCTCCGCGTCTGGAACCTGTCCCTCGCGGTGGCGACCTTCTCCCTCACGATCCTCGGGACCTTCCTCACGCGTTCGGGGATCGTCGTCTCGGTGCACGCCTTCAGCGAGTCCAACCTCGGTCCGGTGCTCATCGCGTTCTTCCTGCTCGTCGCCGTCACCGGCTTCGGCCTGATCGCGTGGCGCGGAGACCGCCTGCGCTCGCCCGTCGGGGTCGACGCACCCCTCGGGCGTGAGGGCGCGTTCTTGGTGAACAACCTCGTGCTCGTGGGGTTCGCCTTCGTCGTCCTCCTCGGCACGCTCTTCCCGATCCTCTACCAGGCGCTGACGAGCCAGACGGTGACGGTGGGAGCGCCGTACTTCGACACGGTGGCGGTCCCCGCCGGCCTCGCACTGCTGCTGCTGATGGCGGTCGCGCCCGCGCTCTCGTGGCGCAAGGTCGACGCCGGGGTCCTGTGGGGCCGCCTCGCCCTGCCTGCATGGGCGGGCGTCCTCACGGTCGTGGCGTGCGTGGCGGGCGGAGTGCGCGGGGTCGAGCCGATCATCGGGTTCGGTCTGGCGGCGTTCGCGGCGACCTCGGCGCTGCGGTCGCTCTTCCTCGCGGTCCGCGCGAGCGCTCGCCGAGGCGCCGGGGTGTGGCGCGGGCTCGTCGGGCGAACCAACGGGGGCATGGTCGTCCACCTCGGCGTCGTCGTGCTCGCGATCGGTCTCATCGCGGCGACGTCGTTCCGTTCGCAGGCCGAGCTCGTCCTGCGTCCCGGGAAAGTCGTCCGCTTCGCCGGCCACACCTTCGTCTTCGAAGGACTGCGGAACGTCGACACTCCCCAGCGGCTCGCCACCGAGGCGCTCGTGCGCGTCGACGGCGGGGGCCCGTTCACCCCCGCGGTGAGCCAGTACGGAGGGCCGAGCTCGGAGGTCGTGGGCACGCCCGCCATCGACTCGGGGTTCTTCGGCGACGTCTACCTCACGTGGGACGCGACAGGTCGGACAGGCAAGTCGACCGGGGGCAACGTCGTCTCCACATTGCCGAAGACAGCGATCGCCGTCGGTGCGATCGTCGAGCCCCTCATGGCGTGGATGTGGGCGGGTGGCATCCTCATCGGGATCGGTGGGCTGCTCGCGATGGTGCCGGGGACGCGGCGGCGTGCGACCGACCCGGTCTCCGCTCCCGCGCCGCTCGTGGCCCGTGCCGAGCCGGAGACCGAGCGGGTGGGCGTTGCGAGCGAGGCAAGATGACCGAGGTCACGCCTTCGCGACCCGGCTTGCCGCACGGCGGCGGGGGGCGGCGCCCGCGTCGTCACCTCACGCGGTGGGTGGCCGGCAGCGTGCTCCTCGTGCTCCTCGCGGTGGCCGTCGTGGCGGCGACCCGGCCCTCGTCGCAGGCGACCGAGGTGCAGAGCCCGCTGGTGGGCCACCGCGCTCCTGCGCTCAGCGGGACGACGCTCGCGGGCCACGAGTTCTCGCTCACGAGCGAGCGTGGCCACTACGTCTACGTGAATTTCTTCGCGAGCTGGTGCCCGCCGTGCCAGGAGGAGGAGCCCTCGCTCGTCGACTTCGCCTTCCGCCAGTCGCGCGCCGGCAGCGACGGTGCTCGCATGGTGAGCGTCGTGTTCAACGACACGGTGAGCGATGCCCGGCGCTTCGCCGCCGACTGGGGGATCCGCTGGCCCGTCGTCCCGGACAGCGAAGGGGCGATCGCGAACCGCTATGGCGTGGGATCGCCACCGATGACGTTCCTCGTCGACCCCTCCGGGGTGGTGGTCGGAACCTGGGTGGGACCGGTGACGGTCGCCCAGCTCGACCAGATGCTCGCAGCGGCGCGCCGCGGGGAGCTCTTCAGTGGCGGCACGGGAACCGCCAACGACTGATGTCCGGGTCGAGCGATGACTGAGCATCGCGTGCGCGCGCTCCGCCGGGTGCGCGGGCGGGCGAGCTTCGTGCTCGCGCTCGTCGTGCTCGCAGTGGCGCTCGTGATCGGGAGCGGTGTCACGTCGTCGGCCACGCCGGACGCGGCCCGACGCGCGGCCGCACTCGAGACGCAGATCCGCTGTCCGAGCTGCGAGGACGTGTCGGTCGCGCAGTCGTCTGCGGCGTCTGCGATCGCCGTGCGCCACGAGGTGCAGCGCCTCGCTGCAGCCGGGGTGAGCGACCATGCGATCGAGCAGCGTCTCGTGGCCCAGTACGGTCCGAGCATCCTGCTCTCGCCTCCGGACTCCGGGCTCTCCTCGCTCGTCTGGCTCCTCCCGCTCGTCGCGGGCCTCCTCGCCGTGGGCGGCCTGGGGGTCTTCTTCTGGCGGCGGTCTCGCTCGTGGCGGGAGCTGCGCGCCGGGGCACCTGGATGACCGGAGGCGTCGAGAGGATCGAGCGGGCCCGCAGGGCGGACGACTGGCACCTGCGCGACGAGCGCGAGCTGTTGGAGCGGTCCCTCGAGGACGCCGAGCGCGAGCACGGCGTGGGCGACCTCACCGACGAGGACTACGCGCTGCTGCGGGCAAGGGACGAACGGCGGCTGGCCGAGGTCGTCGCCGCCATCGAGCGAAGCCTCGGCGAGGCTGCCGAGGCCGGTGCGGGCGCAGGCGTCGCTGACGATGGCCGGGCGCGCCGCGTCGGACGGAGCGCACGGCGGCGTCGGCGGTGGCGCCGGCGGTGGTGGGTCGCCGCTGCGGGTGTGGCCGCGGTGCTCGCAGGGGCGGTCCTTCTCCTCCTCGACCTGGTCTCCCCCCGGCTTCCCGGTCAGTACGCGACCGGCAGCATCTCGCTGAACACGGCGCAGAGGATCGAACGCCAGCTCGGGCAGGCCAAAACACTGGTCGCTGCCGGCAAGACCACCGAGGCGCTCCAGCTCTACGGCGACGTTCTGACCGAAGACCCGCGCCAGCCCGTCGCCCTCGCCGAATGGGGCTGGCTCGACTGGCGAGCAGCGACCGGCGCGAAGGAGCAGACCATCGCGGCAGAGGGCGCGTCCGCGCTCGAAGAGGCGGTGAAGGTGGACCCCTCGTTGTTCGCGGCGCAGTACTACGTCGCCGTGGTGCTCTACGACGAAGGTGCCCCGGCGAAGGCGGTGACCCACTTCGCCCGTTTCCTCGCCGACAAGCCCACACCTGCGTGGCTCCGCGACGCAGCGCCGAAGCTGCGGGCCGCGTACCGGGCCGCCCACGAGCCGGTGCCCCCGGACGTCCCGGAACGATAGGGCGTTCGATCGGGGCGACGGGGGGTGCGGCAGGGGGTGCGGCAGGGGGGTCGTCCCCGGCCGGCTCGAGGTCTCATGCGCGAAGGGCCCGCAGATCGGCGACCACCCGCTCGAACGCGGTGGCGAAGGCACGCACGTCGTCGTCGGTGGTGGACCACCCCACCGACACCCGCAAGGAATGGTTCGGGTCTGCACCCATGGCCGCGAGCACGGGGGAGGGCTCGAGGCCCTCGGAAGCGCACGCGGAGCCCGAGTGCACGGCGATCCCCGCGCGGTCGAGCCCGAGGAGCACGGGCTCCGCCTCGACCCCCTCGACACCGAAGCACACGATGTGCGGGACGCGGTCGTCCGGATCGCCGACCTGCACCGTTCCGGGCACGTCGAGCACGGCCCGTGCGATCCTCGCGGTCTCGGCGCGCGCGGCACCTGCCTCGGCACCGAGCGCACCGCCGGCCAGCGCGGCGGCCGCCGCGCCGAAGCCGAGGATGCCGCAGACGTTCTCCAGCCCCGCACGACGCGCGCGCTCCTGTTGGCCTCCGACGAAGAGGGGCTCCACGCGCAGCCCGCGGCGCAGCACGAGGGCGCCGACCCCCGGCGGGCCGCCGAGCTTGTGCGCGCTCACCGAGACGAAGTCAGGGCCGTCATGGAGGTCCAGCGCGAGGTGGCCACATGCGGCGGCGGCGTCGACATGGACGGCCACCCCTGCGCGCCAGCATCGCTCGACGATCTCGGCGACGGGCTGCACGGTGCCGACCTCGTGGTTGGCCCACTGGCAGTGCACCAGGCACACGCCGCGCCCGGCACGCTCCAGCGCTGCGTCGACGCCGTCGGGGTCGATCCGCCCGACGCCGTCGACGGGGAGCTCCACGACCGGCGCGAGGCGCACCGAGGAGGACCGGACGGACGAGTGCTCGACGCCTGCGCAGAGGACCGCACCTCCAGGGCGGTCCCACGTGGCCGCCCACAGCGCGGCGTGGACGGCCTCGGTCGCGCCGGAGGTGAAGACCACCTGGCGCGGGCGAACGCCGAGGAGCGTCGCGACCTGCTCACGAGCGGTCTCGACGGCCTCGCGCACCATTCGACCTTCGTGGTGCACCCTGGCGGGGTCTCCGGCGGGGGCGTCGAGCCACTCACGGATCGCCGCTGCCGCTTCGGCCCGGAGGGGTGACGTGGAGGCGTGGTCGAGATAGTGGCGTGGCACGTCAGCGGGATCGTCGGCTGCCGGCGGTCGAGCGTCGGACCGTTACGCCCGGGCGACGCACGTGTCGTCGCCGCGGGCCCTGGAGGTGAGGACCACCGGCGCCGGCCGTTCCCTGCAGAGGCCCGACAGGAGCCCCTTCACCATGCCGCGGTCGACGGCGCACAGGACCGGATGGCTCGCCGCCGCGGCGCCGAACGGGCACTGCTCGGCGACGACCGCGGTGCCGCCGCTCCGATCCTCTGCGTGGGCGGCGAAGCCGTGCGCGGTCAGCATGTCCGCGACCACCCTCATCGCGTTGCGCACGGAGCGCTGACCTTCGCTGACCCCCATCTCCCGGGCGAGCGACCTGCCGTAGCTCTCGCCCACCTGGGCGGCCATCTCCTCTGCCGCCTGTGGACCGAGCAGGTCGAGAGCCTTGCCGAGGAGCGTCACGAGGAGGTCGTCGCGTCGGGTGAGGAACTCCACGGCGGTGTCGCCCGCGGCCGGGAAGAAGCGCTTCGACGGCCTTCCCGCTCCCTGCGGCCGGCGCCCGGTCTCGACGCGGAGGTAGCCCCCTGCGAGGAGGCGCTCGAGGTGGTGGCGAGCGACGTTGGGATGCAGGGAGAACGCCGCGGCGACCTCGGAGGCGGTCATCCCGGGCGAGGACCGGACGCGAAGGAAGATGTCGCGGCGCGTCGGATCACCGAACGCCGCGGTGACGGCCGCGACGTGAGAGGCGAATCGTGCGTCTTCGGGCTCGACCAGCTGACGTCTGGGTGCGGCCGCGCGTTCTGCCGCAGGTTGCACGGTCGGTAGTCTACCGATGGGCGCCTTGCCGGCACCGCTGTCGCAGCGGGGCGAGCGGGCAGGGCCGAGGGAGGCCATGGGAGTCGACGAGAAGGCCCTCGAGCGTGCAGTCGCGGCGGTCGTCGACCGTGAGCTGGACTTGCCGCTCGGAGAGGTCGGGATGGTGCGTTCGGCAGGTGTGCGGCGCCAGCGCGCCGACATCGTGCTCGTGGTGCCGTCCTCGCCCTGGCCGGGTGAGGAGGAGCTGCGGCGCGGGGTGGCCGAGGTCGCGGCGTCGGTCCCGGGGGTTCGCGAGGCCGAGGTCAGGGTCGGAGCCATGACGGAAGCAGAGCGCGAGGTGCTGCGCTCGGAGCTGCGCCGGCGGATGGCTGGGTCGGCACTCGATGCCACCGGCGGCGAGGGCGCGCCCGGCGAGCACCGGCATGCCCATGGTGGCCACGGCCACGGCGACCAGGAGCGGCCGACGCCGTCCTTCCTCCAACCCGGGTCCAAGACCAGGGTGGTGGGGATCTCCTCGGGCAAGGGTGGCGTCGGCAAGTCGTCCGTGACGGTCAATCTCGCGATCGCGTTGGCACGGGCCGGCCGACGTGTCGGCGTTCTCGACGCGGACGTGTACGGCTTCTCGGTCCCCAAGATGGTCGGCGCCGACCACGAGCCGGTCGTCGTCGGCGACACGGTGGTCCCCGCGCTCTGCCACGGCGTCAGGGTGCTCTCGATGGGCTTCTTCGTGCCCGACGACACGCCGGTGATCTGGCGCGGCCCGATGCTCCACAAGGCGATCGAGCAGTTCCTCGGCGACGCCTACTGGGGCGACCCGGACGTGCTCCTCGTGGACATGCCGCCCGGCACGGGAGACGTCACGCTCTCGCTCGCCCAGTACATGACCCGAGCCGAGATCCTGGTGGTCACCACGCCCCAGCCCGCAGCGCAACGGGTCGCGCAGCGCTCGGCGTTCGCCGCGCGCAAGCTGAAGCTCTCGGTGCGCGGCGTGATCGAGAACATGAGCTGGTTCACGGCCGACGACGGCACCCGCTACGAGCTCTTCGGCCGCGGTGGCGGCCGGGCGCTCGCGGACGATCTCGGCGTGCCGCTCCTGGGTCAGGTGCCGCTCGTCCCGGCGCTGCGAGAGGGGGGCGACGAAGGGGTCCCGGTGGCGCTGCGGGACCCGGACGGCGAGGCGGCCGCCGCGTTCGGCGCGCTCGCAGAGACGCTCCTCGCGCTGGGGCCCGCACGCGTCTACCGACCCGAGCTCAGCGTTCGCTGACCTCGGCCTGGCTGAGACGCGTGGCCTGATGCCCGCGGCTCGGTCCGCAGGGGTACCGTGGTTCCGGGTAACCAACCTCTGAGCACAGAGAGGAGCTGCAGATGGCTGAGCCCTCGTCCCGTCGCATCCCCGTTGCTGTCGCAATGGTGGCGTCATCACTTGCGCTCGCTGCTGCCATGGCCGCGCCCGGCCTCGCCGGCGCGTCGACGCGCGCGCACCACAAGCATCGGGCGAAATCCCACGGCGTCGTGGTGAAGGTGGAGAAGGCGTCCAAGTACGGCAAGGTCCTCGTCGACTCGTCTGGCAAGGTCCTCTACTTCCTCACGGACACAAAGGGAAAAAAGGGAAAGTCGTTCGCGTGCGCGAGCGGGTGCACCGGGCTGTGGCCGCCGCTGCTCACCAAGGGCAAGCCCCGTGCAGGCAGCGGCATTGCGAAGAAGAAGCTCGGCACCGTGAAGCGTGGCTCCCGGCTGCAGGTGACCTACGACGGCCACCCCTTGTACCTCTACGCCGGCGACACCCGCTCCGGGCAGATGAACGGAGAGGGAATCAAGAGCTTCGGGGGCACGTGGTACGCGCTGGGCGGCACCGGATCCGCGGTCAAGGCAACGCTGGCGTCCTCCTCCAAGAGCTCGTCGGGCAGCTCCAGCTCGTCGAAGAGCTCGGGCGGCGGCTGGTAGCTGGCGGCTAGCCGGCGCCTCGAGCGCCCTGGCGTCGCTGGCGCGGGAGGCAGCACTGCTTGTACTTCTTCCCGCTCCCACACGGGCACGAGCCGTTTCTCGGAGCGGTGCGCCACCGGCGGCGTTCGTCGCGCTCGGCCACCTCGAGCTCGTCGACGATCTCGGTGATCGGGTGCCCGCGTAGGGCGATGAGGCTCATGCGCGCCAGGTAGGGACCGGCGTGCCGGTAGAAATTCCGGTAGCCGGCGCACAGGTGGTTGAGATACGGCTCGCCGTCCGCGGTCGCGGCGAACCGGTCCTTCGGGCAGCCTCCATGGCAGAAGCGCCGGACGTCGCAGGAGCGGCAGGCGCTGGGCAGGCGGTCGCGCTTGGCCGCGCCGAAGGCTCGCTGCGCAGGTGCCTCCACGAGGTCGTCGAGGTCTTCGGTGGTGACGGAGCCGAGGCGATGGGGCGCGTCGACGAAGTGGTCGCAGGCGAAGACGGTCCCGTCGTGCTCGATGGCGAGTGCCCGACCGCAGGTCTCGGTCATGACGCAGAGGTTGGAAGGCTGGCCCTTCGCGACGAGGAAGGGCTCGAGGAAGTTCTGCACCCCGATGCGCCCGACGTCGTAGCGGACCCACTCGTCGAAGACGGTGCAGAGGAACTCACCCATCCGCTCGGGCGACACCGACCAACCGTCCACGCGCCCCGCAGCGTCACGGCGCACCACGGGGATGAACTGGATCCACGAGATGCCGAGGTCCAAGAAGAAGCGGTACACGTCGAGCGGATGGCTGGCATTGCCGGCATGGAGCGCGCACAGCACCTCGGGATCGATGCCGTGCGCGCGCAGGGTCCGCAGCCCTCGCAGGGCCCGATCGTGGGTCGGGCGCCCCCTGCGGTCGACCCTCCCGCCATCGTGAAGTCGTGCCGGACCGTCGAGGCTCAGCCCGACCAAGAAGCCGTGCTCGGCGAGGAACGTGCCCCACGCATCGTCGAGCAGGGTCCCGTTGGTCTGGAGGCTGTTGAGGCACTGCCAGCCCTCGGGCAGGTGGCGCGCCTGGAGCTCGATGACCTGTCGGTAGAAGTCGATCCCGGCCAAGGTGGGCTCCCCGCCGTGCCACACGAAATGGACGACGGGTCCAGGGCTTGCGGCGATGTACTGCGCCACGAAGGTCTCGAGCACCTCGCGTCGCATCTTGAACCGCTCGCCCTGCGGGAAGAGGGTTTTCTTCCCGACGTAGTAGCAGTAGCCGCAGTCGAGATTGCACACCGGGCCGACGGGCTTCGCCATCACGAGGAACGGCCGCGTCGTCGATGCGTCGTCGATCACCTCGTCACAGGCTACGTCAGCTGGCTTCCACAGGGCGAAGAAAGTTGACCCTTACGGTCGACAATAGCTATTGTCGACCAAATGAGTAATGATTCAGCACCGAACGTCTCGGCGCGGCGCACAGGACGCGCCGAGACGCTGCCGCGCCTGCGCCGGCACCCGCATCACCGGATCGTGATCGTGGGCGGGGGGAGCGCGGGGATCAGCGTCGCTGCGCGGTTGCGGCGGGCGGGCGAGGACGACGTCGCTCTCGTCGATCCCTCGCTTTGGCACTACTACCAGCCCCTTTGGACCCTGGTCGGGGCGGGTGTCGTGCCGGTCGAGAGGAGCCGCCGGCTCCAGGCAGAGGTCGTCCCCCAGGGTGTGGCCTGGGTCCGTGACGCAGTGGTCGAGATCGACCCGCACGCGCGCATGGTCGTCACGGCGGGGGGCACCCGCCTCGGCTACGACGTGCTGGTGCTCTGCCCTGGGCTCGAGCTCGCCGTCGACATGGTCCCGGGGCTCGCCGAGGCGCTCTCGAGCCCGAGCGCCACGACGAACTACACCGCAGAGCTGGCGCCGAAGACGGCGGAGCTGGTGCGCCGCCTGCGCGGCGGCCGAGCGGTGTTCTGCGCGCCCGGCTCGCCGATCAAGTGCCCGGGCGCTCCGCAGAAGGCTGCCTACCTGGCCTGCGACCACTGGGGACGGAGGGGCGTCCTCGGCGATGTCGAGGTGACCTACGCGACGGGGGCAGGTGGGATCTTCGGGGTGCCCGAGTTCGCACGCGTCCTCGAAGGCGTGGTGGAGCGCTACGGCATCAGGACGCGCTTCTCCACCGAGCTCGTCGAGGTCGACGCGCAGCACCGTACGGCGACCTTCGAGACGGCGAATGCAGAGGGCACGACCCGTTCGATCGTGGACTACGACCTGCTCTGGGTCGCGCCACCGCAGCGAGCCCCAGCCGTCGTGCGTGAAAGCCCGCTCGGCGGCCCCGGCGCCTACGGCTGGGTGCCGGTCGACCGCTCCAGCTTGCGCCATGTCACCCATCCCGAGGTGTTCTCGCTCGGCGACGTCTGCGACGCTCCTACCTCCAAAACGGGTGCGGCGATCCGCTCCCAGGCGCCTGTCGTCGTCGCCAACGTGCTCGCCACGCTGCGTGGACGCGAGCCCGCTGCGCGCTACGACGGCTACGCGGCCTGCCCGTTCACCACCGCCCGGGGCAAGATGCTGCTGGCGGAGTTCGACTACAGCCTGACGCCGCACCCGACCCTGCCGTTCGTCGACACCACGCGGGAGCGCTACGACATGTGGCTTTTGAAACGCTATGGCCTCCCCGCCTTCTACTGGCACGGCATGTTGCGGGGCCTCGGCTGATCCCGCCTCGTTCGCGCCCCCCGGCACGGCGCCCCCCGGCACGGCGCCCCCGGCACGGCGCCCCCCGGCACGGCGCCCCCGGCACGGCGCCCCCGGCACGGCGCCCGCCGGCACGGCGGTGCCGGTGGACCCGCAGCTCAGGTGTCGAACCCGGTGGGCATGTGCTCTCTGGGCCACCCGAGCAGGGCCGACGCCTGCATGCACGCGAACCTGTCGGTCATCCCGGCAACGTACGCGACCGCCTCGTGCTGCAGGCTCATGCCTTCTGCGACGTCGCGGGGAAGCAGCCGGGGGTGGGCGACGTAGTGCTCGACGAGGGCCTGGAGAAGGCGATGGACCGCTCGCGCCTGGCGCGTCGAGTCACTGCGGAGGTAGATGCGCTCGTAGTTCCACTCGCGGAGCGCTGCCAGCGCCTCGGCTGCCTCGTCGCTCATCCCCACGGATCCCGCGCGCTGGCTGGTGACGACGACGTCGTGGACCAGCGCGTCGAGCTGGGTCGATCGCCTGCTCCCCAGCGCCTCGAGCACGATCGGCGGCAGATCGCGCAGGTCGACGATCTGCGCGCGAGCTGCGTCTTCGGCGTCATGGGTGGCGTAGCTGACGCGGTCCGCGATCGCACAGACCTCTGCTTCAGGCGTCGCCGGCGAGGGCCGTGACCAGCTGTGGTTCCGGACTCCGTCGCTCACCTCGTGGGTCAGGTTCAGCGGGGAGAGCGTGATGTCCGCCCCCCAAGGGGCGTGGTCGAAGCCCCCGGGCGCCAACGGGTCCAGGGCGTCTTCGCTGGCATGCCCGAACGGCCCGTGCCCGCAGTCGTGCCCGAGGGCGATGGCCTCTGCCAGGGCCACGTTGAGACCGAGGGCGTGCGCGATCGCTCGCGCCACCTGGGCCACCTCGAGCGCGTGCGTCAGACGGGTGCGCTGATGATCAGCAGGAAAGATGAACACCTGGGTCTTCCCGGCGAGGCGACGGAAGGCCGTCGAATGCAGGATGCGGTCGCGGTCCCGCTCGAAGCACGTCCTCCACGGATCCGGCTCCTCGGTCCTGGGCCGGCTTCCCGCGCCCTTCGCCCGCGTCGCTCCGGGGACGAGGACCGCGTCCTCCATCTCCTCGCGGCGCTCACGGTCCACGATGCTGCGGCTCCCTATCGTGATGCCGGCTCCGGGGTGCGCCTGGCGGAACCCGGGGACGTCGGAGCGGTACCCCTCCATGGTCTCCGCCCATCGACGCGCGCGGGTGGTCTGCGCCGGACCAGTGGCCACGACGGTCCCCATCTCGGTCGCCCGATTCGGGCCGCGGTTCGTGGAGGCCATGGTGGAGAGTCTGCCGCGCCGCTGTATCGTCGGGTGTGGCACCCGCAAGGCGCGGGGAGCAGTCGCAGGCGGCGTCCCGGACAGGCGCCACATGATCGAGGAGCAAGCGTGGACGTACGCATCGGGATCGTCCAGACCGCGAAGGAGCTCGAGGTCGAGCTCAGCGAAGACGTGGACCGAGAGAAGCTGCTGAGGGAGATCGAGGCGGCGCTCGCCGATGACGCCGTGCTGTGGCTCACGGACCGGCGGGGCCGGCGCGTGGGCGTCCCGGTCGCCAAGGTCGCCTACGTGGAGGTCGGCGCTCCGACGCCAGAGCGCCGCGTAGGGTTCGGCGCGCCGTAAGGCGACGCGAGAAGGAACCGATCCCGTGGCTGACGCTCGGCCGTTGCCCCTGCTGGACCGTCGGCTGCTCTTCGTGACGGGAAAGGGCGGCACGGGCAAGACGACCGTCGCCGCCGCGCTCGCCCAGCTCGCCGCCGGGCGCGGCAAGCACGTGCTCGCGTGCGAGGTCGACGCCAAGGGCGATCTCGCTGCGCTCTTCGAGGCTGCGCCCACCGACTTCGCGGGGCGTGAGGTCGCACCCGGCGTGGTCGCCATGTCGATGGACACCGAGGCGTCGCTGCGCGAGTACCTGAAGCTCCAGCTCCGCGTCCCCGTGGCGACGCGGCTCGGACCGCTCGCCAGGGCGCTCGACTTCGTGGCCGCGGCAGCACCGGGGGTGCGCGAGATCCTCACCGTGGGCAAGCTCTGCTACGAGGTCCGGGAGCGCAACTACGACCTCGTCGTCGTCGACGCCGCCGCGACCGGTCACATCGTGAGCCAGCTCGCGGCGCCGCAGGCCATCAACGACCTGGTCAAGGTCGGCCTCATCCGTTCACAGACCGATTGGATGCTCGAGATCCTCTCCGACCCGCGCCGTACCGGGCTCGTCGCCGTCACGACGCCCGAGGAGATGCCGGTCAACGAAACGCTGGAGCTCGCCGGTCGGGTCCGCTCGGAGACGACGGTCGAGCTCTCTGCCGTCGTCGTGAACCGGGTGCTCCCCGAGCTCTTCGGGCTCCACGAAGAGGAGGTCTTCGACGAGGTGTACGCGCACGGCGAGGAGCTCTCCAAGGTGCTCGGCGGCGACGCGGGGCCCTTGCTCGAGGGTGCCCGCCTCGCGGTCACGATGCGGCGGACCCGTGCAGGCCACCTGCAGCGCCTGCGCGAGGGGCTCGCGTCCGATGCGGGATCGTCCGGCGCCACGACGCCGCCGGTGCTCTACGTGCCTTACCTCTTCTCGCGCGCCCACGGACTGCGCTCCATGCGCCAGGTCGCGACGGCCCTCGGCGAGGAGCTGGGGCTGTGACGCCCAGCCGCCCGAACCCCTCGCCCCGTCCTTCGCCGCGCCCGCGTCCCTCGCCCCGTCCTTCGCCGCGCCCGCGTCCCTCGCCGCGCGCTGAACGCTCGCCGCGCCCTGCACGTGCGCGAAGGGCCGACCGCAGCGAGGCGCTGGCGAGCGAACCGGGTCCGCAGCTCGACGACCCCACGCCCCCCGGGCGCCCGAAGGAGGGCACGCTCGACGGGCTCGTGGCCTCGAAGGAGATCGTCATCGCGTGCGGCCCGGGAGGGGTGGGCAAGACCACGACGGCGGCAGCGACCGCAGCGATGGCTGCCTACCACCACGGTGATCGTGTGCTCGTGCTCACGATCGACCCCGCTCGCAGGCTTGCCGATGCGCTCGGCCTGACCTCGAACGGCCACGGCCACGGGCTGGGCAACTCCGAGCGGCGGATCCCCGACGAGGTGTTCCGGGCCGCGACCGGCAACGCTCCCCGGGGCGAGCTGTGGGCGGCCATGCTGGACACGAAGGAGAGCTGGGACGCGCTCGTACGCCGGCACGCCCCCGACGCGCGGACCCGCGACAAGATCCTGGCCAACCCTCTCTACCGCAACATCTCGGGACGCTTCGTACAGAGCCACGACTACATCGCGATGGAGCGCCTGTACGAGCTGCACGCGCAGGGCAAGTACGACCTGATCGTGGTGGACACCCCGCCGACCCGTAACGCCATCGACTTCCTCGACGCGCCGGCGCGAATGTCCGACTTCTTCTCGAGCCGGCTGCTGCGCTGGCTCACCGCCTCCTACCGATCTCGGGTGATGAACCTTGCGTCCCGACCGTTCTCCCAGGTGGCCGACCGCATCCTCGGCACCGAGTTCCTCGCCGACATCGCCGAGTTCTTCATCCTGTTCCAGTCGATGTACGCGGGGTTCGTCGAACGCGCGGAGGCGGTGACGCGGCTGCTGTCGGACTGGCGCACGACGTTCCTCGTGGTGTCGACCCTGGAGGCGACGCCGGTGCGGGAGGCCGAGTACTTCGCCCGTGCGCTCGTGGCGCGCAAGCTGCCCCTCGGAGCCATCGTCTTGAACAAGGTCCTTCCGACGTACTTTCGCGACCGCGACGCGGGGTCGCTCGCCGAGCAGCTGCGCGACGGCGCAGGCTCGGTCGCCGACCGCCTCGCCGGATCGCTCGGAACCGACCCGAGCCTCACGGCCCGCGTGCTCCAAGAGGTCGCCGAGAGCTTCTTGAACTTCGGCGTGGTCGCCCGGCGCGAAGCCGAGCAGCAGGCAGAGCTCGCCACGAGACCCGAGGTGCTCGCGACGGTCCCGTTCTTCGACGCCGACATCGTCGACATGGAGGGGCTCCTGCGGCTGGGCGCCACGATGTGGAGCTGACCGGGCCGCGGCGCGGTTGGAATGCTGGTGGAATGTGCCGTGCTCGATTATCACCTCCACCTGTGGCCGCACACACGACGCGACGCGCCCCTCGTGCTCGACCAGGTCGCGGCATACTGCGAGCGGGCGAACGCGGCCGGCGTGGAGGAGATCGCACTGACCGAGCACCTGTTTCGCTTCGTCCAGGCGGACCGGCTGCTCGGCGGCTTCTGGGAGGACGGCGACGTCCCCGCGCGCCTTCGGCGGTCCATGGCCGAGTACTGGCGATTCCACGTCGGCGCGGATCTGGACGAGTACGTCGAGACGGTGCTCGAGGCGAGGCGACAGGGGCTCCCCGTCGTCCTCGGCCTCGAGGTGGACTACTACCGCGGCCACATGGACCAGGTGGGCGCCCTGCTGAGCGAGTACCCCTTCGACGTGCTCCTCGGCTCCGTGCACTGGGTCGATGGATGGCGCTTCGACGACCTCGACGACGCGTTGTCCATGTCGGAATGGTCGGCGAGGAAGGTGGACGACTGCTGGGACGCGTACACCGACGCGTTGGGTGAGCTGGCCGCCACGGGGGCGTGCGACGTCCTCGCACATCCCGACGTGATCAAGGTCGCGGGCCGCCGGCCCGAGCACCCCGAGGAGTGGTGGGACCGGATCGCGGATGCCGCGGCGTCGAGCGGGATGGCCACCGAGGTGTCGTCAGCCGGGTGGCGGAAGCCCGCAGCAGAGCAGTACCCGGCCGAAGGTCTCCTCGCCCGCCTCGCCGCCCGTGGTGTGCCCTTCACCACCGCGTCCGACGCGCACCATCTGTCGTACGTGGCCGATCGCGTGGAGGACCTGTACCCGCTGCTGCGCTCAGTCGGTGTCGATCGCCTCACCGCCTACCGCCGCCGCCAGGCGCACACCCTGCCCCTCACCGAGCCACGCCCCCTCACCGAGCCAAGGCCCCTCACCGAGCCACGCCCAGCGCGGGACGACGCGCCATGACGACGCCGGCAGAGCTCGCGTTCAGCTCCACCGATCTCACGCCCTCTGAGCTCGCGCACCTCCAGCGGCTCTTCCGGTCCTGGTCGATCCTGGCCGACCTCTCGTTCTCGGACCTGCTGCTCGTGGTGCCGGCGTCGACGCTTTCGGACGAGGAGCCACGCCTCGTCGTGATCGGGCAGATCCGGCCGAACAACCGCCCGACGATGCTCGTCCAGGATCTGGTGGGCCAGACGGTCCTGCGGACGTCGTGGTCGTTGTCCGCGACCGCGCTCGAGCGTGGCGAGGTCGTGCGCGGCGCGGTCCACCACCCGCTGATCGGCGAGTCCGTCCCCGTGGAGAACATCCCGGTGCGCTTCGGCGACAGGGTGATCGCGGTCATGGTGCGCGTGTACTCGCGCGCCGTGGCGACGCCGATCAGCCTGTACGAGAAGAACTACTTCGACGTGTTCGGTCGGCTGGTCGCGATGATCGCCGCCGGCGAGTTCCCGTTCGCCCAAGAAGAGGTGGGCACGGAGGAGGTGCCCAGGGTCGGGGATGGCTTCGTCCTGGTCGACGGCGAGGGTCGCATCGAGTTCGCGTCCCCGAACGCGAGCAACGCCTTCCATCGCATGGGTGTCTACTCGACGCTCGAGGGCCACACCTTCACAGAGCTCGGCGTGGAGGCCTCTGCGGTCCAGTGGGCGCTCGCCACGTGCCACCCTGTGGTCGAAGAGGTCGAGCGCCGACCCGACGTCATCGTCCTGGTGCAGTGCATCCCCCTGCTCGAGCACCATGCCGCCAACGGGGCCGTGATCCTGATGCGCGACGTCACCGACGTGCGTCGGCTCGACCGGCTGCTGCTCTCGAAGGACGCGGCGATCCGCGAGGTGCACCACCGGGTGAAGAACAACCTGCAGACGATCTCCTCGCTGCTCAGCCTCCAGGCTCGCCGGCTGGCGTCAGGGGACGGCAGGGCTGCGCTGTACGAGGCGGAGCGCCGCGTGCGCTCGATCTCTCTCGTGCACGAGATCCTCTCGAGGGACCCGAGCGACCAGGTGCCCTTCGACGAGATCGTCGTGTCGCTGGTGCGGATGGCCGAGGATTCGGTGGTCTCTCCACAGCCGGTGGAGATCACCGTGCACGGCGATCTCGGGGAGGTGACCGCCGACATCGCCACGCCGCTCGCCGTCACGCTGGCGGAGCTCCTTCAGAACGCCGTCGAGCACGCCTTCGCCGGCTCCCGGTCCGCAGAACGACGGGTCGGGCACGTCGAGGTGACGCTCGCGCACGGGCCCGAGGGCCTCGAGGTCACCGTGAGCGACGACGGCAAGGGGCTCGAGCCCGGCTTCGACATCGAGCGCACGACCAGCCTCGGGCTCTCCATCGTCCGTGATCTCATCGTGAGCCAGCTGAGCGGCTCGATCACGATGGGTGCGGCCGAGGGCGGGGGAACGCTCGTCGAGATCCACCTGCCGCCTACCCACGTCCGATGAGCTCCGGTGACCCTCGGGCCCGGACCCGAGGGTTCAGCGCCCCGACGCCGCGGACCTGACCGGCTGGACCGGGGAGGTGGACGTGCCGGCGCTTCGGCGCGCGGCGAGCCATGCCTTGCGAAGCTTCCGTCGCTCCTCCTCGGAGGTCCCGCCCCAGACCCCGGACTCCTGGTTGGTCGCCAGGGCGAAGTCGAGGCAGGGCTCCTGCGCCTCGCACGACCGGCAGACCCGCTTGGCCTCATCGATCTGCTCGATCGCCGGACCGGTGGTCCCGACCGGGAAGAAGAGATCGGGCTCGGTGTTGCGGCACGCCGCCACGCGTCGCCAGTCCCCGGCGTCCCAGTCGACCGTCCGGTTCCACATCAGTGCCATGCGTCGGTCCTCCGGTTGTGAACCATTTCACATATTCGGCCTGATGGCGCGGCCGTGATGGAATGGTGATCTCCAGGGATTATAAGCAAACGTCTCAGAAATGCAAGGATTGAATCCTCCCGACGGCTGAAGCCGGGGGCTTCCCGCCCTGCACCCCGTTTCGGTGAGGGGTGACCGCCATCATCTTCCACTGGGATTGCAGCGGCGTGTCCCCGCCTCGGAGGTCCTCGAGCGTCCACTGCAGCTCCTGCGCCGGGCCGGCGAAGGCGCGGAATGACGAAGCTGCGGAATGGCGAAGCTGCGGAATGGCGGCGAAGGCACCTGATCGTCAACAATGCGGTCATGCACGTCGTCGTCTGCGTGAAGCAGATCCCGGATCCGGCCGCACCGGCCTCGCTCGAGCCAGGCACCCATACCCTCGACCGCTCTGGCAAGCTCATCATGGACGATTCCGACTCCTACGGCGTCGAGATGGCGCTCCAGCTGGCCGGAGGTGTCGAGGGGAGCGAGGTGACGCTCGTCTCGATGGCGCCGGGCGGCGAGACGTCGGGGCTGAGGACCGCGTTGGCCATGGGCGCGGGACGGGCGATCCTCGTGAGCGACGAGGCGCTCGCCGGCTCCGACGCGATGTCGACCGCGAAGGTGCTCGCTGCGGCGATCAGGCGCGCTGCGCCGGACCTCGTGATCGCGGCGACGGAGTCGACCGACGGGTACACGGGCACGCTGCCCGTGCAGCTCGCAGAGCTGCTCGGCATGCCGTCGGTCACGTTCGCCAAGCGGGTGTCCACCGACGGCACGAAGGTGGAGGTGGAGCGGCAGACCGAAGCCGGCTACGACGACGTCGAATGCCCATTGCCTGCGGTCGTGACGGTGACCGCAGGGGTCGTCGAGCCCCGCTACCCGTCCTTCAAGGGCATCATGGCGGCGAAGTCGAAGCCCATCGACGTGCTGAGCCTCGCGGACCTCGGGATCGACGCGTCCGCGGTCGGCGCCGAGGGGGCGCGTCAGGAGATCGTGGACGTCGCCGACGCCGAGCAGCGCGGCGCAGGAGAGATCGTGGTGGACGAGGGCGACGGCGCCCAGCGCATCGTCGCCTTCCTCGAGCAGCTGAAGGTGATCTGACATGCAAAGGATCTGGGTGCTCGCCGAGGTGACCGGGCAGGGGCCGACGGCGCTCACGCTCGAGCTGCTCACCGAGGCCCGCTCGCTCGCCACGACGGTCGAGGCCGTCGCCTGGGGTGCCGACACCGCCGCTGCCGCAGGCACGCTCGGCGACTACGGCGCGTCGCGCGTCTACGACGTCGGCGACCTGGCCGGGGCGCTGCCGGGTCCGCCCGTCGCTGCCGCGATGGCCGCGCTCATCGGCGCAGGGGAAGGCCCCGAGGCCATCCTCTTCCCCGCCTCCTACGACGGTCGAGACGTCGCGGGTCGGCTGTCGGCACGGCTCGACCGCCCGGTCCTCACGAACGTCACCGGGCTCGCAGTGCGCGACGGCGGCCTGCTCACCGAGCATCCGGTCTTCGGGGGTACCCAGATCGTGCACGCCCGGTTCACCGGGGAGGGCCCTGGGATCTTCGTCGTGCGTGCGAAGTCGTTCTCCGCCGAGCCCGCAGGCGGGAGCCCGGCCGAGGTGGTCGCAGCCCCGCCCGGTGACGTCGGCCCGACCGGCGCAGCGAGGATCGTCCAGCGCCACGTCGAGGAGGCCACGGGTCCGAAGCTCGACGAGGCGGCGATCGTGGTGTCGGGCGGGCGCGGCCTTGGCGCGCAGGAGCACTACGCGCTCATCGAGGAGCTCGCCCGGCTCCTGCACGGAGCTCCCGGAGCGAGCCGGGCGATCGTGGACGCCGGATGGGTGCCCTACTCGCATCAGGTCGGCCAGACCGGCAAGACCGTGAAGCCGACACTGTACGTGGCCTGCGGCATCTCGGGGGCGACGCAGCACCTCGTCGGGATGAAGGGGTCGAAGCACATCGTGGCGATCAACAAGGACCGTGAGGCGCCGATCTTCGCGGTCGCCGATCTCGGCATCGTGGGCGACGTGCACAAGGTGCTGCCGGCGCTCGTGGAGGCGCTCGAGAAGCGAAGCTGATCGGCAGCGGCCACACCCCCCGGCGGCGCCGGCCAGCGGGTCCCTCAGACGAGTGGCCAGGGATACGGGCGCCCCGGGCCGGGCCGAGGGAGCGTGCCCGCCGAAAGGAGCGCCCGGGCGCGGCCCACGAGCGCGTCGACCTCCTTGTCGTCGAGCAATTCCCCGAGCTCGACTGGGATCGGCTCGTCGACGAGCCGTGCGATCGCTTGAAGGACCGCGTCGTCGAGCGGTTCGCCTTGGAAGTCCCAGATGACCGTGCGGAGCTTCGGCTCGTGGTGGAAGGTGAGGCCGTGGTCGATGGCCCACAGCCGACCCTTCGCCAGGAGCACGTGACCGCTCTTTCGGTCCGCGTTGTTCGTGAGCACGTCGAACGCTGCGATGCGGCGGAGCTCGGGGTGGACGCGCGGGTCGTCGCGCAAGGTGAAGTAGTGGGAGACGCCGTCTCCGTCCACCAGGCGCTGGACCGAGCCCTCGCCGAAGGGCGCGTCGCCCCGGAGCACCGTCTCGGGAACGATCTGCCAACCGAGCCAGTCGGACAGCACCCACGCGGCGACCTCGCGACGATGCAGGCCCGGTGGGAAGTCCCACAGCTCGCGTTCGCCCGCGAGCGGCTTGTACACGGCGAGGCACTCTGCGTCGTCGAGCCTGCACGTCACGAGCAGCGTGACGTTGGAGCTCCCGGCGATCCTGCCATGGACCTCCATCTTGCCCGTGCGCAACGCGTTCGCCGCTGTGCGGGGGCTCACGTCACCGGAGGTCGGTGGCCGTTCGTGCGCGGGCAGTCGTGGCCCGAAGGGTCGAGGGGGAACCCGCACAGCGGGCAGGGAGGACGACCCGCTTCCACGAGGCTGGTCGCGCGGATGGCGAACGCGGCCGCCTGCTCCCTCGTGATCGCGACGCGCGCCACCGTGCCGTCCTCGCCGGCCTCTTCGACGATCACCACGAGGCGGTCGTCGTCCTCGTCGTAGGAGACCCCGATCGTCCCCACCACCCAGTCGGGCTCGACCTCGACGTCGAAGTCCAGGTCTTCGGGGAGGTGGCCAGGGCGCCCGAGCTGGCGGACGATGCGGCCGAGGTAGGTGGCGAGCACCGCGACCTGCTGCTTCTCCACTTTGACGGTCGCCTCGATCGGCCCCTCGGAGAAGTGGAGGAGGAACAGGCGATCCCCGACGGGGCCGCTGGTGCCGACGGAGAAGACGTCTGGGTCGCCGAGGTCCATGTCGCCGTTCACCCGCGCACCAGCCCCTCGGCCGACGCGTTGACGCAGATCACGCGGGGTCCGTCAGGGCCGTAGCGGACCGCCGAGACCGAGCACGTCGAGACCATGATCCTCTGGAAGAGGTCGAGGGGCACGCCAGCCGCCGCAGCGACGAGGGCTCGGATGGGGTCGGCGTGCGACACCGCCACGACGACCTCGCCGGGGTGCGCACGGACCAGGCGTCCCACGGCGTCGGTCGTGCGGGCGAGAAGGCCGGCGAAGGACTCGCCGCCAGGGAACGTGAAGCTCGTCGGCCAGCGTTGGACCGCGCCCCACTCGCGGCGACGGGCTGCCCGCTTGAGCGACATCCCCGTCCACTCGCCCATGTCCAGCTCGACGAGGCCGCGCTCGGTGCGGACCCGCACGCCGAGCGCACGCGCGATGGGCCCCGCGGTCTCCCGGGTGCGCTCGAGCGGGGACGCGTACACCGCGACCGGTCTCGGATCGAGCGCGGCGATCGCCGAAGCGACACGATCGGCCTGTGCCGTGCCCGCTGCGGACAGGTGCAACCCCGCGGCGCGCCCCGGCAGGACCTTCCCGGTCGTCGGGGTGGTGCCGTGGCGCACGAGCAGGACGGTGGTCGGCTCGGGGAAGGGCACGAACGATGATCGTATGCTCCGTGCCCGTGTCCTCTGACCACCTCGCCCGCTTGGCCGAGGCGATCGTTGCCTGCCGGCGCTGCCCGAGGCTCGTCTCGTGGCGAGAGGAGGTGCCCGCACGCGCGGCCTTCCGATCGCAGCCCTACTGGCGCAAGCCGGTCCCCGGCTTCGGTGACCCGCGGGCGTCGGTGGTGGTCGTGGGCCTCGCTCCGGCAGCGCACGGAGCCAACAGGACGGGGCGCATGTTCACCGGTGACCGTTCGGGCGACTGGCTCTTCCGCGCCCTGCACCGCGCCGGCTTGGCCAACAGGCCCGAGAGCCTCGCGGCGGACGATGGCCTCGAGCTCTGCGGCGCGTGGGTCACCGCGTCGGTGCGTTGTGCGCCTCCGGACAACGCGCCCACGGCCGAGGAGCGTGGCGCCTGCGCCGGGTACCTGCGGGAGGAGCTTTCGATGCTCACGCGTGCCCGCGTCGTCGTCGCGCTCGGGAAGCTGGCCTGCGACACGGTGTCGTCCCTCTACGGGCTGTCGCCGAGGATCCGCTTCGCACACCTCGCCGAGCGCGTGCTGCCCGACGGCAAGGTGCTCGTGTGCTCCTACCACCCGAGCCAGCAGAACACCTTCACCGGCAGGCTCACCGAGCCGATGCTCGACGCGGTGTTCGCCCGGGCCCGGGAGCTCGCCGGGACTCTTCAGGCGGGCTGAGGGGCGGGAAGCCGGCCAGGTGCCGGTGCCGCCGTGACGGGCCAGCGCTTCCGGCTGGCCCTGCTCAGCCGTCTGAGCAGCTTGACCGCTCCGGGGTCGTCGTCGCCGGGGCGAACCTGGATCGAGCCGTCGGCGGCCATCGAAGAGAAGAGCTCGCGGCCCCGCGCCGTGCGGACCACCGCGAGCGTCCAGTCGTCGAACGCGCCGATCCCGCCCGTCGAGATGTCGGCGTGCTCCGCGGAGAAGTCGGGGCACGACGTGCAGCCGTCACGAGTCCAGCCGTGCGCTTCTTCGAGCGGGATCTCGTGGTACGTGCCGTCCTTCGTCCAGATCTGGAAGACGCCTTTGATGTTCATCTTCGCGATGTCCTCGCGCCGCAGGCCGTGGCGCGCCTCGAAGAGCTCGGGGAGGATCGCGTCGTCGAAGGTCTTCGAGCACATGAGCCCGATCGACAACGCGAAGCGTCGCGCGACCTTCCCGGCCTTGCGCGCGGCCATGATCGAGGGAACCGACGCCTGGCAGCCCATGCCGACCAGCGCGAGACGCTCGGCGCCCCCCTCGATGGCGTCGGCGTACGCCAGCGGGTTGGCGGAGTAGGTGTAGCGCGACCCCGAGGTGGCGAGGACGCCGGCCCGGTCGCGGACGACCGCCGGAACCGCCTTCCAGCTCGACCCGTCACCTTCGAGCGCAGACACCAGCGCCGCGTCGATCACGTCGTGCTCGAGCGCCCAGACGAGGATCGCGGAGACGAGCCCGCCGTCCTGGCCCGCCTCGTGCAGCTCTGGATCCGTCGCCCGGGCGAGGACGACCTGCTCGGCGACGCCCGCGACCTCGTCTTCCCTGCGCGGCCGCCCGAAGAGGTGCTGGTCGATCTCGGGCTCCCACTCCCGAAAGCGCGGGCACGCCCTGGTGCACAGGGTGCAGCCGCGCTGGCCGTGGGTGCAGTCGTCGAGCCCGCCTGTGGCCTCCACATGGAACGGCTTGTAGCCACCCTCGCGGTCATAGCCGAGCACGTCATAGGGGCAGGCGATCACGCACGCCGAGCACCCCGTGCAGAGGCCGGACGTGACCACCTCGCTGAACAGATCGGCCCAGTGGGGCTTCACCGGTGGCATGCGCTCACCATAGGCGGCTGCACATCCGCCTGCAGGCGTCAGCTCCGGAGCGTCTCGAGCACCTTGGCCGCGTGCCCGTCCGCACGGACGTTGTACCACGCCCGGGCCACGTTCCCCTGTTCGTCAACGACGAAGGTCGAGCGGATGGTGCCGAGGGTCTTCTTGCCGTACATCGTCTTCTCTCCCCACGCGCCGTAGGCCTCCATGACGCGGTGGTCGGGATCGGAGAGCAGTGGGAACGCGAGGCCGTACTTCTCCCGGAACTTCACGTGCTTGGCCGCAGTGTCGGGGGAGATGCCCAGCACCTTGGCGCCCGAGCGCTGGAAGGCGGCGAGGTTCTCGTTGAACTGGCACGCTTCCTTCGTGCAGCCCGGCGTGTCGTCGGCGGGGTAGAAGTAGACGATCACCGTCGAGCCGCGGAAGTCGTGCAGCGAGACCGGCGTGCCGTCTTGGTCGGGAAGGGTGAACGCCGGTGCGGGGTCGCCTGCGACGAGTCGCGTCATGGCTGGAAGCTTGGCACACCGGCGCGTCGAGCGCGCCAAATGCGCTGATCGCGGTCCTCATGCTGGTACATTGCATGTGACGGCAGCAGGCGCCATCGTGCGATCCGGTCGTCTGGGCCCTCCTCTTACGTTTGACGGCGCCGGGCCCCGCCAAGGTGAGAGAGCAGGAATGACAACCGACACCTACGAGACCGCAGGGACCTTCGAGTCCCTCGGTGTCGCCCATCCCTTGGTCAAGGAGCTTGTCGACCGAGGGATCACCACCCCCTTCCCCATCCAGGCGCTGACGATCGCCGACGGGCTTGCCGGTCGAGACGTGTGCGGGAAGGCGAAGACCGGATCGGGCAAGACCCTTGCGTTCGGCCTTCCCCTGCTGCAGCGCACCGCTGCGGCGCTCGGCGGCGAGGCAGGTGCACGCGCCGGCGGGCACCCCGCGCGTCCACGGGCCCTGGTCCTCCTCCCCACGCGAGAGCTGGCGGTCCAGGTGCACGACGTGCTCGCTCCGCTCGCCAAGAAGGTGAGCCTCCGAGTCGCCGCCATCTACGGGGGCGCGGACGTGGACCGCCAGGTGGCGAAGCTGCGAAAGGGTGTCGACGTGGTCATCGCGACCCCGGGCCGCTTGATCGACATGGGGGACCGAGGCGAGCTCTCGGTGGCCGATGTCGAGGTGCTCGTGCTCGACGAGGCAGACCGGATGGCCGACATGGGCTTCATGCCCCAGGTGGAGTGGGTGCTGCGGCGGCTGGGCCGGCCTCACCAGACCCTCCTGTTCTCGGCGACGCTCGACGGTGCCGTGGACCGGCTGGTGCGCCGGTACCTTCACGATCCCGTGCACCACGAGGTGGCCTCCAGCACCCAGACCGTCTCCGCGATGGTCCATCGCTTCCTCCAGGTCCACCAGATGGACAAGGTGCGCGTCGCAGCGTCGATCGCCCGCGCACAGGAGAAGACGTTGATCTTCGTGCGCACGAAGCGGGGTGCGGACCGGCTCGTCGAGCAGCTCGCGGACGAAGGGGTGCGGGCCGCGGCGATCCATGGGGACCTGCGCCAGTCGAACCGTGAGCGGGCGCTCGCCGACTTCGCGTCCGGAAAGCTCCCGATCCTGGTCGCGACGGATGTCGCTGCTCGCGGGCTCCACATCGAAGGGGTCGACGTCGTCGTGCACTACGACCCGCCCGAGGACCACAAGGCGTACCTGCACCGCTCGGGGAGAACGGCCCGTGCCGGATCGACCGGCGTCGTCGCGAGCCTGGTGCTGTGGAACCAGGTCGTCGAGGCGGAAGTCGTCCAGCGCAGGCTCGGGCTCCGTGTCCCGATCATCGAGGTCTTCTCGAACGACCCCCGCCTCGAGAGCCTCGAGGACTGGGAGCCCTCCTACGAGGAGGCCGTGATCTGACGGAGCGCTGCGCGCCTCGCGGGGGCCTATCGGTCCGCGATCGGTCCCCCGTGGCGTGATGGCGAGCTGAGGCGGTCTGCGTCCTCAGCGCGCGAGCTGCCGGAGCACGTACTGCAGGATCCCCCCGTGCCGGTAGTACTCCGCTTCCATCGGCGTGTCGATGCGGACACGTGCGCTGAACGTCGTCGTCGCACCCTCGTCAGACCTCGCTTCGACGTCGAGCTCCTTGGGCAGGTCGCCCCGTCCGATCGAGCGCACCCCTCGGACGAAGAACCGCTCACGGCCGGTCAGCCCGAGCGAGGAGACCGAGTCGTCGGGCTGGAACTGCAGGGGAAGGATGCCCATGCCGATCAGGTTCGTGCGGTGGATGCGCTCGTAGCTCTGCGCGATCACGGCGCGCACCCCGAGAAGCCTGGGGCCCTTTGCCGCCCAGTCGCGGCTCGAGCCCGACCCGTACTCCTTGCCGGCGAGCACGACGAGCGGCACGCCGTCTGCCCGGTAACGCTCTGCGGCCTCGAAGATCGTGGTCCGCTCTCCGTCCGGCAGGTGGACGGTCTCCCCACCCTCGACACCCGGGACGAGCTGGTTGCGCAGCCGGACGTTCGCGAAGGTCCCGCGCATCATCACCTCGTGGTTGCCGCGGCGCGCTCCGTAGGAGTTGAAGTCCGCGCGGTCGATGTCGTGCGCGGTGAGGTACTCGCCTGCTGGTGACGTCGCGCGGATGGAGCCCGCCGGCGAGATGTGGTCGGTCGTCACGCTGTCACCGAGCATGACGAGCACGCGCGCGCCGTCGATGTCCTCGAGGGGCTCGGGCTCCATCCCCATCCCTTGGAAGTACGGGGGGTCGAGCACGTAGGTGGAGGCGGGGTCCCACTCGAACGTGTCGCCACCGGTGACTTCCATCGACTGCCAGCGTGCGTCGCCTTCGAACACCGACGAGTAGCGCGTGCGGAACTCCTCCGAGCTGAGCGAGGAGCGGATCGTCTCGGCGATCTCGCGGCTCGACGGCCAGAGGTCCGCGAGCATCACCGGGTTGCCGTGCTGGTCCGTCCCGAGCGGGTCGACGGTGAGGTCGACGTCCATCGTCCCGGCGATCGCGTAGGCCACGACGAGCGGCGGGGAGGCGAGGTAGTTCATGCGCACGTCGGGATGGATCCGGCCTTCGAAGTTCCGGTTGCCCGACAGGACCGAGACCACGGAGAGGTCGTTCGCCTGGACCGCCTCGGAGATGCCCGGGAGGAGCGGTCCGGAATTCCCGATGCAGGTGGTGCAGCCGAAGCCGACGAGCCAGAACCCGAGCTTCTCGAGCGGCTCGACGAGCCCGGCCTTGTCGAGGTAGTCCATGACGACGCGCGACCCCGGCGCGAGCGACGTCTTCACCCACGGCTTGGCCGTGAGCCCGCGTTCGACCGCCTTCTTCGCGAGCAGCCCGGCCGCCACGAGGACCTGAGGGTTCGACGTGTTCGTGCAGCTGGTGATCGCGGCGATGACGACGTCGCCGTCGGTGAGCGGCCTCGGGGATCCACCGGCGACCAGGGCGCCTTCGCCTTCGCCTTCGCCGCGAGCGGCTGGCGGAGCGCCGGCCCGTGCGCGCTTGGGCTCCCTGCCCAGCGCGCTGCGGAAGGCGCTGCCCGCTCCTGCGAGCGTGACGCGGTCCTGGGGGCGTG
This sequence comes from Actinomycetes bacterium, assembly GCA_021822565.1. Taxonomy (GTDB): domain Bacteria; phylum Actinomycetota; class Acidimicrobiia; order Acidimicrobiales; family RAAP-2; genus JAJYVT01. Next base: position 10,178 of record JAKAQM010000012.1, on the reverse strand, counting down.
AGGGGCCGGCGAGGCTCGGCACGACGGTCCCGAGGTCGAGGTCGACGGTCTCCGAGTACGCCGGCTCCGGCGCGGACGGGTCGTGCCAGAGGCCCTGCTCCTTCGCGTAGCCCTCGACGACGGCGAGGTGCGCTTCGCTGCGGCCGGTGAACCGCAGGTAGTCCATGGTCGACCGGTCGATGGGGAAGACCGTGCAGGTCGCACCGTACTCGGGCGACATGTTGCCGATGGTGGCGCGGTTCTCGACTGGCAGGGAGGAGACGCCGGGACCGTACGCCTCGACGAACTTGCCGACCACGCCGTGGCGCCGCAGCAGCTCCGTGATGGTGAGCACGAGGTCGGTCGCGGTCGTGCCCTCGGGCAGCTCACCGTGCAGGTGGAGCCCAACCACGGGCGGCAGGAGCATCGACAGCGGCTGACCGAGCATCGCAGCCTCGGCCTCGATCCCCCCGACGCCCCAGCCCAGCACCCCGAGGCCGTTGACCATCGTGGTGTGCGAATCGGTGCCCACGATGGTGTCGGGGAACGCCGCGCCGTCGGTGTCGAACACCACGCGCGCCAGGTACTCCAGGTTCACCTGATGGCAGATCCCGGTCCCCGGGGGGACCACCTGGAACCGATCGAAGGCCTTTTGCGCCCAGCGCAGGAGCTGGTAGCGCTCGAGGTTGCGCCCGTACTCGATCTGGACGTTCTCTTCGAACGCGCTCGGTCCGCCGGAGCGCTCTGCGATGACGGAGTGGTCGATGACCAGCTCGCAGGGGACGAGCGGGTCGACGCGTGCGGGATCCCCACCGAGCGCGCGCAGTGCGTCGCGCATCGCCGCGAGGTCGACGACCGCGGGGACGCCGGTGAAGTCCTGGAGCAGCACGCGTTCGGGGGTGAACGCGATCTCCTTCGGCTCCGCAGAGCTCCTCGTGCTGCCGAAGCCGGCGACCGCCTCGATGTCCGCGGCAGCGACCTTCACTGCGTCCTCGTGGCGGAGGAGGTTCTCGAGCAGGATCTTCATGGTGTACGGCAGCCGCTCCGATCCCGCGATGGCGGAGAGGCGGAAGATCTCGAACCGCCGGTCGCCGACGTGGAACGTGGACCGGGCGCCGAAGCTGTCAGGGTGTGGCATAGGGCCATTCTGCCGCCGCGCTCGGGCCGGCGCAGCGAGGGTGCGATCTGCGAGCCGAAAGCGGCCGTACCCGGTGCCGCAGCGCTGCGGCGGGGTGACGGGCCTGGGCTGCCCGCTCGCCGTGCGAAGATGAGCCATGCCAGGTGTCGCCGCGCTGCTTTCCGAACGTCTCCAGAGCGCGTTCGACACGCTCATGCCGGGCTCGGACCCGGTGCTACGGCCGTCGGACCGGGCCGACTTCCAGGCGAACGGCGCGCTGGCGCTCGCCAAGCGGCTCGGCCGCCGACCCGTCGAGGTGGCGCAGGCGGTCGTGGCCGCAGCCAGGCTCGACGACCTCTGCGAGCGTGTCGAGGTCAGCGGTCCGGGCTTCGTGAACCTCGTGGTGTCGACGGCGTTCGTCCAGCGGAGCGTCCGCACGATGGCCGAGGACCACCGACTCGGCGTCGAGCCGGCCGCGAGCCCTGAGCGGGTCGTCGTCACATACTCCCATCCCAACGTGGCCAAGGAGATGCACGTCGGGCACCTTCGTTCCACGGTGATCGGGGACGCGCTCTGCCGGATGCTCGGGCACCTCGGGCACGACGTCGTGCGGGAGAACCATGTGGGCGACTGGGGAACGCCCTTCGGGATGCTGATCGAGCACTTGGCCGACATCGGCGAGGAGGCGGCGGTCGCAGAACTCTCGGTCGGCGACCTCACCGGCTTTTACCAGGCAGCGCGGTCCTCCTTCGACGCCGACGACGCCTTCAAGGAGCGCAGCCGGCGAAGGGTGGTGCTGCTGCAGAGCGGCGATCCGGACACGCTGCGCATGTGGCGCGTCCTCGTGGAGCACAGCATCACCTATTTCGACGAGGTCTACGCGAAACTGGGCGTGCTGCTCACGGACGACGACGTGAAGGGGGAGAGCTTCTACAACTCGATGCTCCCCGGTGTCGTCGCGGACCTCGACGCCGCTGGCCTGCTCGTGAAGGACGAGGGAGCGCTCTGTGTCTTTCCGCGGGGCTTCACGAACAGGGAGGGCGATCCGCTGCCGCTCATCGTCCAGAAGTCCGACGGGGGGTTCGGCTATGCGGCGACCGATCTCGCGTGCATCCGGGACCGCGTGGACTCGGTCCGCGCCACTCGGCTTCTCTACGTGGTCGGCGCGCCACAGTCCCAGCACCTCCAGATGTGCTTCGAGGTGGCACGGATGGCAGGGTGGCTGCCGGACGGCGTGACCGTGGAGCACGTCGCCTTCGGAAGCGTGCTCGGCGCCGACCACAGGATGCTGCGCACGCGTGCGGGGACGTCGGTCAAGCTCGTCGATCTGCTCGACGAAGCAGTGTCGAGAGCTGCCGACGCGATGGCCGAGCGCGGGCGCGACGCCGACTTGGATGCCGAGGAGCGGCACGCGGTGGCGCATGCACTGGGCATCGGCGCGGTCAAGTACGCCGACCTGTCCACGGATCGGGTGCGCGACTACGTGTTCGACTGGGACCGCATGCTGAGCTTCGAAGGGGACACCGGGCCGTACCTGCAGTACGCGCACGCGCGGATCAAGTCGATCTTCCGGCGTGCAGCCTCGGACGCGCCCACCGTCGCAGAGGCGGGCACGCACGAGGTGGCCGAGCAAGCGTCGGCGATCGTGATCGCGACCCCCGAGGAGCGCGCGCTCGGCCTCGGGCTGCTCGGGTACGCGTCGGCCATCCAGGACGCGGTCGAAGCGTCGTCGCCGTCCAAGCTGTGCGCCTACCTCTACGGCCTCGCCACGACGTTCACCACCTTCTACGAGCGGTGCCCGGTCCTCCGAGCCCCGGACGAGGCGACGCGGCGAAGTCGTCTCGCCCTCGTCGAGACGACGGCACGCGTGCTCGCCGAAGGTCTGGGCCTGCTCGGCATCGAGGCGCCGGAGCGCATGTGAGCGCGTCGCGGTGACGGTGACGAGAGGTCGCCCGAGTGACACGGCGGCGTCCCGGCACGACGTGCACGTGTAGTAGCGCCCTGCCGTCAGGCGCTTGGCGATCTCAGCGAAGCTGTACCTCGTCGAGGAGGTCGTCACGCCAGTAGTCGAAGCGCTCTTCGGGAAGGAGGAGTGCGTGCGTCGGCTCGAGCGCCTCCACGAAGCTCCTGTCGTGGCTCACCGCCACGACCGTGCCCGGCCACGCGCTGAGCATCGAGGCGACGGCCGCGACGGACGGCGGGTCGAGGTTGTTGGTCGGCTCGTCGAGCACGAGGACGTTCGCCCAACCGGCCGCGAGCATCGCCAACCCGAGCTTGGCGCGTTCGCCTCCCGACAGGCTGCCCGCGAGCTGCGTGGCGAGCTCTCCGGAGAGCCCGAACGAGCCGAGCAGCGCGCGCCGGTCCGCCTCGGCGACGAGGAAGGTGTCGTCGATGTTGTCGATCGCGCGCTTGTCGAGGTCGACCTGCTCGTGCTCCTGGGCGAAGTAGCCGAGACTGACGTTCTGCCCGAGGACCACCTCGCCGGTCGTTGGCTGCTGCATGCCGGCCACGCACCGCAGGAGGCTCGACTTCCCCGCGCCGTTGCGCCCCACCACGACGGCACGGTCTCCGCGGTGCAGCGCCATGGAGACCTCGTGGAGGACGCGCGCCGGACCGTAGGAGACGGCGAGGCCGCGGATCTCGAGCGGCGTCTCACCGGCGCGCGCGGGGAGTGGGAGGCGAAAGCGGCTGTGCCGCTCACGCGTCGCGCGGGCCGTCTGGTGCTTCTTCAAGCGCTCCACGCGGGTGTCCAAGGATCTGGCCGTCCGCGCTCGCCTGGCGGTGCCGCCGCGCATGGTGTCGGCGAGCGTGGACAGGCGCTTCACCTCTCGCTCCTGGCGCGCGGCCAATCGGTCCTGCTGGTCCTCGCGTGCGGCCAGCTGTAGGCGATAGCTGCTGTAGGTGCCCTTGAACTCCTGCAGCGCGCCACGCTGGAGGTGCAGCACCTTCGTGATCGACCGGTCGAGGAGCGTCAGATCGTGGCTCACGAGCAGCAGGGCCCCCGAAAAGCGGTCGAGCTGTCCCATCAGCCATCGCTTGGCAGGAGCGTCGAGATGATTGGTGGGCTCGTCGAGGACCATCACCTCTGGCTGCCCGAACAGCACGCGCATGAGGTCGAGCCTGCGCCGTTGCCCCCCCGACAGGCTGTCGGCGTCTTCGAAGAGCAACTCCTGACGCAGGCCCAGCCCGTCCGCCATGCGCGCGAGCGTCGACTCGGCCTCGTAACCCCCGAGCGCGCGATAGCGCTCCTCGGTGTCCGAGAAGACCGCGATGTTCTCCGCCGTGGGATCGGCGCTCATCCGCTTCCTCGCCTCGCTGAGCGCCACGTCGAGACGGTCGAGACCTCGGGCGGACAGCACGTGCGAGATCGCGCTCGGATCAGTGCCGAGCCCACCGTGGACCGGCACCTGGGGGAGGTGACCCAGGGAGCCCGTCACCTGCACCTCACCGGTCGCGGCCACGTGCGGCGGGGGCTCGCCGACGAGGAGCGAGACGAGCGACGACTTGCCGACCCCGTTGCGCCCGACGATGGCCGCCTTGTCGCCTGCGTTCACCACGAACGACGCATCGCGGAGCAGTTCGCGCCCGGCCACGCTGAGCGAGATGTTCGTGGCCGTGAGCATGAGCGACGCCAGGGGAGCGGGAGGTGGAGGACGACGAGACCGTCGACGAGACGAATAGGAGGCAGGGATTCTACCGGGCGCGAGCGGTCGTGCGCGTCGGACGAGTGGCGTCCTACCTGAGCAAGGTGACGCGCCCCGCGCCGGTCTCGTGGGCGAGCTACGGGCTGCGTCGAGATGCCGAGCCCCGGGGTCCCGGTCACAGCATCTTCTTCAAGATCCACTCCTTGATCTTCGTGTAAGGCGGGTACTGCACTGGAGGGTCGAGCAGCGTCGGCTTCGAGAAGACGGCGCGCCGGTGGCTGAACGTCTCGAACCCGTGACGGCCGTGGTACGCCCCCATCCCGCTCTCCCCGACCCCGCCGAAAGGGAGCCCAGGGATCGCGAGCTGCTGCACGGTGAGGTTCACCCCGACGCTGCCCGACGACGTGCTCGCGAGGACGCGGTCGACGGTGGTCTTGGAGGAGGAGAAGATGTACAGCGCGAGCGGCTTGGTCCGAGACGAGACGTACCTCACCGCTTCGTCCATGTCCCTGACGCGCAGGACCGGGAGGATCGGGCCGAAGATCTCGTCGTCCATGAGCGGGTCGCCGGGCGGGACGTCGGTGACCACCGTGGGGGCGAGGTAGCGCTGGGCCCTGTCGTGCTCACCGCCGCAGGCGACGGTCCCAGAGGTCGCGGCGAGGAGGCCGGAGAGCCGTTCGAAATGCCGGTCGTTCACGATCCGCGCGTAGTCCCGGCTTCGCTTCGGGTCGTCTCCGTAGAAGCTGCGAAGCGTCCGCGCCAGTGCGTCGACGAACGTGCGCTCGACCCGCTCGTGCACGAGGACGTAGTCCGGCGCCACGCAGGTCTGCCCCGCGTTCAGGAATTTTCCCCACGCGACGCGGCGCGCCGAGATGTCGATGTCGGCGTCGGCGTCCACGATCGCCGGGCTCTTGCCTCCCAGCTCGAGCGTCACCGGGGTCACGTGCCTGGCCGCAGCCTCCATCACGGTGCGCCCCACCCTGCCATTGCCGGTGTAGAAGATGGTGTCGAAACGCTGCTCGAGCAGTTCCCGGGTCTCCTCGGGCCCGCCCTCGACGATGGCCACCGCCCGCGGGTCCAGGTACCGCCGCGCCAGTGTGGCGAGCGCTGCAGACGTCTTCGGGGAGACCTCGGACGGCTTGCCGACGACGCAGTTGCCCGCCGCGATGGCCGCGGCCATCGGCAAGAGGAGGAGGTGCACCGGGTAGTTCCACGGCGCGATGACCAGCGCGACGCCGAACGGCTCGCGAACGATCGTCGCCTGACCTGGCCGCTGGGTGAGTGGCACCCGCACGCGCTCGGGGCTCGCCCAAGCGTCGAGGTGCCGCAGCATGACGTCGATCTCGGCCGCGACGAACGACAGGTCGGTCAGCCGGATCTCCACCGCAGGTTTCCCCAGGTCCACCCGCATGGCGTCGATGAGCGCGTCTTCACCATGCCTGAGCAGGTCCTTGAGCGCGATCAGCTGCGCCCGTCTCCATTCGAGCGGTCGCGTGAGCCCGGCCTCGAACGAGCGGCGCAGGGCGGCGACCGTCGAGGGCGGATCGGGCTTCGTGGTTGCCATGCGGCCACCCTACGGCGGCCACGTCTCTTACGGCGGGCCCGACGGACCCGACGCGGCGTCACGCCGGTGGTGGGGTCGAGCCGCGTCCGGCGAAGTGGTCCATCGAGACGTTCACCCCGAAGAGGTCCATGATCCAGTCGAAGGCAGCTGGCGGGAGCAGCCTGAGCGCGGGGATGAGCCGGACGATCGGAGGGAGGACGACGACCCGGCGGTCCTTGGTGATGGCGTCCGCGATGCGCAGGGCCACGTCGTCCTGCTGCAGGATCGGGAGCAGGAACGGCACCCTCGTGCGCACGCCGTCGAACATCCCGGTGTCGACGTAGTACGGGCACACGACGGTCGTCCGGATCCTCGGGGCGATCCGGCGCAGCTCGGCGCGGAGGGACTCGTCGAACCCGACGGCCGCATGCTTGGACGCCGAGTAGTCCGTCTGGCGTGCCACGCCGACGAGTCCGGCGGCCGATGCCACGGTCGTGATGTGGCCGTGGCCGGCGTCGACCATCGCGGGAAGGAAGGCCTTGGTCACCCAGAAAAGGGCGAGCGCGTTGACGTCGAACGTCCTTCGGATGGCCTCGTCGGGAAGCTCGAGGAGGCGCGCGCCGCTGACCACGCCGGCGTTGTTGACCAGGATCATCGGGTCGCCGACCTCGCGGCGCACCCGCTCCGCCGTGGAGCGCACGGCGTCGGGGTCGCGCACGTCGCAGGTGTAGCCGCGGGCGCGCTCCGACGACCGGCGCCCCAGCTCGTCGACGGTTGCCGCGAGCCGCTCCTCGTCGACGTCCCACACGACGGGCACCGCCCCGCGCCGGGCGAGCTCGAGCGCGAGCAAGCGCCCGATGCCGGACGCGCCTCCGGTGACCAGCGCGACGCGGTCGCGCACGTCGGTCATCGCCCGCTCACCACCGCTCGCCCGGCGTGCCGTGCTCGTCCCGGTCCTCGGGCGTCGTCAGCTCCTCCGACGTCACCGGCACCTCCGACGTCACCAGGCGGTCTGCTCCGTCGTGCGCGCATGTCCCCAGTCTCTCCTGTCATCGGTCAGCACTCCAGGCGAAGGAGGTCTTCCACCGTCTCGCGTCGGACGACGACCGTCGCCGAGCCGTCGCGGACGAAGACGACCGGCGGGCGCGGGACCTTGTTGTAGTTGGACGCCATCGAGTAGCCGTAGGCGCCCGTGACCGGCGTCGCGAGCACGTCGCCGACGGCGAGGTCCGCGGGCACGTGTGCCTCGTCGACGAGGACGTCGCCGGTCTCGCAGTGCTTGCCGACGACCCGCACCACCTTGGTGCGTGCGGCGGCCGCCTTGCGCGGGAGGAAGGCCTCGTAGCCGCTGCCATAGAGGACGGGCCGAGGGTTGTCGCTCATGCCGCCGTCCACGGCGACGTACGTGCGGATACCGGGAAGATCCTTGATGGTGCCGACCCTGTACAGGGTGATCGCCGCGCTGGCCACGATCGAGCGACCCGGCTCGGCGGTGATCCTCGTCTCGGGGTCCATCCCGGCGCTCGCGCAGGCGTGCCGCGTGGCATCGGCCCACTCCTGCTGCGTCGGGGCGACCTCGCCGTTCAGGTACGCGACCCCGAGACCCCCGCCGACCACGAGCTCGGGGAGCTGCAGCGGGGCGGCGAACTCGCCGAGCACGCGAGCCGCCTCTTCGAAGTGGCCGACGTCCAGGACCTGGCTGCCGATGTGCGCATGCACCCCGACGAGCTCCACGCCAGGCAAGAGCTCGAGCGCCGCGACCGCCTTCGACGCAGCGCCGGAGGCGATCGAGAAGCCGAACTTCGTGTCCTCCTGGCCGGTCCGGACGAACTCGTGGGTATGGACTTCGACGCCCGGCGTCACGCGGACCAGCACCTTCGGGCGCTGGGTCGGCCCCATTGCTCCGAGGTTCGCGGGGCGGGCCGGCGCGTCGGTGAGCTTGCCGAGCCGGCCGATCTCGTCGAAGGAGTCCACGACGATCCTGCCCACGCCGGCGTCGAGCGCGGCGGCGAGCTCTTCTTCGGACTTGTTGTTGCCGTGCAGCACCAGGCGTGATGGCGGGACCCCGGCAGCGAGGGCGACCCGGAGCTCCCCGAGCGTGGAGACGTCGAGGCACATGCCCTCTTCGTGCACGAGACGGGCGACGGCCTTGCAGAGGAATGCCTTCGTGGCGTAGGCGACCCCGTCACCCCATGCGGCAACGGCCTCGCGACAGCGTCTGCGCACGTGGGCTTCGTCGTAGACGAAGAGCGGGGTACCCAGCTGCTCGACCAGGTCCAGGAGGTCGACCCCACCGACGTGGAGGTGCCCGTCGGACGCCACGTCTGCCGTGTCCGGCAGGAGGTGCCGAGCCAGGGGCGCGTCCGGGGGAGCAGCGTCGGCGCTCGCCGACGCACGCAGCTCGGTCCCTGGCCCAGGGATGGGAGCCTCGTGGTCGCTGCGTGTCGTGGGCATGCCGCAGGATACGGCAGCCCACGAAACCGTCCTCTGCGGCGCCGAGTACGATCGTCGTCGCAGCGCAGCCACGTCTACGTGCCTGCGTCGTGGTGACCCGGATCACGGGCACCGTTCTGCGGCATGCCCCCGTAGCTCAGCGGATAGAGCACCGGCCTCCGGAGCCGGGAGCGCAGGTTCGAGTCCTGCCGGGGGCGCCGACATCTTCCCTGGTGAGAGGCCATTGTGGTAGCGTCTCTGCAGGCGAGCAGCGGAGTCGCCAATCAAATTGCCAATCACTCGGGGGCAGAACGTGGCAGGGAGCATCCGCCAGCGTGGCAAGACATCGTGGGAGCTGGTCGTCTACATCGGCTTCGACACCGAGGCGCGCAAGCGCCGCTACGCGAGGAAGACGTTCCGCGGTCCGCGCCGGGAGGCCGAGCGAGAGCTCGCCCGGTTCGTGACCGAGGTCACCGACGGAGGACGGGCTGCTACGGCTCGGGTCTCGCTCGGTGAAGTGCTGACTCGCTGGCTCGCCTCGCGTAAGGCGCACCTGTCGGCCTCGACGCTCGACCGTTACCGCGTGGCGATCACCCACGTGCCCGACGACCTGAAACGTCTTCCAGTGGACAGGCTCCGGGCCCATCACATCGAGGACCTGTACGCCGACCTCGTCGAGCACGGCATGTCGGGCTCTTCGGTCCGCAAGCTCCACTGGGCGATGCGCCAGGCCCTCGCGTGGGCGCACAAGCGGGGCTTGACGGGTGTCGTCGCCACCCAGGGCGTCGAGCTTCCCCCGCTCCGGGCAAGGAAGATCGACCCGCCGTCGTCGGCTGCCGTGCGAGCACTGCTCGAGTACGCGCTCGCCACCGACCGCGACTGGGGGACGGTCATCGCCTTCATTGCGTGGACCGGGTGCCGACGAGGAGAGGCGGCGGGTCTCCAGTGGGCCGACCTGGACCTCGAGGGCGGCAGCGTCCTCATCTCGAGGTCGGTCTCTGCGGTTCCCGGCGGAAGTGAGGTGAAGGGCACCAAGACCGGAGACCGGCGCCGGATCGCCATCGGGCCCCGAACCGCCACGCTTCTTCGTGAGCACAGGGAGCGTTGTGAGGAGCGTGCACGTGCGTGCGGCGCACGCCTGACGCCCTCCGGCTTTGTCTTCTCCCCCGATCCAGCAGGAGCGTCGCCGTACAACCCGCACACGTTCACGCGGGTCTTCGTCGACATGTGCAAGGCCGCCGGACTGCCGCCGATGCGCCTGCACGACCTGAGGCACCACTCGGCCACGACGCTCCTGAAGCAGGGCGCCGCGGTGGGCGAGGTGATGGACCGCCACGGCTGGCGCACCGTCGACATGGTGAACCGCTACCGACACCTTCTCGAAGCGACCGACGTCGGCGCGGCGATCGCACTGGAGAACGCTTGAACACCCGGAGCGGTTGACGGTCGATTGGGCTGGCTG
>JAKAQM010000112.1 GCA_021822565.1 Actinomycetes bacterium | reverse complement strand
CCGGCGGGCGCGGGAAGCTGCTGAGCGGGCAGCTCGAGCAGTCCAACGTGACACTGGCGCAGCAACTCACCGACCTCATCACCGCCGAACAGGCGTACGTAGCGGACACCAAGGTGATCTCCACCAGCCAGGCCGTGTCCACCGCGCTCGAGCAGGCGTGACCGAGTGCGCTGCATTCGCCCGATCGCACATGGTCCTCGGCAGTTCGTGCGCTGAGGAATTCAAGGTCACCCGTGCCGGCGCCGATGAACAGCGCGGCGCCATGGAGGCGGCTGCCACTGCCACGGATCGGCCAGGAATCGAAGCTTGTGGAGGTCCGCCTCATGGAAGAAGCTGCAACTCGATGAACGCGGTGCTCGTCATCGACGACGAGACGCAGGTGCGCCCCTACGACCCGCTGCGACACGAGGTCGTCGACCGGGGACAGCTGCGGCGTCTTCATCCGCTCCTCGAGGCGTGCGCCCATCGGATGGGCGCGAACCTGAGTGCCGCGCTGCGACGGCCGGTTCACGTCGCGGCGGGGGAGCTCGAGCAGGGCGCATGGGAGGACTTCATGGCCGGGATGGAGGACCCTACGTTCATCGCGACCGCCCTGGTCGTGCAGCTCGATGAGCGCCTTTTGCTCCACTTCCCGGTCGCGACCGCCCTGTCCTTGGTCGAGGTCCAGCTCGGCGGGGACGGAAAGACCGAGATGGGGCGGGTGGCGCTCACCGAGATCGAGTTCGCGATGGTGAGCTCGGTCTCGTCCAAGGTGTTCAGCGCGCTGCGCGCGTCCTTCGACACGCTCCTGGACCTCAACCTCACAGCGTTGCAGCGCCTCCGCAGCCCGCACTTCGTGAAGATGGGACGCCCGGGCGATACGGCGTTCCGGGCAGAGGTGAGCGTCACCATCGGCGACGGCGCGTCCCGCTCGATCTGGCTCTACCTGCCGCTCGCGACGATGCGCAGCCTGCTCTCCACCCTCGAGCAGGAGGAGGACGACCACGTGGACCCCGACGCGGTCTTGCCCCACGTCGAGCGGAGCATCGAGGAGGTCCCGGTGGAGCTGTACGTCGCGTACCCGCCCGTGCGTATGAGCGCGGCCCAGATCCTCTCGTTGGCTCCGGGCGATCCCGAGTCGATCATCCTCCTCGGGGTCGGCACGACGGAGCAGGTGGAGCTCGACATCCTCGCCGCTGGCAGGACGCGCATCGGCCGGGGCGTCCTGGTGACAAACGGGAAGCACGCGGGCTGCATGGTCCAACGATGGGAGAGGAGAGACGAGCGATGAGCGACGTCGCCACCACAGCTGCCGACGGCTCGCTGCAGCTCGACGCACTGCATGACGTGGAGCTGGAGGTCGTCGCCGTCCTCGGAAAGACGCGGATGACGCTCGGCACCCTGCGGTCGGTGCGCCCGCGCACCACCATCCCCCTCGATCGACCGCTCGGCAGCCCACTCGAGATCATGGTCAACGGGAAGCTGTTCGCGATTGGAGAACTGGTCTCGGTGAACGACTCCGAGCTCGGGGTGCAGATCAAGTCGATCGTCTCGGGCCGTGACTGACCTCGTGCTTGCCGCGCAGCACGGCACCGCGATGGCGCCCGACGTGTCCGTCGGCCACCTGCTCGTGCAGATGGTGCTGTGGCTCGGGGTGATCGTGGTCGCGCTCTACGGCTTGAGCAGGATCGCTCGGCGCACGAAAGGAGCGGGGAGAAGGGCCGCCAGGGCCTCCGGCGTGAAGAGCGGTCGCCTCGACGTCGTCAGCCGCCAGCCGGTCGGCAAGGGTCAGTGGATCGCCGTCGTCGTAGCCGAGGGCCAGCGCTTCGTGGTGGGGATCTCGGGCGCAGGGTTCACTCCTCTGGGAGAGCTCCGGGGGGACGCTCCTCGCGACGAGGAACCTGCGGCGTCCCTCGGGTCGCTCTTTCCCGAAGGCCAAGGCGATCACCCGCGCAGCTTGCTCGATCGCGCCCGGGCAGCCACCGTCCGCCGCTGAGCCGGCGGCCCTGAACCGAGGAGAGACTGGTGCCGCACCTCTTGGGGGCGAGCCAGATCACGGTCACACTGGGCAAGACGCTGTCCAAGCCCTCGGACAGCATTCTCATCATCCTGGCGTTGGCGCTGCTCACGCTGGCGCCGTCGCTGCTCATCATGCTCACGGGCTTCGTCCGCGTGGTGATCGTCCTCGGTCTCACGCGGCAGGCCCTCGGGCTGCAGACCACGCCTCCGAACCAGGTGCTCGTGGGCGTCGCCCTGTTCGTCAGCCTCTTTCTCATGGCACCGACGCTGTCGATCATGAACCACGTCGCGCTGCAGCCATACCTCCACGGGCACCTGGACTTCTCCCAGGCGTTCGGCAAAGGCGAAGTCCCGCTCAAGCACTGGATGCTTCGCCAGACGGGCGCGCAGGAGCTCGCACTCACGGCCAAGGCTGCGCACGTGTCGGCCGCGAACCCGATGCACGTATCGCTGTCGGCGCTCATCCCTGCGTTCCTCCTCACGCAGCTCAAGGACGCGTTCATCATCGGGGTGGTCATTTTCGTGCCGTTCTTGATCATCGACCTCGTGGTCGCGTCGACCCTCATGGCCCTCGGCATCGTCATGCTCCCCCCGACCCTTGTCTCGCTGCCGTTCAAGCTGCTGCTCTTCGTCCTGGTCGACGGTTGGGTGCTCGTCGTGCAGTCCCTCATCACGAGCTTCAGATGACAACTGGTCTCGTCCTCCAGCTCGCTTCGGAGACCCTCCTCACCGCGGCAAAGATCGCGGCGCCGGTGCTCCTCACCTCGCTCGTGGTGGGTCTCGTCATCTCCTTGTTCCAGTCGGTGACCCAGATCCAGGATCCGACCCTCACGTTCGTGCCGAAGCTGCTCGTGATCGGGCTCGTCCTGGTGTTCATGGGGCACTGGATGCTCGACCAGTTCACCGGCTACGTGCACGAGGTGTTCGCCGACATTCCGCGGCTCCTGGGCAGGTAGGGCCCGCGTGACGCTCGACGTCAACGCGCTCTGGCTGATCGCCTTCCTGCTCGCGCTCGCTCGCGCGCTTGGGTGGCTGATGGTCGTCCAGCCGTTTGCCAACCGGGGCGCGATCCCTATCGTGGTGACCGTCGCGACCGGCGCCGCGCTGGCGCTGATCGTGGCCCCGGTCCTCGAGCGTTCTCGGCTGCCCACCACCACCCCGGCGCTTGCCGGCGACCTGGTCCTCCAGGTCCTGACCGGGCTGGCCATCGGCTTCGTCGTCCAGCTCATGATCTCTGCGGTCAGCGCAGCCGGCACATTCTTGGACCAGGTGGGCGGGCTCACCATCCAGCCGACGATGAACCCGATCGGCGTGACAGAGCCGCCCCTCATGGGGAACTTCTACCGTCAGGTCGTGGTCCTGCTCTTGTTCGCGACCAACGGGTACCTCCTCATGATCGAGGGGTTCGCTCACAGCTTCTCCGGCCCGGGCTTCACGCTCGAGTCCACGAGGGCGATCGGGACGGTTGTCCTGACCGACCTCCAGGTGTTCTTCGTGTCGGCGCTGGAGATCGGCGGGCCGATCATGGTGGTCCTCTTCGCGGCCCAGGTCGTCCTCGCTCTCGTCTCGCGCGCGGCCCCCCAGGCGAACGTCTGGTTCCTGGGCATGCCGCTGCAGGTGCTGCTCGTGCTCATCCTCGTAGCGCTCGCCATCTCCGCGGTTCCGAACGACCTCGCCAGCCTGCTCGACCGCGGGCTCGGTGACGCAGCGAGGCTCTTCGGGAGACCCTGATGGCTGCCGGAGACCGCTGGGCGCGCACGGAGCCGCCGACCGAGAAGCGCAAGAAGAAGGCACGCGAGGACGGGCAGGTCGCGCGCTCGGCGGACGTCGGCGCGTGGGCGGCGATGCTCGCAGGCTCGCTCCTCGCCCCCTTCATGGTCTCAGAAGCCCGTGCGAGGCTGCTCGGGATCACGAGCAACGTCGTCCGCGTCGCCTCGCATCCCACTTCGTCGGGCGCACTGGACGTCGTCGGGTCGGCGCTGGGACAGTTCCTCTCCTATGTGGCGGTGATCGGCGGGGCGTTCATGGCGCTCGCGCTCGCCGTCGGAGTGCTCCAGGTCGGAAAGTCGTTCTCCTTGAAAGCCGCGCGACCTCGATTCTCCCGGGTCAGCCCCGTGACCGGCCTGAAGAACCGCTTCTCCGCGCAGGTGCTCTGGGAGCTCGTGAAGCAGGTGCTGAAGCTGGCGGTTCTGGGGGTGCTCGGCTACTTCTCGATGCACAGCCTGATGCTCACCGTCGCGAGCAAGTCACCGGTGACCCTGGCGCCGCTTCTCGACTACGCAGGCTCCTCGATCCTCGGGTTCGTGCGCACCGCGGCCGTCCTCGGCCTTGCGCTCGGCGCCGTCGACTACGGGATCCAACGTCATCGCCACAACCAATCGCTCAAGATGACCAAGCAAGAGGTGCGTGACGAGCACAAGCAGCACACAGGCGATCCCCACATGCGTGCCCACATGCGCCGCCACCAGTACTCGATCGCTCGCTCGAGGACCATCGCGTCGGTCAGGACCGCTGACGTGGTCGTGACCAACCCCACCCACGTCGCCGTCGCGCTCCAGTACGACCCGGTGAGGGCGAACGCCCCGCGCCTGGTGGCCAAGGGGACGGACTTCCTGGCGCAGCGCATCAGGGAGGAGGCCGCGCGCTGCGGCGTCCCGGTCGTCGAGGACCCGCCGCTCGCGCGCTATCTGCACGCGGCGTGCGAGGTGGACGACGTGGTCCCCGCGGAGATCTACCTGGCCGTCGCCCAGCTGCTCGCGTTCGTCTACCGGTTGCCCGCGTCGCTCCGGGGGATCGGCGTCCGCAGCCGCCCTCACTCCGTGGTCCCGGAGTCTGACGACGGCCGCGGCGCCCGTGCCGAGCGGCGGCGTCGAGGAGCGCGAGATGTGGCGTAGGGGCGGCGGACTCCGCCTGGTGCCGGCCGCCGGCCCGCCGAGACGCATCGGCGAGAAGGATCGCCAGGAGGCCAGAGGCCTCCTGGCACGTGCGCAACGCGAAGGGCGGTTCGGAGCCTCCGATGTCTACGAGCAGCGGCTCGAGGCGCTCGCGGTCGCCGTGACCAGGAGGGACGTCGACGTCCTCGTCGCCGATCTCGACGAGCTCGTCCCCGAGCCACTGCGAGCGCACGTGCTCGCCGTCGTCCGCCAGGCGTACGCCGACGGGACGCTCCCGGCGGACGGCTTCGACGAGCGCACCGAGCGATGTCTCGGGATGCTCACGGCGAAGGAGGCCGCCGCGCTCGTTGCCGACCTGGGCTACCAGATCGAGCGAGCGGGGAGAGCACAGCGCCTGCGCGCGCTCGCCTCACGCGTCGCCCCGCCCGCGGCGGTCGGGATCTGCTCGGGGGCCGCTGTCCTCGCCGCTCCGGTCGCGCTCGGCACCGGCGTTGCCCACTGGATGCCCCTCGCCGTCGGTACCGGGGTGTTCGGCGCCGTGTGCGCGTCCGGGGTCGCGCTCGCCTGGAGGCTGCGTCCTCGGCCCGCCTGGCGAGCGCCGACACGAACAGGGGAGCTTCGAGAACCTGGCCGAGGAGCTCGACCCGAAGGATCGGAGACGAGCGGGTCCGAAGGGTGACGACGCGACGGCACCTCAGCCCGAAGCGAGCTCCTTCGAGGGCTGAGCGCCGCGCCGAGCCTTCCTCGGCGTGGGGGCACGGCGTGCTGGCGCTGGCGGCTGGGTGAGGACGTAGCGGCCGTGCCCCACGCGTGCCACGCGGCCGTCCTCGATGAGGGAGTAGAGGGCTGCCCTCAAGCTCGGGGGCGACACCGGCTTTCCCACGTGCGAGCTCGCGTGCTCGAGCAGCTCGGACGGGCTGACCCTGGCGGCGCCACGCCCGAGGCTGCGGCTCGCTCGCTCGGTCTCGGACATGGTCGCGACGATGGCATCCATGAGCGTCGCCCGCGGGACCACGCCTGTGCGCTCCCTGCCGCCCGGTCCCCGTTTGACGGATTCGGCGACGTCGGCGGGGAGGCGCTTCCACCAGTGCGCTGGCTCGCCTGCACCGTGCACCGCCTTGTTGGTCGCCTTGAGGCTCATCCCGACCGCGTCTGCGACCTCCTGCCACGTACGCCCGGCATCGTGCAGGTCCACGAGCGCCTCGCGCCGCACGCGCGACAGGCGTACCACCAGGTCGCGAGCCCGGCGGTGTGCCTCGACGGCCCGAACCGCTCGGAGCTCGGGGTCCCGGATCCTCCGGATCTCCTGCTCGACCTCGCGGCCGTGGTCGCGAACCTCTTCAGGCACTGGTCTCCCCGTTCTCTGCGTGAGCTCTTCGTGACGTGCCGAACACCCGCGTGCACGCCTGGGCACGAACGGGCCGTGCACGCCTGGGCACGGACTGGCGGATGGTACCCCCACGCGAGACGCTCGAAACCCACATGGGGAACAGCTCGGATCGACCGATCACGGGTGCACTACCGATGGCGCAACCTGTCGATGCCCGCGGCTCCTTGCCCCTTGGCGCGCCGGCCAGCTACGTTGGGGTCTTCCGGGGAATGGGTGAGGGGATTGGGGACAAGGATGCGAGTCCTCGCTACCGGTCGTGTCGGCGACGACGGCGCGCCACTGGCGGCCGCTGGGCTGTCCGACGCTGCCCGCGCACGGTTCATCATGCGCCAGGCGGCGCAGGGCACGCTCGTCGTGCTCACCGACACGGCGACGACGGAGGGATGCCCCGGGCGCCCCGACAGCGAAGACGCGCTGCTGGACTGCGCAGAGGCGTGGATGCGCACGTTCGCTCGCGACCTTCCTTGCGTGGCACTGCAGATCGGCTTCGACGCGGGTGGGCGCCCGCGGGCGGTCCTCGCGGTCGGTGGCGGCGAGCACGCCGGAGGATCGCCCGGCCCGTGGGGCGGCGACGACGCGGTCGAGGCGGAGACGCTCGCGTGCACGGTGGTGACGTTCACCGCATGGGGGGTGGACGACGGAGCTGCCGCGGCGTACGACGGCGAGGTGGAGCTGCTCAGCGACGTCAGGAGCTGGATCCGCGAGAACCCCGACTTCGCCTGCGAGGTGGTGCAGCTGGCGCACGATCCGACAGGTCGCCCGCAGGCGGTGCTGGTCGGGGGAGGGCTCACAGCTGGCGCGACAGACGCAGCGCTCAGGCCGACGGTTCAGGCGCTCAGGCCGCCGGTTCAGGACGACAGACCGGCTCCGCCGGCGCGCACCAAGGCGTAGACGACGGCGTCGTAGAGCGCCTGCCAGCTCGCTTCGATGATGTTCTCCGAGACGCCGATGGTCGTCCAGGTGCGGGTGTCGTCGGCGGTGTCCACGAGGACGCGGGTGACCGCGCCGGTGCCCTTCCCCGTGTCGAGCACGCGGACCCGGTAGTCGGTGAGCCGCACGCGGCGCAGCGCCGGGAAGCGGGGCTCGATGGCCTGACGGAGCGCGGCGTCGAGCGCGTTGACCGGGCCGTTCCCCTCCGCCGTCGCGACGATGCGGTCCTCGCCGACGTGCACCTTGACGGTCGCCTCGGTCGTGAGGTCCTCGCCGGCCAGCGCGTCGCGATGGTCGGTGATGACCCGGAACGACTCGACCTCGAAGAAGTCCTCCGTCCATCCGCCGGCGCGGCGCAGCAGAAGCTCGAGAGAGCCGTCGGCGACCTCGAAGTGGTAGCCCTCGTGCTCGAGACGCTTCAGCTCGTCGAGCACCTGGCCGAGGGCTTCGCCGTCGAGGTCGAGCCCGAGCTCGGCCGCCTTCATGACGAGGGTGGCGCGTCCGGCCATCTCCGAGACCACCACCCGCGTCCCGTTGCCGACCAGCTCGGGGTCGATGTGCTCGTAGAGGTCCCTACGCCGGGCGACCGCGCTCGCGTGCAAGCCCCCCTTGTGCGCGAAGACCGATGCGCCGACGTAGGGCTGCTGCGAGGACGGGGCGATGTTCACGAGCTCGGCGATGTGGTGCGCGACCGGGGTGAGGCGCTGGATCCGGTCAGCGGGCAGCGTGCGGATCCCGAGCTTCAGGCTCAGGTTCGGGATGACGGCGGAGAGGTCGGCGTTCCCCGCGCGCTCGCCGTAGCCGTTGACACAACCCTGCACCTGGGTCACGCCGGCCTCGACGGCGGTCAGCGAGTTGGCGACGGCGCATCCCGTGTCGTTGTGGCAGTGGATGCCGAGCTGGGTGCTCGTGGCGCGGCGCACGTCCGCAACCGCCTCGCCCACCTGATCGGGCAGCGACCCTCCGTTCGTGTCGCACAGCACGAGCGCCTCTGCGCCCGCCTGCTCGGCCGCTTCCAGCACGCGCAGGGCGAAATCCCGGTCGTGGCGCCAGCCGTCGAAGAAGTGCTCGGCGTCCAAGAACACCCGCAGCCCGTGCTCGCGCAAGTGGCGTACGGAGTCGCCGACCATGGAGACCGCCTCGTCCAGCGTCGTGCGGAGCGCCTCTTCGACGTGGCGGTCCCAGCTCTTGGCCACGATGCACGCGACGGGTGCGCCGGCTGCCACGAGGCGTCCGAGCACCTGGTCGTCCTGGGCACGCACCCCGGCGCGCCGCGTCGAGCCGAAGGCGACGAGCGTGGCGGTCGACAGGTGCAGCTCGGTACGCGCCCGGGCGAAGAACTCGTCGTCCTTCGGGTTCGCGCCGGGCCATCCGCCCTCGACGTAGGCGACGCCGAGGTGGTCGAGCTGCTCGGCGACCCGGAGCTTGTCGTCGACCGTGAGCGAGAGCCCCTCCTGCTGGCTGCCGTCGCGCAGCGTCGTGTCGAAGATGTCGACGTGGTCGGGCAGTGCCGGGAGGCGGTAGCCGTGAGCCGCCGCGCTGTG
>JAKAQM010000011.1 GCA_021822565.1 Actinomycetes bacterium | reverse complement strand
CGACTCGCCAAGTGATGCGATACCTCAGCCTGGCCGAGTACCTCTGGCTGGCAGAGCAGGTCACCGGGATCGAGGTCGCGGTGCTCTCGAAGGCGGCGAGGATCGATCTGGCTGATTCGGCGCTGCACGCGCCTTCGGCCAGCTTTGGCGGGCAAGACTTCTACCCCGACGTCATCGACAAGGCCGCAGTACTCACCTGCAGGCTTGCGTGGAACCACCCCCTCCCCGACGGGAACAAGCGTGCTGCATGGGCCGCGCTCGTCCTCTTCCTCGATCTGAACCGGATCGTGTGGTCGCCGGATCCGCCTGATGTCGACGAAGCCGAGCAGGCCATGCTGGCTGTGGCTGCGCACGAGGTCGACGAGTCCTGGGTCGCCGACTGGCTCCGCCAGCGGGTGCAGATGCCCTGAGATCATCATCGCCGGTACCCGTCACGGCGGACCTTGGTGTGCCGAGCCGCCAGGCTGATCGCCGGCCCCTCGATCAAGGGCTCGAGGTTCGCATTCTGGGAGGCCGGGGGCGCCGACCAGTCCTCTGAACTTTCGCCCAGCTCAGGTGCAGGCCGTCGTCCTCACTGGCGACGACACTGTGGTCATTGCCGAGAGGCCTGCGCTCAAGTCGGGCTTCGTGATTGCCGAAGAGAGGGCACGGCGACGCCAAGACGCGGCCGCCTCGCGCCTCGCCTACGGGAGACCCATTGACCGAAGTGGCTGAAGCGGAGAGCTTCGAGGGCGACACCGGAGCGGTGCCCGATCTCGGGTCCGATGCCGCGGCCATGGATGACCACGTTGGCCAAGCCACATTCTTGGGTTTTGGCGAGCACGTGGGCTCGACCGTGCCTTCTGTGCTGCGCGGCGAGAACGCAGTTGGAACGCTTCGCGGCCTGCTGGCCAACCTCGCGCATCCCCCGCTTCGCGACCGGCGCTTCTGGTGCGCGCAGGGTCTCGTGCTCGCGGTGATCGCCGTTCAGGCGTTTGCGGACCTTGGTCAGAATGCGCGGCTCGTTCCGGTCCCCGGCTTCGTCTGGTACCTCCTGATCTTCCTGCCGGTGATCTACGCCGGAACCGCGTTCGGCCTGGTCGGCGCGCTCGCGACGTCGCTCGAGGCCACGGCGGCCGCCGTGCCGAACGAGCTTCTCGTCGCCCACACCCTCCTCGCTCGTTGGGCGGGACTCGGCACGCTGGTCATGGTCAACGCTTGTGCGCTGCTTCTCGGGGACCGCTACGAGCGCGGCCGTCGCGAGATGAAGCAGAAGCTCGCAGAGGAGCGCTCGCGCATCGCGGCGTATGTGGATGGCCATCCGCTGTCGTGGCGACGCCTGGTCGGGATGATCACCGACGGGATCGCTCTCGCGGACCCGGCCGGCGTGATCCGCTTCGTCAACGGTCAGTTCGAGATGCTCGCCGACCGCACCCGCAAGGATCTCGTGGGAAAGAACGTATGGTCAGTCCTTTCGGGCATGGAAGTCTTCGGTGCGACGGCGATGTCGCTGGCCTCGATGGCGCAGACGTCTTGGAAGGGAGCGCTCCTCCGCAGCGACGGCGAGGAGATCCCTGTGGAGGTGCTGCTCCGCCCGATTCAGTTCGACGGGTCGCCATGGCTGTTCGTCGACGTGCGCGACGACCGTGTCCGGCGCGCGGCCGAGGAGGCCCTCGCTGCGAGCGAGCAACGCTTCCGTGCCGTCTACGAGAGCACGATGTCGGGCATCGTCCTCGTCGACCTGGACGATCGGATCCTCGGGGCGAACACCGCGTTCTGCAACCTCATCGGCTACAGCGAGCAAGAGCTCGTCGGTGAGACCGCCGCCGCGTTCACGGTCCCAGAAGACCGTCGCAAGGGCGAGGAAGCCCATGCCCGTCTGCTCGCCGGCGATCTGCCTCAGGCGATCTACACGAAGCGCTACCGCCATGAGGACGGGCATCTGGTCTGGGTCACCGTCCAGAAATCGGTCGCGAGGAACGGGAGCGGGGCGATCGCATACTTCGTCTGCTCGATCCACGACGTGACCAGCCAGCACCGGCTGACGTCCGAGCTCAACCACCAGGCGCGCCACGACCCGCTGACCGGCCTCGGCAACCGCCGGCTGTTCGAGGAGGAGCTCGCGGGCCTCCTCGATGCGCCGGGGGAGGGAGCCTTCCTCGCCGTCTTGCTCCTCGACCTCGACAACTTCAAACGCGTCAATGACACGCTCGGACATCGAGCCGGCGACGAGCTCCTGGTCGCCGTGGCGGGCCGCCTCGAGGGAGCCGTCCGCTCGTCCGACATCCTGTCGCGTTTCGGAGGGGACGAGTTCCTCTGCCTCGCCTCGGGTCTCGACTCGCCGGCCGACGGGGAGCGGCTCGCGGCCCGCCTGCTTGCTACCTTCGACGACCCCTTCCGGGTCGCGGGACACGTGCTCGAGCAGCGTGCCAGTGTCGGGGTCGCAGTGCTGGATCCTGCCGAGGTGCGGTCCGGCACCACGCCCGAGAATGTCGAAGCAGTGCTGCGCAACGCGGACATCGCCCTGTACGAAGCCAAGCGCTGGCGCAAGGCTCACGCCGTGCTCTTCACGGGAACGATGCGAGAGGAGGTCGCAAGCCACTTCGAGCTCGACCAAGCTCTCGGACGCGCACTCGAGCGCCGTGAGATCTCGATGCACTACCAGCCCATCGTCGAGCTACGGACCGGGAAGACGGCGGGCTTCGAGGCGCTGATGCGCTGGAGGCGCAGGTGGCGGGGAGCGGTGTCACCGACCACCTTCATCCCCCTTGCTGAGCGCAATGGGCACATCCTGGAGCTCGGCAGGTTCGCGCTGGAAGCGGCGACGAAGGAGGCGTCGGGCTGGCCTGCGAGCGGTCGTGCGGGAAGCCCCCTGTGCGTCGCGGTCAATGTCTCCCCACGTGAGCTCTTCGCTCCGGGCTTCACTGGTCAAGTCACCCGGCTCTTGGCCGGAAGCGGCCTGTCGCCAGCCCAGCTCGTGATCGAGGTCACCGAAAGCACGCTCCTCCGCAACGCAGAGGTGGCCCCGATCGTTCTCGAAGACCTCCGCCGCCAAGGGGTCCGCGTCGCCATCGACGACTTCGGCACCGGGTACTCGTCTCTGTCGCGCCTCGCGCAGTTCCGTCCGTCGATCCTCAAGATCGACCGCTCCTTCGTCAGCCCGGAGCATCCCAGGGCCTCTACCGACATGATGCTCGAGACGATCCTCACGCTGGGGCACCGTCTCGAGATGCTGGTCATTGCCGAGGGTGTCACCACCCCCGCGCAGCGGGAGCACCTCGTCGAGCTCGGGTGCGAGCTCGGCCAGGGCTACCTCTTTTCTCCCGCACTGCCCGCCGCCGCGCTCGGCACATGGCTGCGGGTGGAGCACGCCGCTGGCTCCCTTCGGACCTCAGTTGCTGATACACCCTAAGAGGGAGTACGCTGAACGCATCCATTGGGGGATGGAACCGGTAAGAGTGCAGCGACGAGCCGGAGGGGATGGGGATGGTGTACACGGACCACGCGCGGCATGTGGCCGAGCCTCGACCAGATGACGACGAGCTGGCGGGGCTCTGGGACGCTTACAAGCACCGGGGAGACCGCTGCGCCCGCCAAGAGCTCATCTCTCGGTACTGGCCGCTCGTCAAGTACGAGGCCAAGCAGATCAGGATGAGGCTCTCGTACCAGGCCGCTCCTCTCGGCGATCTCCAGAGCTACGGGGCCGAAGGTCTGATCAAGGCGGTGGATCGTTTCGACCTCGAGCGCGGCGTGCGTTTCGCGACCTTCGCGACGCACCTGATCAAGGGCGCCATCATGGACGGGGTGCGATCGGAGGACTGGGCGTCTCGGAGCGTCCGGCGCAAGGCTCGAGAGATCCACGAGGTGCGCAACCACCTGTGGAACGCTCGTGGGCGGGCCCCTAGCGAGGCGGAGGAGGCCGAGGCGCTCGATCTCCCCGTCGACACGTACAGGACGGTGAAAAAGGCGATCGCTGACGCGGATATCTCACACCTCGAGACATACGATCTCGACGAGGTCGTACGAGGAAGAGCCGAAGACGAGCCCTTCGAGGTCTACATCGGGCGCGAACGCCGCCAGCAGGTCCGGAAGGCGATCGAAGCGCTACCCGATCGAGAGCGCACGGTTGTCGCGCTCAGTTTCGGGGCCGAGATGACGCTGGCACAGATCGGCCAGTACCTGGGGGGCATCACCGAGAGCCGGGTATGCCAGATCCGCATGGGCGCTCTGAAGCGTCTGTGCAAGATGGTTCCCGCCGCTCTCGGCTGAGAGGCGGTTCCCTCACCCCTGGGGTCGTGACCCGCCGGCCGCGGACCATTCAAGGTCGATCGGCGCAGGGCCGATAGAGCCTCTGGACCCGCAGGCACGGACGCTTGCGATGCAGAGGAGACCACGGATGATCGTCCTGAGCACCCTCAAGGGGGAGAGGTTCGCCCTCAACGAGGACCTCATCGAAAAGGTGGAGGTCGGTCCGGAGACCCGGATCATCCTGACGACCGGGACCCGGTACATCGTGGCCGAATCGGCGACAGAGATCGCTCAGCGCGTGCGGCTCGAGCACGCTGAGACTCAGGTCCTCGCCAAGCGGATCGACTCCCGGGCTCGGCAGCTCTCCATCATGAAGCCCCGGGAGGAGGGCGCCGACGCCACGAGAGGCGACGTCCTTCCATTCGGCAGGGGAACGGTCCTGCCCGATGCGCCCACCCCTGGCGACGCAGACCGAGGGTAGGGCGCCGTGTCTCCGCAGAGCTCCCACCCGACAGAGCGCACCTGTCGCGAGCATGCTCAGCTCCGGAAGGAGGAGTGGAGAACCCACGAAAACCGACGCGCCCCGGGGGAAAGATGAACGACAAGCTCACCCCACTCGCGATCGCCGTGGCTCTCGCATGCATCTTCCTGGCGATGATCATGGACGGGGGTGGTCCGGCGGCCCTCTTCAAACCCGCGCCACTCGTCCTCGTGTTCGGCGGGACCATCAGCGTCTCTGTCGCGGGTCTCCTGAAGCGGGACGTCAAAGGTCTCAAGGTGATCTTCAAGCAGGCGATGGGTCGTGACGTCGTCGACCTCGACTCGTCGATCGACACGGTGGTCGAGCTCGCCCAGGTCGCCAAGTCCAAGGAGGGGCTGCTCGGACTCGACACCTATGTGAAGGACCTGGACGACAGCTTCCTACAGCTCGGCGTGCAGTTGATCGTCGACGGTGTCAGCACAATGGAGATCCGTGACATCCTCGAGAGCGAGATCGCCGCGATGGAGGAACGCCATCGCAAGGGCATCAAGTTCTTCACGGACATGGGCGGGTTCTCGCCGACCCTCGGCATCCTCGGAACCGTGATCGGCCTCATCACCGTGCTCGGGCATCTCTCCAATCCCGGAGCCCTCGGCCCTGGGATCGCCTCGGCGTTCACTGCGACCCTGTGGGGCGTGCTCGCAGCCAACGTCTTCTGGCTCCCCATCGCCAACAAGCTCCAGCGCATCAGCGGCGTCGAGACGCAGGTGAAGACGATGCAGACCGAGGGCCTCCTCGCGATCCAGAACGGCAACACGAGCCGGATGGTGCGGGCGCGCATGGAGACCTTCCTTCCCGCTGGGGCCAGGGAGAGCACGGCGCTGAACGGCCAGGAGGCGGCGTGACTGCGCCGGCACAGAAGCACCACGCGGGAAGCAAAGCGCGCACGCACCACGATGCCGCGGCCTACGAAGCCGCCCGCCATCGTGCGCGCCGCCGCCGTGCACCGGAGGCTGCAGGAGGGCACGAGGCTGCGGGGATGGGCAGGTGGCTCCTCACCTACAGCGACATGATCACGCTTCTCCTGGCGCTGTTCATCATCCTCTTCGCGATCTCGACGATCAATGCGAAGAAGTTCCTGGCATTCAAGATGGGCATCACGCAGTCGTTCAACAACGTGGTCCAACAGACCAGCCATAGTGGCCTGCTTCCCCGGGAGAACGCGCTCTCGGCGCAGCCCACGATCACAACGTCGATGAGCTCGATCATCGCGAAGAGCACTGCAGCGGCGAAGACTGCGCACTCCGACCTCACAAAGATCGAAGCCGAGCTCTCCCAGCACCTCGCTGCAGCCGGTCTTTCGTCGGTCACGAGCGTCTCGCGTACCGAGCAGGGGGTGGTGGTGGAGATCTTCGCCGACAAGGCGTACTTCGCGACCGACAACGCGACATTGCAGCCGACCGGCGACGAGGTGATCGATGCGATCGGGGCAGTGCTCAACACGGTGACGAACCACGTGGAGGTGCAGGGCTACACCGACAACGTCCCGATCACCGGAGGACCCTACGTGTCGAACTGGGAGCTGTCCGGGGCACGGGCCGCCGCCGCGGTGGTTCGCCTCGAGACAGTCGACAGGATCACACCGAACCGGCTTTCGGCGGTCGGGTTCGGCACAACGCATCCAGTGGCTTCGAATGCCACCGCGGTGGGTCGAGCGCAGAACCGCCGTATCGACGTCGTCGTCCTCGCGACAACAGTTCCGGCGCCCGGCGCGACATCCACAGAGAAGGCGATCGCTCCGTGACCATGCCCGCTCCTCGGCCGGGGGCCGGTCCATCCGCCGGACCCGTTGGCCCGAAAGCCGCAGACAGGTCTCCGGCGAACCCGCCGCAGAAGAGCAGGAAGAAGGTCGTCTTGGTCGTCGCTGCAGCGGTCGTCCTGCTGGGAGCTGGGTACGTGCTCAAGTCGAAGCTCCTCGTGCCCCACTACCGGCCAGGCGAGCCGGTCCCCGCCGGTCAGGTGCTCGCGCTCGGGACGTTCACGGTGAACACCGACAACGGGCAGCTGGTCCAAGCCGGCATCGATCTGCAGCTGACCAAGCCCGCGAGCGAAAAGGCGGTGGAGCAGGACGAGCCAGAGCTCAAGAACGCGGCCATCGACGACCTGTCGAGCTGGAGCTCTCAGCAGCTCCTGAGCGTGGTCACACGTGGGAAGCTGCAGCGTCAGCTGCTGGCCTCGTTCCAGAAGGTGCTCGGCACCGTCGACGGGGCGGCACCGCAGGTGACCGCCGTCTACTTCACCAGCTTTCTATTGCAATGACGGAGAAATGGACACGAAGGGCTTCACCGTCGGCTGGTTCGTGCCGATATGAGCACCGTGGACCCCGTGGACACCAGGCTCCTCGAGCACCTGTCCTCGCGCATCGAGCGGCAGCTCGACGCTCTTCGGCACGCCTGCTTCAGGTTCGAGGTGCTGCGAGCGGTGGTCACTGCGGGCAAGCAGGAGTGGCTCCCGGAATCGAACGCCGACCTCGCGCAGGCGTTGGGTGCGTTGCAGCAGACCGACCGGGATCTGCGCTCGTCTCTCGTCGACGCGGCGGTGAGCCTCGGGCTGTCCTCCGAGTCGACGTTGCGGGAGGTCGGCGTCGCTGCTCCGGAACCTTGGGATTTCGTCTTCGCCAGGCACCGTGAGGCCATCGAGCAATGGGCCAGGCAGGCCAACGAGCTCGCTCGGGCCTGCACCCAGATCCTCCGCAAGCTCCTCTCGACCCTCGACATGGCCCTCACGATGATCGGCGGCGAGGCCCCGATCGGCTACGACGAGACTGGAGGCGAAGGGCCGGTCACCGGCAGTATCGGGCTCGTGAACACGAGGATCTGACCATGACACAGGGGCTCAGCATCGCCGCGTCGTCGATCGCCGCTGAGACGACCGCGATCGACACGATCGCGCAGAATGTCGCCAATGCGCAGACCCCCGGCTACGTCGCGGAGACGCCGGTCCTGACCACCGTGCCGGGCCCTGGCGGCACCGGGTCAGGCGACGGCGTAGAGGTCAGCACGATCTCACAGGCGACGAACGCCATCCTGTCCACCAACACATGGCAGGCCCAGGGTGCGCTCTCCAGCGTGAGCGCCCTCCAACAGACGCTCAGGTCGGCCGAGACCCTCTTTCCGATCAGTGCCCAATCCCAGACGACATCGGTCACATCGGGCAGCAACATCTCCGAGGAGCTGTCCGCGTTCTGGAACAGCTGGGACTCGATCGCACAGAGCCCGTCTGCGAGCGCGCCGCGGATCCAGACGATCGACAGCGCTCAGAGCCTCGTCGTGAGCCTGCGGCAGGCCGCTTCCCAGCTGACGGAGATCACGTCCAACGTCAATGCCGAGCTCTCGGATCAGATCAGCCAGGTGAACACCCTGTTGGGGAAGGTGGCATCCTTGAACCAGGCGATCACCCAGAGCGTGAACCCTGGGAACGCCAACGAGCTCGAAGACCAGCTCCGGCAGGTCGTCGGGACACTCGCACAGCTCTCGGGCGTGAGCGCCCGCCTTCAGGCCGACGGGACGGCGACCGTCTCGATCGGCGGGGTTACGGTCGTCCAAGATGCGACCGCCGTCTCCTTGACGCTCGCCAAGCAGGGCACACCTCCGAGCAACGCGATTGTGCTCGCCACATCGCCGACGGTCGAGGTGCCGGCCACCACCGGCTCTGTCGCCGGGCTGCTCTCCGCGGTCAATCGCTACCTTCCCGCCTATCGCGCGGAGCTCGATGCCGTCGCCACAACGCTGAAGAATGACGTCAACGCGCAACTTGCCAAGGGTTACACGGCGACAGGGACCTCAGGTGCGACACATCCTCTCTTCGTGGGCACAGGGGCATCCGGCCTCTCGGTGGCGGGCCCGGTCGTTGCCGACCCCACCCTCCTGGCCGCCTCGGGAACGCCGACACCATCGGCTGCGGTCAACAACGGGGCCAACGCGCAGGCGATGGCCGAGCTGGCGACATCGCCGACAGGGCCGGATGCGACCTACCGCACCCTCGTTCAGAACATCGGTACCGACACCCAGAGCGCGAACAACCAGCTCGCGGCGGCCACAGCGGTCGCCACCCAGGCCAAGACCGCCCTCCAAGCGGTGAGCGGGGTCGACATCACAGAGCAGATGACCCAGCTTCTCACCGACCAGCAGAACTTCGAGGCGTCGGCGAAACTGGTCAGCATCGTCAGCGCGACGGTCCAATCGCTCGAGCAGGCGATCGCATGAGCGCTGGCGCCGCGCCCATCGTCGTGACGCCGAGCGTCCTCGCCGGATCTCTGGAGCGCGCCCTGGGCTCCGACCAGGTGCAGATCGCGACCTCCGAGACACAGATCGCGACGGGGCGAGTGGTGAACCTGCCGTCGGACAACCCCGCACAGGCTGCAGACATCTTGCAGCTCGAGGCCGCGGTGTCCCGTGCCCGGCAGTATTCCGCGAACGCCCAGGACGGGGCGAGCCGGCTGTCGCTGGCGAACGCGACGGCGGGCTCGGTGATGCGCGTCCTCCAGCAGGTGGTGAGCACACTCGAAGGGCTCACCGGTGATCAGACGACGGGGAGCCAAGCGACGGTGGCCGGCGTCACGACGGCGGTCGAAAGCGCCCGGACCCAGCTGATCGACCTCGCCAACACCCTCTACGCCGGCCAGGCGATCTTCTCGGGGACCGGTACACCCAGGCGGGCGTACGGGCCGACAGGCACCTACGTCGGCGCCGGCACGGCGCCGACGCGGACGGTGGCCCCCGCGACCCAAGTCGCCGTGTCGGTCACGGGACCCGCGGTCTTCGGCCCGACAGGGCCGACAGGTCTCCTCGGCAAGACAGGGATCCTCGCCACGATCGCCGCCGACTTGGCAAAGGGAACATCCGCATCGGTCTCCAAGGCCGCGACCACAGGGCTCAGCTCGCTTGAGACCGCCATGAGCAAGGTGGAAGCCCAGGCGGGGCAGCTCGGGGCCGATCAGCAGGCGATCCAGGGGTTCGCCGAGCAGGCGTCTGCGGCCGTCACATCGTTCGAGCAGGAGCTCTCGGCGGCCCAGGACGTGACAATGGCCCAGGCGATCACGAACCTGCAGGCGCAGCAGACCGCGTACAAAGCCGCGCTGTACGTCACCTCGCAGCTGAACGCAGTGTCGCTGCTCACGTATTTGTAGGAGGAGAAGATGGCCGTCGAGACCTCACCGAACAGCCCGTCGCTCGAGGAGCACGCAGGCACGGAGCACGCAGACGGGGCGCCTGGCGGAACGGTGCTCTCCTTCGTTCGTCCCATCGTCGCGTTCGAGCGCTCCCGTCGCTATGTCGTGAGACCCCTAGGGCCGCACTACGAGCCCTTCGCGTCCCTGGTGTCGCTCGACGTGCCCGGGCTGAATTTCGTCGTCGTGCCCCCGGGGCTCGTCTTCGCCGACTACGTCTACATCGTGCCCGAGCGTGACGTGGTAGAGCTCCGGCTCGGTGAAGTGGCGGATCCCTCGGAGATCCAGACCCTCGTGATCGTGCGCAGGCGTGACGTGCCTTCTCCCGTCGTGAACCTGCGTGCGCCCATCGTGATCAACCGCACGCTCCACCTCGCCTCCCAGGTGGTGCTCGAGGACGACTGCGGGTTCGGCTTCATGGTGCCGGTGGATGCCGGGAGCGCCCGCTGGACGCCCGAGAGCCCCGATGGGCACGCCGACGGGAAGGACTCCTCTTCGTGCTCGTCCTGAACCGCCGTCCTGGCGAATCGATCTACGTCGAGGGCGATATCGACATCTGCTTCCTCCGGGCGACGCATCAGACGGTGTGGCTGAGGATCGCAGGGGGGAGGATCACCCCTTCGGTCCTCCTCGGCGCGACGGCGCTGTCCGCCGAGGAGCTCCGCCTCGAGGTCGGCGCTCCGATCCGGGCATGGGTGGACGACCACGAGGTGCGTATCGAGGTCGCCAATCGCGGCCATCTCTCGGTGGAGACGCACGCGACGTTCTCGTTCCTCTGCCGCCCTGGGCAAGTGGCCAAGGTTGGTGAAGGACTCGAGCTGGGCGTCGGACCGACCGAGCGCGGTCACCCATGCCTGACCCTCGGCGGGGAGGCGGTCGGCGCGCAGCTACGCCTCGCCTTGATCCGCCTGGCGAGGAGCTGCGTCCGTCTCGGCATCGACGCACCCGGACTTCGGGTGTACCGCAGGGAGCTCTGGGAGGCGGTCGTCGCCTCCAATACGGCGGCGGCCGGCACACAGGGCGACCTGTGCGACGCCCAGTCCCCGCTCACTCGTCCTCGTGACGACGACGCGCCTCTTCGAGCTGCTTTCTGATCGCGGTGTTGCGCGCCTGGCGCGCGTAGGAGTCGTAGACCCGCTCGATCACTGCTCCGAGGGCCCAGCACAAGGCGAGTGCGATCGCGAAGCGCAGCAAGATGGCTGGCGGGCTGATCGCCCCGCTCACGAAGGACGGCAGCATCGGGAGCGAGACCGCGATCGCCGCCGCCAGCACGAGCTCGGGTCGCCGGACGCCCATCAGGACGAGCTCGCCGCGCACACCCCTGCCCAGCACGACGGCGTCGCCGACTCGCCATCGAGGCTGAGCACGGGGATCCCGATTGACAGCACTGCTCCGGGCGTGCAGGTTCGCCGGACGTCGACGAGCGCGAGCGCGTCGGCGCCGCCGATCGCCCGCACCCATCTCGCGACGTCCTCGGGCTTCGTGATCGCCGAGACGACGGCGACGACGGACGACGGGCGCATGGCCCTCAGCACTTCGCGGGCCCAGCGCTGGTCCTCGCCGAGTGCCGGTGCGTAGACCGAGGCGACGCCGACCTTGTCCCTGCGCCACCCGGGGGCGAAGGACGCCACTTCTGCCGGGCTGCGTGCGAGCAAACCCGGGGAGACCGCTTGGTCGGGCATCCGCGTGCAGACGACCGCGATGTCCCCGGCGTCGCACTCGAGCGTCCTGGCGATCGCCTGCGCGGTCGGGCGCACCGAGCTGGAGACCTCGAGAAGCCCGAGAAGCGGGCCGTCGCTTCGCAAGGAGGAGCCGACGACGGCCACGAGCCCGCCGCTCGTCCGGGGGAGCGGCGGAGGTGCGGGGAGGCGACTGAACACGCTCTGGAGCTGGGGGGGCTCGCCGTCGGGGACCTCCGAAGGGATGAGGGCGTCAGGAACGCCGCACGAGCGCGCCGTCTCGCAAGCCGTCGCCCACCGGACAGGGGCGTCGTGTCCTATCGGTAGGGCTCGGGGCGGGAGGGCACGGGTCGCAGCCGTGGCCTTGGCTCGTACGTGTGACGGGCCTGGACGGTACTCCCCGGGTTCCTCGCCCAAGGAGCTCACCACCTCGTCGAGGACCTGGCTGAAAGACGTGTTCGCAGCGGCGGCAGGCGGGCCGACTCGCGTGCTCCCGAGCACCACATCGTCTCGGGCTTCCCCCAAGAACGTGTCGACCAACTTTGAAGACGCCGGCTCGGAGGGGGGTCGCGCGGACTCGTCGACGGTGATCACGAGCCCTTCGTGCTGGAAGAACCCGAGGATCCCGCCGACGAGGCCGGGCTCGGCCGAGACGATCTGCCACGGGTCGTAGCTGCGCATCACCTCACGCATCGCCCGCTCGCGGTCACGGCCGCTGCAGACCACTTGGCGGAGCTTTGCCTTGGTCTCGTCACGCTGCAACGACTGCAGCACCGCTCACCACCCCCACGCGCTCGATCCGCATGTTCCTCGACACCTCGTCGACGGAGAGGACGGCCATCTGCCGGAGCGCAGCCGCGAAGAGCCGCTGGAGCGCTGGTCTGAGCGGACCCGCGACGAGGAGCACAGGCTCCTTCCCCTCGCGCGCTGCCTGCTCGAACAGCGCACGGGCGCGACCCACGAGGTGCTCGGCGACGGATGGTTCGACGACGAGCTCCGAGTCTCCACCTGCGACCCGGACCCCTGCTGCGAGCTGGCGTTCGAACGCCACGTCGAGCGTGACGACCGGGAGCACGCCGTCTCGCGCGTACTGCGCCGAGATCGCCGGCCCGAGCGCGCGGCGCGCCGCCTCGACCATGGCTTCGTGGACCTTGACGTCGCGCGCCCTCTCGGTGACGGCCTCGACGATGCGCACCATGTCGGAGATGGGCACCCCCTGGTCGAGCAGCGAGACCAGCACGCGGTGGAGGTCGGACACCGTGACTTGGGCAGCCGCCATCTCGTCGACCGCGACCTTGTCGGATGCTTTGCAGACGTCGAGGAAGGTCTGGACCTGCTGCATGGAGAGCAGCTCTCCGGCGTGCTTCGAGGCGACGTCGCCGAGATGGGTGACGATCGCCGAGGCGCGGTCGACCACGGTGATCCCTGAGAGACCCAGGGCGTCCGTCCGCATGTCACTGGGGATCCACTTGGCTGGCAGGTTGAACACGGGCTCGGTCGTAGCTTCTCCGGGAAGCGCGTCGATCCCGATCCCGATCGCGAGCATCCTGCCCGGCGGAGCCACCCCGCGGCCGGCTTCGACGCCGTTGACCCGGATCACGTAGGCCCCGGGGTCGAGCTGGACGTCGTCGCGCGTGCGAACCTTGGGCACCAAGATGCCCTTCTCGTAAGCAAGCTTGCGTCGCATGGCGCGGATGCGCGCGAGAAGGTCGCCTCCTCTCGTCTCGTCGACGAGCGGAGCCAGATTGGGCGCGATCTCGAGCTGCAAGGGCTCCACCTTGATCTCGGCGGCGAGCGCGTGAGGGCTGTCGGGCTCCACGGGGAGCTCGGCCTGCTCGCGCTCCGCCCTCTCCTTTTCACTGTGGGTGCTCGCCACTTTGATGATCCTGCCGGCGAAGAGGAGCAGCAGAGCGCCGACGATCAAGAACGGGACATGGGGGAGCCCCGGTACGAGGCCCATGAGGAGCACCGCGATGCCCGCGATCTGCACCGCCCTTGGTTGGTTGCCGAACTGGGTGGCGACGTCGTAGCCGAAGTCCTCGTCGGTCGTCGCGGTGCGCGTGACGATGATGCCGGTGGAGATCGAGAGGAGGAGGGCGGGGATCTGGGAGACGAGCCCGTCACCAACCGACAGGATCGAGTACGTATGGATCGCCTGGCTGACCGAGTCGTGGTGCTCGATCACCCCGACGGCGAAACCTCCGATCAGGTTGACGAGCACGATCACGAGCGCGGCCACCGCATCGCCTCGCACGAACTTGGACGCGCCGTCCATCGACCCGTAGAACTCCGAGGCGTTGTCGATCTCCTTGCGGCGCCTGATCGCCTCCTCTCGATCGATGAGGCCTGCGCTCAGGTCACCGTCGATCGCCACCAGCTTCGGCGTCATGGCGTCCAAGGAGAACCGGGCAGCCACCTCCGAGACGCGCCCCGCGCCGGCGGTCACGACGACGAACTGGATCACGATCAGGATCAGGAAGATGACGAGGCCGACGACGATCTGCCCACCGACGACGAAGTTGCCGAACGCGTTCACGACGGAGCCCGCGTAGCCGTGGAGGAGCACCATCCTCGTGACGCTCACGTTCAAGGCGAGCCGGAACAGCGTCGCGACGAGGAGGAGCGTGGGGAAGGTGGAGAAGTCCTTGGGCTTGCGCACGTGCATGGTGGTGAGGAGGACCACCAACGCGAAGCTCAGATTGAGCGTGATCATGATGTCGAGCAAGACGGTCGGGATCGGCACAACGAGCATCACCACGATGGCGATGACGATGGCCGGAACCCCGAAGAGCCCCATCCGCTGTCGCAGGTTCACGAGTCGCTCCGGACGACGAGGGACGTTCCATCCCGCTATCTCCTCGCGGGCACACCGCCGCCGTCCTGGCCGCAAACTGGTTATCGGCGCCAGGGCGCATGACCTGAAGCTCGTCCCGCCACAGAGGCCTATCGAGTCGCGACGACGGCGTAGTCCAAGCAGGTGAGCAGGTCCTCGGCCAGCTCGCCGGATCCCTGGGGGAAGAGCACCGTTGCCTCCTTGAACCGCGCATGACGGCACAGGAGCACCGCGACCTCCGGGAAGACCTGGTGCCGGTGGGTGAGGTCGATCCAGAAGTTCTTGCGGGCGAAGGCGCAGTGAGGGTTCACCGTTTCGGCGACGAGGACGCCCCCCTCCCGAAGCGCTCTACGAGCCTGGACGAAGAACGCCTCGACGTCAGGCCCTCGGAGGTGCTCGACGACTTGGGCCGAGAACACGGCGCCGAGGGAGCCTTCTGGGAGCTTGGCCAAGTGGGCGAGCGCGTCGTCGCACTCGACGTCGAGTCCCTTGGCCTTGGCCCGCTCGGCCATCGACGCGTCGGCGTCCACGCCGTAGGCCTCGACGCCCGATTCCCTCAGCAGCTCGAGCATCTCGCCACGTCCGCAGCCGAAGTCGAAGACCGGCGCGCGCGCCTCGAGCAGCGGGAGGTAGACGCGCTGGAGGCGCCGGATCGTCGCCTCGGGTGCCCGGAAGACGTCCTCGAAGTCCGCGTACCCCTCCTCGAGGTCGTGAGCGTCTCTGAACCCGATGACCGGCCGACCGGCTCGTCCTTGGACGACGAGCTGTGGCGGAAGGGCGACCGTGCCGTCTCTCAGGACCGAGGCCTCGACCTTGAGCGTCGCGAGCTCGCTTCTCAGGTCGGCGAGGACGTCGTTGACCTTCTGGAAGCCGGTCGCGGTGAGCTTGGACAGGGCATCGACACGGTCCTTCGAAGCGGCATCGTGGCGGCCGTGTCCCTGGGCGAGCGATGCGAGGCGCCCGCGGGCGTAGGCGGCGGCGTGTTGGATGGTGTACCCACCTTCGATACGTCTGCGCCCTGCGGCGCCCTTGGAGCGGCGCAGGGCGCCCGATTCGACCGCTCGGCGCAACGTCGCCCTCAGGGCCGCCCTGTCCGGCTCGGCGAGCCAGAACCCAGCGGGCGAGGCAGTGACGTCGGGCAGATGCACGCGCTCGAGCGTCGCGGGGACGAGCCAGCTCGTCTCGTCGTCGCAGTAGTCGAGGCATGCGCCGTAGCCCGTGACCACGGTGGGGAGCCCGCACGCCATCGCCTCGGCGACAGGCAGCGCGAACCCCTCCCCCCGGTACGGGTGGACGAGCACGTCGCACGCACGGTAGAGCGCGGCCATCTCTGCTGTGGTGAGCCGCCCTTCGACGATCTCGATCGCAGGGGCGGCGGGATCGGCTGCCGCGGCCCTGGCGCGCTCGTCCATCGAGATGTGGCGGTAGGGGCCGTCTGCCCCGAAGAGCTTCAGCACCAGGCAGACGTCGTCGTCGGGGGAGAAGGTCTCGAGGTAGGCGTCGAGGAGAAGGTCGAACCCCTTCCTCGCGATCGCCCCGCCCACGAAGAGCAGCCGCACGCCCTTCTCGGTGCCGAGCGCGAGCTTCGGACCGGCGGGCGAGAACGTCGTCGTGTCGATGCCGTGGGGGACGACCACGACCTTGTCCGACGGAACGCCGCTTCGCACGTAGCAGTCGCGCACCCAGGTGGTTGGGACCCACACCTCGTCTGCGGCCTCCACCCCCCGGACCCAGTCCGCGGGCACGCCGCCGAACTCCCAGGGCTGCATGATGACGAGCCGCCCTCGCGCCGGCGCCGCGAAGTTCGGCGGCCAGCCGTCTCGCACCTCGACTTCGACGGGCGCGCCCGGGCGCGTGGTGTGGTGGGCGAGGATGCGCTGCACCACCTCGCGGTGGTCGTCAGGGTAGGGAGGCGGCTCGGCGGTCACCGGCTCGACGTCGAAGAGCTCGTCGCGCGCGAGCGCCATGCAGAGGTCGCGGTTCACCTTGGCGAAGCCGCTGTCCGCGTAGAAGTCTCCGCACCAGCGGACCCTGAGCCGACTGGCGCGGCTGGCCGGCGGGACCGCCGCGGGCTGCCGAAGCCGCGCGTCGGCCACCGCTGCGGCGTTCTCCCACCTCCATCGCTCGACGACGTCGGCCCGCGCCCGGGAGCCGAGGCGGGACCGCAGGTCCGGGTCGTTCGCCGAGCGCCGCAGGACCTCGGAAAGGTGCTCTGCCGACGGTTCCGCCCAGCGCATGCCCCAGAAGTGCTCGACCTCCATGCGCTCGTCGATCTCGACTAGCCCCTCGATGTCGATGAGGAGGCTGTTGTCGTCGGTCATGAACTCGAGGTTCCCGCTCCAGCGGGTCCCGATGGCCGGGAGGCCGCAGGACATCGCCTCGAGGAGCGGACGACCCCATCCCTCGCCCCTGGAGACGCCGACGAAGACATCGGCAGCGGCCATCAGCCTGGCCATGTCCCACTGGGAAAGAGGCGTGCTGAGCACCACGATCGGCGCGAGCGCGCTGCGGTCGAGGTCCAGTCGGCAGAGCTCCTGGGCCAAGAGGGCCTCGGGCGCTTCGGGTCTTCGCCCCGCTGCGACGGGGAGCGGGTCGCAGCGCAGCACGAGAGAGACGGGGTCATCCGGCCCGAACGCCCCGGCCCACGCCCTGAGGAGCACGTCGACTGCCTTACGGTAGCTCCACGCGAACACGCCGAGGAAGACGGTTCCCCTCGCTCCGGGCACCCGGAGCGCAGGAAGGTCGGGGCGCCACAGGTCGGTGTCGACCCCACCGGGGACGACGTGGACCGGCACGTCGACGCCAGCCGCGCAGAACGTCTCGGCGTTGAACGAGGAGGGCACCCACACCTCGTCCATGCAATTCAGCTTCTCCACCCATGTTCGGGGCAGGCCGTCCGTCTCGAACATCGTGCGGGCGATCGTCCGTGACGCACCGCTGACAGGGCCGACGGCGTAGCCAGGGACGTGGAAGAGCGCGGTCACGGGCGCGACCGGGCTCTTCTCGAGGGCGCGGCGCAGCTGCGCTCCCTCAGGGCGCCGGAGCGACGCGACGGCGGACGCCGAGGCGTCTCCTACGCTTCGTGCCGCGACGTGCCACCCGAGGGCGGAGAGCCCTCGGAGAAAGCCCCTGGCCTCCTCGCCGTAGCCGGAGTGGTTCAGGAACGGTGCACACCACAGGATCGAGCCCTCTCGCCTGTTCGCCGAGGAGATCCCCGGTGCCGTTCCGGGCACAGGCGAGGTGCTGGACATGCCTCAGGTATCGGGATGAGCGGGCGCGTGCTTGAGCACCCGCCTGCGGGCGGCTTCCCCTTTCCATCTCCGGGCGCCCCTGTTGCCTGCCGCCTCGCGCAGCGCAGCGCCGAGCGCCGAGCGCCGAGGCTCGAGGTGCCACATGCGCCCGGCCGCTGCCAGGACGCCGGCTTCTCGGGGAGCGACCTCGACCTCGCGCGCGGTTACCACGTAGCCCTCTTCCGGTCCGCACAGCTCGTCGAAGGCGCCGCCGCCGAGGAACACCGGTGGCACGCCGCAGGCCATCGCCTCGAGCAGGGTCGCCGGGTCACCCTGGGCGCGCTCGGGGCAGACGAACGCGTCGCAGGCCCGGTAAAGTGCCGCTCGCTCCGATGCGGAGGATCCGGCCTCGACGAGGAGCACCTCGGGGTGGCCGGAGCTCGACGCCGCCTTTTGGGCCTCCGAGAGCATCGGGGAGCGCGACGCGCCCGCCGTGGAGGCCACGACCAGGCAGACGCCGTCGTGCTCGTCGAACTCGACGAAGAACGACTCCAAGAGCGCGTCGATCCCGCTGCGCGTGGAGAAGTCGCCCAGGTAGAGGAGCTTCGTGGGCTTCCGGGTGCCAAGCGCGCGTCGCGGGCCCTCGGGACTGCACACCTCGGCGTCCACCTGCACGCCCACCACGCGTGCCTTCTCGGCGGCGACCCCGCTCGAGCGAGCATGTGCGAGTGCCCAGGAGGTCGGGACGCGCACCTCGTCGACCAGGTCACGGATCGGCCCCAGCCACTCGGTGGGCAGCGCACCGTAGCCCCAGCGCACGTCCGCCACCGCACGCCCGCGCGACTCGAAGAGGTGGACGCCTGGCGCGCCCCACGGGCGCGCCATTCGCCGTTCCCGAGGCGACGGCAGGTCGACGAGCGGGTCGGGCAGGGCCGGCGAGGTCTCGGTCGGCGCCTGCGGGGCGAAGCGCGTCCAGAGCTCATCCATCCGCCGGTCGCAGAGGGCCGCCACCGCCTGCGCGAGCGGCTCCAGGTCGGCGCCGGGCACTGCGAGTGCCGGCGTGCCGCACATCTGGGCGGCGGCAAGCCAGTGCTCCGCGCCCGATCGGCATCCGACGAGCACGGCGCGCGCCACGCACAGCCACGGGAGCGGGTCTGCGAGCACCCCGAGGTCCAGCGCGCCCGGCAGCATCCGAGCTACGCCGCCGTCCCCAAGGACCGCCACCGGGGTCTTGCCGAGCTGGCGGGAGAGCGCGGGAAGCACCGTGCCCTCGAGGTGCGCCAGCTCCTCCGGCGTAGCCGACTCGAAGTCTCCGACCACGCACAGCCCGTCGCGCATCGAGAGCGGGAAGGCGCCCGGTGGGGTGAACATCTGCGGGGCCGACGCCTGGCAGGCGACGCGGCCTGGGCCGGGAGCCGCAGCGAGGACGAGGTCGACGGAATGTGGCGGCATGGCAGCGTCGTCGAGGTCGACGACGATCTGGGCAGCGGGTAGGAGCTGGGGTAGCGCGGTGAGCGGGCCTCGGCGTGTGACGACCACCGTGTCGAACCGGCGGGCTGCGTACTGGTGAGCGACCTGGGCCTCGCAGCCTTCGTTCCCGAAGTCGGTCACATCGACGCCGCGCGAGCCCAGCAGCCGCCTCGCCCCCCGCGCCGCAGGCTGCACCAGGGTCACGGCGTGGTTCCAGCGCCGCAGCGTGGCCGCGAGCGCCATCGTGCGGATCGAGACCGTCGACGCGACGACGAGCACCGTCCTCCGGTCCCCCCCGCTTCCGTTGCTCCTCCAGGGTGTCTCGACCGAGCACCTCGGCTCGGTCGTGCGTGTCGGACGCGCCGCGGCAGGAGTGCGTGACGAGACGGCGTCGAAGAGCTCGACGACCGAAGGCGCGCGCTGCACGAGCGCACGGCGGGCGTCACTGCGTTCGCTGCCGCTCAGGAATTGGGTGACCGCCGCCAGGGCCATGCGTCCCCGGGGGTCCCCGTAGCGATGGGCGTCCAGTGCTGCCGCGATCACGGCCTGGACCGGCGTTCCGGACATCGTGACGAGCGGGCAGGCGTGCGCGAGGCCTGCAGCGTGCAGACGGTCGGACCACACCACTCTGCGGTCCAGGAGAAGGCTGGCAGCGACGTTGGCCGCCGTCGCGAGCACGGCCGTCGAGGGTGCCAGCTCGTACCAGGGTTCGAGCACCCGGTCGGCGACCTCCGCGTCGAGCTGGGGCAGCTGCCCGAGGAATGCCACCGCCCGATCCTCGGGGACCACACGCGCGATCTCACCCAGCGGACGCCCCGCATCCTCTAGGCACTGCACGAGCGTGCCCACGTGCACGTCCAGCCCGCCGTGCTCGGTGATGGTTCGGAGCAGGACGTCCGCGGCCTCGCTGTGCCGGCCGAGCCGGGAGAGCGCCGTCGCCTTCGGGACGGCCACGTCGTGTGTGTCGTACTCGAACCCGTCGTCGTCGACGCCTGCACGTACCCGGGAGAGCGCCTCGAGCGCGTCTTCGTCGCGCCCCAGGGTGACCAGCGCCCTGGCGCTCTCGAGGTCGGCCAAGAGCGGCACCTTGGAGATGGCCCGGAGCTCGTTCGCTGCGGCGAGCGCGTCCTCGCCGCGGTCGAGGGCGATCAGGGCGCCGATGATCGTGCGCAGCGCCAGCCGCTGGACCGCCGGGGTCGTCCCTGCAGCGATGGCTGCGCGCGCGAGGTCGACGGCCTCCTCGTGGCGACCGCGAACGTTGTAGGACCGGGCGAGGTTCACGAGCCTCGACGGCCATGCGAGCCCTGAGCTTGCGGTCAGGTCGGAGAACGAGCTGGCCAGGTTGCGTCTGGCCTTGCCTCGGCTCTCGAAGTCCGCCGTGAGGTAGCCCCAGTGGGTGAGGCGGATCCCGTCGGCCGATGCCATCTCGAGCTTCGGCGTGCCGGCGCGCGCGACGACCTGCTCGTGGAGCTTGCCGGTCCACCGACCACAGGCGCGCCGAAAGAGGCGGCACGCCGGGTGCGCGAACGTCGTCGAGGCGTGGGCCGCGCGCACGTTGTCGATCATGACGACGAATGCCTCGACGTTCGCGTCCGCCGCGGCGAGCGCCGCGCGCTGGGCAGGACCGTCGGTGACGAGGGCTTCGTCGGCGTCGATCCACAGCACCCACTCGCCGCTGCAGTGGTCGAGCGCGGCGTTGCGCGCGCGGGCGAAGTCACCGTCCCAGTCGCCCTCGACCACCAGCCCTCCTGAAGCCCGGGCGATCTCTCTCGTGTCGTCGGTGGACCCGGTGTCGTAGACGACCATTTCGTCGCAGAAGTGCTCGAGGGAGGAGAGGCATCGGCCGAGGTTGTCGTGCTCGTCCTTCACGATGAGGCACGCAGAGATCAACGGACGCGCGCCTGCGGGCCTCGGGCCGGGCCGAGGGGGAGCGCCGCCGCCGTTGTGGAGGTAGGAGCCGGCTGCGACGACGATCCGCTGTCCAGAGCGCGCGACCGCGGCACCGAGCGCGGCGACAGGGTAGGGGCGGTCGAGCGCCCTGAGCCCGCCTGCAGCACCGAGGAGCTCGCGGTGTACGGCGATGCAGGGACCGGAGACGACCTTCGCGTCGATCGCCTCGCCGCCCAGGCGTGCCGCGAGGGCGGAGACGAAGGCGTGGCGCACCGCTCGCTCCTTCGGGCGGTAGGGCACCCCGACCAGCAGCTCGTCTCCCTCTGCGATGTTGGTCCGCGGCGCGCATCCCCCTACGGTGGGATCCTCGAGCGTGGCGACGAGCGCGTCGAGCCACGGGCCGGAAGGCTCGGCACGCTCGTCGAGCACCACCACCACCCCGTGCACGGCGGGGAGCCTCGAAGGGCGCACGAGCCCCGCGCGCCCGGCGACGCGCCACGCCCTCGCTGTGCGCGGGTCCTTGCCGGCGCAGAGGACGACCACGTTGTCCCCGGGCAGGAGTGACGGCCCGAGCTGTTGGACGAGCGACCTGGCGCGTCGGCGGTCGGGGCCGGCGAGCACCGCCGCGGTGAGGTTCACGCTGCGCACACCTCGTCCATCGGCAGAGGGGGTCGTGCCCTCAAGGTCGTCGTGGGTCATGCCGATAGACCTCTCAGCCCGCTAGTGGGCCAGATGGAGACGGCGTCGTTCGCACAGGGAAGTGCGGGCTCGCTGCCATTCGACGACAAGGAGGAATACGGATGTCTTCTCTTGTGGTGGACACCAACCTGGCGGCTCTCAACGCGCTCAACGTGTTGAACCAGACCGACGCCGCCCAGTCCCAGGCGATCAGCGAGCTTTCGTCGGGGCTGAAGATCCAGTCGGCTGCGACAGGGCCTGCGCAGTACGTCATCGCCCAGAGCCTCGAGGCGCAGGCGAACGGCTATACCCAGGCGATCTCCAACGCCCAGAACGGAGTGTCGCTCATCCAGACGGCCTCGGGGGCGCTCACGCAGATCTCGTCCATCCTCCAGACGATGGACCAGCTCGCGCTCACCTCGGCGACAAACGCGACCCAGACATCGACGTCTCGGGCCGCCGACCAGGCCGAGTTCACAGACTTGGCGAAGACGATCACAAAGATCGCCACGACCACCAGCTTCGGGAAGTCCAAGCTGCTGACAGGGTCGTTCTCCGGAACGCTCCAGATCGGGGCGTTCGACACATCGTCGACACAGATCTCGCTGGCGATCAGCGGCATGAAGCTGGCGA
Source organism: Actinomycetes bacterium (assembly GCA_021822565.1). Classification (GTDB taxonomy): domain Bacteria; phylum Actinomycetota; class Acidimicrobiia; order Acidimicrobiales; family RAAP-2; genus JAJYVT01. The sequence continues at coordinate 14,739 of JAKAQM010000011.1, read as the reverse complement.
CACTGAAGCTCACAGCGTCGAAGATCACATCGGCGTCCACAGCTCGGGCTGCCATTGCTGCGGTCCAAACAGCGATCTCGACTGTCGACTCGACGGCCGCGAAGGTGGGCGCCACCCAGAACGAGCTGAACGCCATCGTGGCGAACCTCACGGTCGGTCAGCAGAACCTCGCTGCGGCGAACAGCCAGCTGGTCGACGTGAACATGGCGCAGGAGATGACCGCCTTCACGACCGACCAGATCCTGATGCAGACCGGCGTGGCCATGCTGTCGCAGGCGCAGCAGACCCCCTCGCTCGTGCTCAAGCTCGTGAGCTGAGCCGCCCCGCTGGAATCGCCGAGCCCCTTCTCGAGCACCGAGCTCGGTCGGAGCGCCGGCGGACAGGGCTGACGAGGGCGGGGGCCGGCGGGCCCCCGCCCTCGCTCCAGGCGTGCGCGGCACGGCAGGGCAGCAGGAACGCGGCCTGATCGGGTCACGGATGCGGCCCGGCCGTGCGACGCGCCGCGGCCTGACCACCTGTGACCCCAGCTGCACCGGCGAGTGGAACGTTCGTCAGGAGACCAGAAAGACCGGGAGGAGGAGCGCATGACACCGGTGGGGACACCAGCTCTCGTCGTCAACGGACTTGTCTCGGGCATCACAACCCAGGCGGTCATCGGGGCCCTCTTGCAGAGCTACCAAGACCCGATCACCAACCTCACGAACCAGCAGTCCACCCTGATCCAGCACGCAGGCGACTACCGCCAGATCTCCACGGACCTCCAGGCGATGCTGAATGCCGCGGACGCGTTGAACGAGACGTCCGCCTGGAACCTCGCGAGTGCGACGAGCTCCGACCAGGCTGTCGCCAGCGCGGTCGCCTCCCCGGGGGCGAAGTCCGGGTCGCTCACCTTCACGGTGAACCAGCTCGCCCAGGCGAACATCCTCGCGTCGAAGTACGGGGTGGCGTCGACGACATCGGTCGTGACGACAGGCTCCTCGATGCTGCTCGCGACCGGCGCCACCGCTCTGGGACTCGCCACACTCGCGGCGGGCGCCGGCCTCCCGATGGGGTCCTGGGCGATGACCGTGACCCAGTCGTCCGCCGCCGGCGCGGTCACCGGCTCCGCGCCGCTCGCAGCGACGACGACCATCTCGACAGCCAACGACTCGCTGACACTCACGGTGGACGGATCGCTCTACCACCTCACCCTGAAGGCGGGCACCTACACCCCCACAGGGCTCGTCGCGGCCGTCGACACCGCCGCGGGCGGCGCGGGCGCACCGGTCGCGGCGTCCCTCACGGGCACCGGTGCGCTCGAGGTCGCGACCGCCGCCCAGGGGGCCAGCGCCTCGGTCGCGGTCAGCGGCGGGAGCGCGCTGACATCGCTCAGGCTGGTCTCCGGCCAATCGGGGACGGGAGTGTCCGCGGTGGTCACACTCGGGGGCACGAAGACCACGCTCACACTGCTGACCGCAGGCGGTGCGATGAGCCTGCACGCGCCTGGCACATCCACCGTCACCGCGACCGTCTCGACCGCTCACAGCGTGAACGGGTCGCTCGTCTCCGCCGGCAGCGCGCACGTCGCCCACGTCTCCACCGGCAACGGGAGCCTCGCCCAGGTGGTGAGCGAGATCAACTCCTCCGACCTCGCGGTGACCGCCAGCGCGGTCAAGACCTCGACGGGGGACTACGTCTTGCAGGTCGCGGCCAACGACACCGGGACCGCCAACGCGCTGTCCGTGACACCGACGGCGTTCAGCGGCTCGGTGCTGGGCGGGCTCCAGACGATCCAGGCTGCGCAGACAGCGACCGTGACGGTGGGGACGACCGGCGGGTACCAGGTGACCTCCGGGAGTGACGCCTTCACGAGCCTGCTCTCGGGCACGACCGTCACGGTCGGATCGACCGGACAGACGACGGTCACCGTGTCCCCCGATGCCACAGCCGAGGCCGCGAAGGTCACAGCCCTGGTGAAGGCCGCCAACACCGTGCTCGCCGACATCCAGAAGTATGCCGGGTACACAACATCGAAGAAGGCCGGCGGTCCGCTGATGGGCTCGGTCGCGCTGGCCGACATCCGTTCCCAGGTCCTGTCGATCTTCGCCGCCGCGACCGGGAGCTCGAGCCTCGGCGACCTCTCGGACGTCGGGGTCACCGTCGCCAAGACAGGGACGCTGGCCTTCACAAGGACAAAGCTCGTCGCGGCCTTCGGCGCGAACCCACAATCGGTGACCGCCCTCTTCGCCCAGGGAGGGACGTTCCAGGCGGCGGCAGCCACATACACCGGCGCAGTGTCCTTCGCCTTCGCGGGCACAGCGACGCCTGCGGGGACGTACGCGGTCGACGTGACGCACTCGGCGACCCAGGCGACCGACCTCGGCACCACGCTCTCCACAGGCAAGGTCACCGCCTCAGAGACGCTGAGCATCACCATGAACGGGGCGACTGCCAGCTACACGACGGCGGCCGGCGAGTCGCTCGCACAGGTCGCGACGGGGCTCGACGCCGCGTTCGCCCAGGCCGGAATCTCGATCAGCGCCCGAGTGGTCGGGGGCACCCAGCTCGAGCTCGAGAGCGGTGCCTACGGCTCCAGCGCCACGTTCACCGTCAAGTCCACCGACACGGGAGCCGGGACGACCGGCCTCGCCGGTGCGAGCGCGACAAGCCCCGTCACGTTCTCGGGCACGAACGTCGCAGGGACGATCGGCGGCCTCGCCGCGACCGGCAGCGGCCAGGTCCTCACGGCTCAGAACGGCCTCGCCGTCCTCGTCACCGCGTCGGGGATCTCGGCCACAACCACGCTGGGCACACTCACCTACCGTCCAGGCGCGGCCCAGCTCCTCGCAGGGGTGGCCAACGGGGCGACGGAACCGGGAACCGGTTCGATCAGCGCAGCGATCACGTCGCTCACCAACCAGGCGACAGGGCTCGACCCCCAGATCACCATGTACGAGCAGATGAAGGCCACCGAGCACGCGGTGCTCGTCCAGGAGTTCGCCAACATGGAGGCGACGCTCGGCAGGCTGAAGAGCGAGAGCAGCCAGCTCTCCAGCGCGATCGCACAGCTGTGACGAACGACGAGATCGAAGAAGCCCAGCGCCGGTACCTGGCCGACCAGATCCTGACGGCGACGCCCGTCCAGCGCCTGCTCATGCTCTTCGAGCAGGCGCTCTCCGACCTGCAGGCGGCCGATGCGGCGTTCGACTCCGGTGCGATCGAGCCGATCCACCTGCACCTGGTTCATGCCCAAGAGATCGTGCTCGCGCTCCACGACGGGATCGCGACGGAAGCCTGGGAGGCTGGTGAACGCCTCCGGGAGATCTACCGCTTCGTCCACCGACGCCTTGTCTGGTGCAACGTGAAGAAGGACCGTTCGCTCCTGCCGGCGTGCTCCGAGATCCTGACCCGCCTCTACGAGGCCAACCGCGAGGCTGCCAACGCGCACGAGGCGGCAGTTGTCGCGTAGGACGACCGGCTGGGACGAGCTCCTCGACACCATGGAGGAGCGGCTCGGGCAATGGCGCGCTGCGGCCTCGGGAGCCGCTGCACCCGAGGAGCTCTCGTGGCCCGACGTGGGGCAGCTCCCTTCACGGCTCGAGGTCCGCGCCAGGGAGCTGCTCGAGGGCTATTTGGAAGTCCAGGTCGCGATGGCGCGCCGCCACGGCGCCCTGCGAGTCCTCCTCGAGCGCACGGCGGCGGCTTTCCGGCCGATCGCGACCCCGCTCTTCGTCGACCGGCGTGCGTGACGCGCCGATCCCTGCCGAGCCCTGCCACGCACGAGCGCCAAGGGTTGGTCGCTAAAGTCTCCTGGCTCGGGTGCCGATAAGCCTCGTGATCTCGGCAATGCGAGAGATCAGCGGCACGAGGACTGCCGCTCTGGGCCCATGACGGGCAGGTTCGTCGCCACGCCACGAGAGGCCCATGAGCGTCATCCAAGTTCTCCAATTCGCCATCGACGGGACGAGCGCCGAGCAGTCCGCGATCGCCGGCAATCTCGCCAACGCTGAGACCCCCGGCTACAGAGCCGAGGACGTCAGCTTCCAAGCGAGCCTCGCCAAGGCGCTCGAGCACGGCGGCACCGCCACGCTTTCGGAGTCGCCCTCGACCGCGCCGCCTGCGACGGACGGCAACAACGTCTCGCTCATCACAGAGCTGGTCACAGCGGAAGCAACGACGCTCCAGTACCAGGCGCTCGCCAAGTCGCTCACCGCCCAGTTCCTCCTCGTCCAAGGAGCTGCAGGAGGGAGGTACACATGAGCCTGTTCCCCGCGCTCAGCGTCTCCGGTTCGGGCGCCGACGCCATGCAGGCGTGGATCGACACGGCTGCGGGGAACGTGGCCAACATGAACGACGCCGCGCGGGTCGGCTCCCGCGTCTATGCCGAGCAGACGCCGATCCTGCAGCCTGTTGCCGGACCGAGTAGCGCCGGGGCATCCACCGAGGGGGTGAAGGTTGCCAGGGTGGCTCTCGGGACATCCATCGGGGTCACGACCTACGAGCCCACAAGCCCGCTCGCCAACGGCCAGGGGGACGTCGCCCTTCCCAACGTGACACTGGCGGAGCAGATCGTGGGGATGATCTCCGCGCAGGAAAGCTACGGCGCGAACACCGCGATGATGGCCAAGGCCCAGATCGCCTACAACGCGGCCCTGGCAATCGGGGCCTGACCCGTGATCCCTGCGATCTCGTCGATCCCGGTTCCGCCGGCGCCTGCCCCGGCGCCTGCCCCGGCGCCTGCGGCCTCGGGCTCGACAGGAAGCGGCGGCTTCGTCTCGGCGATCGGGAACGCCCTCGACTCGCTCCAGGGCGCCCAGAGCGCGGCCTCCGGCGCAGAGGCCGCGGCGGCGGCGGGGCAAGGGAGCCTGACCGACACGATGATCGCCGCCACCGAGGCCTCCTTGGAGACCCAGGTGACGACGTCGGTGATCGACAAGGCGCTCGCTGCCTACAACTCGGTCATCCAGATGACGTTCTGAGAACCGTGGCCATCGTCCCGAGCACCGATTGGAACCGCATCCGTGCCGGCGCCCGCCAGTTCGCCTCCGGGTTCACCCCCGGTCAGAAGGCGGTCACGCTGGCTGCGCTCCTTGGTGCGGTCGTCGTCGCGGTGCTCTTCATGACGCTGTCGTCGAAGCCCAGCTACGCGGTCCTCTTCAGCGGCCTCCAGGGGCAGGACGCGCAGAAGATCACCCAGCAGCTCACCACGGACCACATCACGTACCAGCTGGAGGATGGAGGGTCGACGATCCTGGTGCCCGAGAACGAGGTCGCGCAGGCGCGGCTGAACGCCGCAGCGACAGGCCTTCCGAACCAAGGGACCGTCGGGCTCTCCTTGCTCACAAAGGCCGGCCTGACCACCTCCCAGATCACCCAGCAGGCGGACTACCTGCAGGCGATCCAAGGAGAGCTCGAGCAGACCATCGACGGGATCGCAGGTGTCCAATCGTCCCAGGTGAACGTCGCGGAGCCGGCCAACCAGACCTTCGCGTTGTCCAACACAGCGCCCACCGGGGCGTCGGTCTTGGTCACGATGTCCCAGGGCAAGGCGCTCTCGCAGGACCAGGTGCAGGCGATCGTCCACCTGGTCGCGTCGTCGGTTCCGGGGCTCGACTCCGCGAACGTCACCGTCGCCGATGCCAACGGCAACCTCTTGGCTGGCCCCGGAGTCTCGGCGAGCGCCTCGTCGTCGTCCGCGACCGCTGCGTACGACACAGCGGTCCAAGCGAAGGTGGCGGGCTACCTCACCTCGGTGTTCGGCCCGAACAACGCCGACGTACAGGTGGACGCGACCTTGACATTCAACAAGAAGAAGACGACGGTCCGTCAGATCGCTCCTCCCGTCAAGGGGGCCAAGACAAGCTTCTGCACCACCACAGCGCAGACAAAGACCACCTACACATCGAAAGGCGCGCAGGCGGTCGGCGGACCGGCGGGGACCATCGCCAACGCGGCGACCACGACCACAGGCGGAAAGTACACACAGACCAAGACCTCCAAGACCTGCGAGATCGGGACGGTCACCACGACAACGACACAGACTGCCGGCTCCGTCGTACGCCAGTCGGTCGCCGTCCTCGTGAACAAGAGCGCGATCCCGCGGGGTACGACACTCGCCTCCATCAGGCAGGGTGTGGCAGCGGCTGCCAACCTCGACTTCGCGAGGGGAGACGTGCTCGCCTTCACCGTGGCGCCGTTCTCGACGGCCGCCGCACAACAGGCCGCGTCGGCGGCCAAGGCCGCCGCCGCGGCGGGCAGCCAGTCCAAGCTCATCTCCATGGCGCGGGACGGCGCCCCGGTCCTGGCGGTGCTCGTGCTGGTGTTCCTCCTGTGGTGGAGCGCCCGGCGCCGTAGGAGGGAACCTGCCGCGGTGATCGACCCGTCGATCTTCGCTCCCTACGTCCCTGTGCCCGAGCAGGCGCAGACGGCGCAGGTCCCGGCGGTGACCCCTAGCCGCCCGGGAGTCGACCTGGAGCAGTACATCGACCAGGCGCCCGAGCCAGTGGCGCAGATCATGCGCGGATGGATGAACCGGAGCACCAAGAACGAGGATGCGCGGCAATGAACCTCACGGGATCCCAGCGTGTCGCAGCGATCATCGCCCAGCTCGACCCCGAGCGCGCGCAGCGCATCCTCCGTCAGTTCAGCGAGAACGAGTCGGTGCGGGTGCTCTTCGAGCTCGCACGGCTGCCCACCTTGAGCGAAGAAGAGGTGCGCGTTGTCGTCGCCGAATTCTCACAGGAGCTGGGCGCCTACATCCAAGTGCACCAAGGAGGTTTGGAGCTGGCGGAGCGGTTCTTGAAAGAGCGCCTGGGGCCGCAGCGTGCAGCGGAGGTGCTCGTGGAGCTGAAGATCGCCTCCGACGACCAGCCGTTGGCGTTCCTGAACACCGTGGAGCCTGCGCAGATCGCGGGGTTCCTCGCGGAGGAGCATCCACAGACGGTCTCGCTGGTGATCTCGAACATCTATCCCGAGCTTGCCGCTCGGGTGCTCGAGCACTTGCCCCAGGAGAAAGCGGCGGACGTCGTGCGCCGTTTTGCCTCGCTGGCCACGGTTCCGATGGAGACGCTCTCTGAGGTGGCAAGCATCCTGCGCAATCGCATGGCGTCCATGTCGGCAGGGGTGTCCACGGCGACCTCGGGTGGGGTCCCGGCTGCTGCCGCCATCTTGAACAACGTCGAGCGCGGCCAGGACCGGGAGATCCTGAAGCTCATCGAAGAGCACGACCCGGAGCTCGCCGAGCAGATCCGCGACGAGATGTTCGTCTTCGACGACATCGTCCACCTCGACGACGCCGCGATCCAGCAGTTCGTCCGCAGCGTCACCCTGCGCACACTCGCGCTCGCGCTCAAGGCCGCGAACAAGGAGCTCGTGGAGAAGATCAAGAAGAACAGCACGGAGCGCTTCCTCGCAGATTTGGAGGAGGAGACCCAATCGCTCGGTGCCCAGCTCATGTCCAAAGTCGAAGCGGCGCAGGCCAACGTCGTGAAAACCGTACGCGGGCTCATCGACGACGGCACGATCAGTGTCCAAAGGGCGGGCGATGAGCTCATTGCCTAGGTCATGGAGGATCCTGCGCCAGCCCGGGAAGGTGGCCCGCGCCCTCCCGGCGGTGGCTGATCATGGCGTCGGGACTGCATCTCGGGCAGACGATCTCTCTGCGGTCGAAGAGCTCGTCCAGGCTGCGCGGCGCGAGGGGTTCGAGGAGGGCAAGGCCGAAGGTCGGGCGGAGGCCGCAGCCTCGGTCGAAGCCGCGCGTCAGAAGCGTGTCGATCAGCTCGCATCGTGCATCGCCGAGGCGGCGGGGAAGGTGGCGTCGATGCGGGAGGAGGTCGTGCGAGAAGTCGGCCGCGACGTCGCCGCGCTCGTCGTCGAATTGACCGAGGTGCTCGTCGGGCGGGCGGTGGAGGAGCACGGGGCGCTGCGCGACACGATCGTTCGGGCTCTGGCGCTCGCCCCCGAAGGACCGGACCTCGTCATTCGGGTCAGCACTCGCGCAGGTCTTTCGGACGACGAGATCCGCACCCTCGTCAACGCCGGCAACGTCGACGTCGTGCACGACCCGCTGGTGGAAGCCAGCGGGTGCGTCGTCACCGTGGGCGGTTGCAGGATCGATGCGCAGGTGTCCTCGGCGCTCGACAGGGTCCGCCAGCGTCTCCAGGAGGTCGCGGGGTGGTGAGCGCGTTCGCACAGCCTGGCGTGCGCCGGGAACTGCTCGAAGCGGCGCGCCCCCGGCGAACCGGCCGGGTCATCCGGGTGATCGGACTCAGGATCGAGGTCGAAGGGATCGAGGCAGCCGTCGGGGACGCCGTCTTCGTGCGTCGATCGACAGGCGCGGTCCTGTCCACCGAGGTGGTGGCCCTCCAGAGCGACAGCCTCACGTGCATGCCGCTCGGCGACGCTGCGCGGGTGCGGTACGGCGACGAGGCCACGACGAGCGGCCGGCCTCTCCCGGTCGTCGTCGGCGAAGCGCTCCTCGGACGTGTGCTCGACGGTCTCGGCCGTCCTATCGACGACCAGGGCCCGCTCGACGACTGCGAGGAGGTCACCATCGAGGCGCTGTCTCCCCATCCGTTACGGCGCGAGATGGTCGACCGTCAGATCGCTCTCGGGGTGCGCGCGATCGACACCGTGATCCCGTGCGGCCGTGGGCAGCGCCTCGGGATCCTCGCCGGCTCTGGAGTGGGGAAGTCGACGCTGCTCGGCATGATCGCCAAGGGCACCGACGCAGACGTCTCGATCGTGGCGCTCGTCGGAGAGCGTGGCCGTGAGGTGCAGGAGTTCATCACGCGCGATCTCGGAGCCGCGCGCTCGCGCTCGGTGGTCGTCGTCGCCACCTCCGACGAGCCGGCGCTCGTGCGCATCCGGGCCGCCTTCACCGCCACGCGGATCGCCGAGTGGTTCAGGGACCGGGGTGCCCATGTCGTCCTCATGGCCGACAGCATCACCCGGCTGGCCATGGCCCAGCGGGAGGTCGGGCTGTCCGCCGGAGAGCCGCCCACGACGAGAGGGTACCCGCCGTCGATGTACTCGCTGCTTCCCAGGCTCCTCGAGCGCGCGGGCGCCGCCGAGCACGGCAGCATCACCGGCCTCTACACGGTGCTCGTCGAAGGTGACGACATGAACGAGCCGGTCGCGGACGCCGCCCGCTCGATTCTCGACGGCCACATCGTGCTCTCGAGGAGGCTCGCGACGTCAGGGCACTTCCCGAGCATCGACGTTCTCGAATCGGTCTCCCGCCTCGAATCCGCGATCACCACGCCCTCCCAGCGCGCCCTCGCGCGTGAGCTGCGTGAGCTGCTGGCCGCGTACCGTGACGCCAAGGACCTCGTGGAGATCGGGGCCTACGCACGGGGATCGAACCCGGTCGTCGACAGGGCGCTCGACTTGAAGCCGCTGATCGACGCGTTCTTGCGCCAAGACGTCTCCGAGGTCTGCGCGGCCGACGTCGCGTGGGCGCGGCTCCGCGCGCTGCTCACCCCGCCTGACCTCTCGGATGCAGACGTCGTCCCGATCGCGTCATGAGGTACCGCTTCCCCCTGGAGACGGCGCTCCGTGTGCGCCGGGCAGAAGAGAAGGTGGCGCGCGCGAGGTTGCTCCTCGCCAATGCGTCGCTGGTCTCGGCCATCGCGGCCCGTGACCTCGCCGACGCCCACTATCGCGCGACGGGTTCGTTCGTGGTCGACCTCGCATCCCTTCTAGAAGAACGATGTGCGGCCGAGCTGGCCGCAGTCGCCCTCGAGCATGCGAAGAGCACGGTCAGCCGAGCGGCGAGCGACGCCGCCCTCGCGCACGTGGCATGGACCAGTGCCGCGAAGCGCGTAGCGACGCTCGAACGGATCGACGAGCGCCGTCGCCGCGAGCATCTCGCGGAAGAAGCGAGGCGGGAGGTCGCCATGGTGGACGACATCGTGGCTGCACGCTACGCGATGGCGGCGGCGCGGTGAGCGTCACGGCAGGAGCCGTGGAGAGCTGGGTGCGCGAGATCGGCGCCACCATGGCGGCGCTGCCTTCCCAGCTCCGGCAGGCGGCGCCGCAGGGGGCCTTCGCGAGCGTGCTCGAGCAGGCGGAAGCGGTCTTGGACGCGACGCCGGCGACCACCGCTCCGGCGACCACCGCTCCGGCGACCTCAGGTTCCCTGATGTCGGCAGCTTCCCCGACAGCCACAGCCCTCCCGTCGGCCACAGCCCTCCCGTCGGCCACAGCCCTCCCGTCGGTCTCGGCTCCTGGGCTCGCCGGATACCGGGCTCTCTCCTCGGGCACGGCGGGATCACGTGGCTCGACGAGCGGCGCCGCGGTCGTGTCCGAAGCCGAGAGGTTCCTCGGCGTCCCCTACGTCTGGGGAGGCGCCACCCCGACGGGGTTCGACTGCTCTGGGCTCGTCCAGTACGTCTACGGCAGCGTCGGCGTCCACCTGCCGCGCACGACCTACACACAGGTGAAGGTGGGCTCCCCTGTCGCGAGCCTCACACAGGCGCAGCCCGGCGACCTCGTCTTCTTCGCCGGCTCGGACGGGACGCCCACGTCGCCCGGCCACGTCGGCATCTACGTGGGCGACGGGAAGATGATCGACGCTCCCTACACCGGGACTGTGGTCCAGGTGCAGACAGTGACGAGTGCGGGGACGGTGGTCGCGATCCGCCAGATCCTGCCAACCACGGAGGTTGCGACAGCGGAAGCGCCCTTCGAGCCGATGGGAGCCGCGGCGTCCCCGACACCGACGACGACCAGGGCGGCCACCGTCCCGTCGAAACTGGCCCCGCTCTTCCTCGCCGCGGGAGCCGAGTACGGGGTCTCACCCACGCTGCTCGCGGCGATCGCCCGCCGAGAGTCCGGCTTCGCACCCGACGCAGTGAGCACAAGGGGCGCGGAAGGCATGATGCAGTTCATGCCCGGGACTGCCGCCGGGCTCGGGATCACACCTTTCACACCGTCTCAGGCAGTCGACGGCGCTGCGCGACTGGTCTCCGGGTACATCCGACAGTTCGGGTCGGTGCCGCTTGCGCTCGCGGCCTACAACGCCGGGCCCAACGCCGTCCAAGAGCACGGCGGCATCCCGCCGTACCCGCAGACGCAGGAGTACGTCGCCGCCATCATGAAGACACTCGGAGCCGCGTCGTGAACCCGGTCTCCGCGGCCAACGCCGGCCCCACCGGCACGCACGAGCACCCCAAGGGCACACACGTGGTCGGAAAGGACCCGAAAGGCAACCGATTCCAATTCGACACGCTGCTCCAGCAGGTCGCCTTCCCGCAGACTGCTTCCCAGCACGGGACTTCCCGCCAGCCAGCCCTCAGCCATCGGGTACCCGGGCAGCCGCAGCCGGTGACGCTGAGTGAGCACCCCTGTTCTCGCGGCGCCGGGGGCGAAGCGACGGCCCCGGACCTCGCGTCCTGTGTGGCCGGCCGGGCTCCTGAGGAGGTGACGAGGGGGCCTGCGCAGGATGCCGACCCCGACCCCGGCCACGCCGCCCATGTCGGTAACGGCACGGCTGTGCCCGCAGGCCCTTCGTCGAGCGTGACCGCGCTGCGCGCCCCGGTAGCGTCGGGCGTCGTCTCGGAGGCAACCCCGCGTCGGGCGGCGGGGAGGTTCGCGACCGCTGGCCGAGGGCGTGGCCGGACGAGCCGAGAGGTGCACGCGCCGGTCGACGCTGTCCCGGGGCAGGGAGGGGCGGCAGCACCCCGTCCAGCCGGCGCCGGGCTCCCAGCCTCAGCGCTCCCAGCCTCACGGGCGCAGCACCCGGCACACGGGTCTGTAGCGGAGACCCACGACCCCGTCTCGCTTGGCGGCGCCCGTTCCCGAGCTCCTGTGCAGCGTGGAGAAGGCGCGAGAGCGGCTGCACGACCCGCCGCTCGCCCGCTTTCCGCGGCCGGCTCGAACCCCGCGGCCGGCTCGAACCCCGCGGCCGGCTCGAACCCCGCGGCCGGCCCGAACCCCGCGTCCGGCCCGAACCCCGCGGCCGGCCCGAACCCCGCGGCCGGCCCGAACCCACAGGAAGGTAGCTCGCTTCCCGGGGTCGCCGGCCAGCTCGTGCGTGTCCTCTCGACGCCACAGCCGCTCCCAGACGGGAGCACCACGGTCACCGTCGCCTTGGATCCCCCTTCTCTCGGTGTGGTCAAGGCGACCGTGGTGGCAGGGGCAGACCGCCTCTCGGTACAGCTCGTGACGACCACGGCCGCCGGGGCGGAGGCTCTGCGGCTCGCGCTCGGCGATCTGAAGAGCGTCCTTTCCACGAGCGGCCAGCAGGTGCAGGTCACGGTGAGCGACGGCTCCTCCTCGACGTCGGGGGGCCTCTCCTCGGCCCCTCAGGGCGGTGGTGGCAGGCAATCGCCATCCACAAGCCCGCACCATCCTCCGGCATCCCCGTCGCCGCCTCCCCCTCCACCGCATTCCGTTCCGACAGCGCGGCGCACGACAGCTCTGCGCAGAGCAACGCCAGCCTCGAGCTCCCACCTCGTCGATATCCGGATCTGAGGAACAGATGACCACGCCGATCACGAGCACGACTTCCGCACAGGCAGCTGGGCAAAGCACTTCGAGTGCCACACGACTCAGGAACCAGCTCGACACACCAGCGCTGTTCATCAAGCTCTTCATGGCCGAGCTCCAGCACCAGGACCCGACAAACCCCGCCACACCTGCGAGTATCGCCCAGCAGACCGCGGAGCTGTCCCAGATGGAGGCGTCGATGTCGCTCACCGACGCGATCAAGACGCAAGGGCGTTACGCCGAGGACTCGGCGGCGACCGGCCTCCTCGGCAAGCAGGTCACGGCCACGGTGACAGGCAACGAGCTCACGGGAACGGTGTCGGAGATCTCGCTCTCCGCGGCCGGGACACCGCTCCTGAAGGTCGGGCAGGTCACAGTTCCCCTGTCCGCCGTCACCACCGTCGGCATCGCGACCGCCGGCCAGACAAGCACCGCCTGACCCGAGAAAGGACCCTCAGCATGGCAACACGATCGATGATCGCCGCGGTCTCCGCGATCGCTGCGGAGCAGTCGTACCTCCAAGAGACCGGAAGCAACATCGCCAACAGCGGCACCGTGGGGTACAAGCAGGGCGAGGTGCAGTTCGCCGACCTGCTCTCAGAGCAGATCGCCGGCGGGACGGCACCGACCACAGGAAGTGCAGGGGTCAACCCGGTCGCCATCGGCTCTGGTGTGAGGGTGGCCTCCGTGTCGACCGACCTCACCGAGGGCACACTCGAGACGACCGGCATCCAGACAGACGTTGCCATCACAGGCGGCGGGTACCTTGTCGTCGAGCAGGGCGGCCAGCAGTTCTACACGAGAGACGGGGCGCTCACCGTCGATGCCAACGGCGAGCTCTCGGCGCTCTCGGGAGCCAAGGTGCTCGGCTGGCAGGCGAGCCCGACAGGAAAGATCACGAGCTCGGCAGCGGTGTCTCCCATCACCATTCCCACCGGAAAGACGATCGGCGCCATCGCGACGACATCCATCCAGATCTCCGGCAACCTCCCCGCGTGGAAGGGTGGCACGTCGACAGTTCCGAGCGTGACCGTCTCCTCCATCGCCTACGACTCGCTCGGGAGCGCCGTCCCCGTGCTCGTCACGTTCACGGGGGCGTCGACAGCTGATACCTGGAAGATCACTGCCGTCGCCAAGACACCCGTCAAGGGGACAGTGAAGCTGTTCACAACAGCGAGCGCCCCGACGGTCGTCTTCGGGTCCAACGGGAGCCTCCAGAAGGTGAACGGAGCCACGCTCCCGGCAGCGGGATTCTCGCTGACAGTCAGCACGAAGCCGACAGGGTTCACGAAGCTTGCGCTGGAATTCCCGCCGGCAACCTCGAACACAGCGCTGACCCAGTACGCGGGTCAGCAGACCGTCACCCTCACCCAGGACGGGAGCGCTGCGGGAACCCTGGTCTCGTACTCCATCGGCGCCGACGGCGTCGTCACCGGAGCCTTCTCGAACGGCCGGACCACGCCGCTCGCCCAGATCGCCCTGGCCTCGTTCCCCAATGCCTCGGGGCTCGTGAACGTCGGCAACAACCTCCTCGGCCCGAGTGCCAACTCGGGCCAGCCCTCCGTCGGGGCTCCCGGGACCGGCGGGCGCGGGAAGCTGCTGAGCGGGCAGCTCGAGCAGTCCAACGTGACACTGGCGCAGCAACTCACCGACCTCATCACCGCCGAACAGGCGTACGTAGCGGACACCAAGGTGATCTCCACCAGTCAGGCCGTGTCCACCGCGCTCGAGCAGGCGTGACCGAGTGCGCTGAGTTCGCCCGATCGAATTTCGCACATGGTCCTCGACAGTTCGTGCGGTGTGGAATTCAAGGTCACCCGTGCCGGCGCCGATGAACAGCGCGGCGCCATGGAGGCGGCTGCCACTGCCACGGATCGGCCAGGAATCGAAGCTCGTGGAGGTCCGCCTCATGGAAGAAGCTGCAACTCGATGAACGCGGTGCTCGTCATCGACGACGAGACGCAGGTGCGTCCCTACGATCCGCTGCGACACGAGGTCGTCGACCGGGGACAGCTGCGGCGTCTTCATCCGCTCCTCGAGGCGTGCGCCCATCGGATGGGCGCGAACCTGAGTGCCGGGCTGCGACGGCCGGTTCACGTCGCGGCGGGGGAGCTCGAGCAGGGCGCATGGGAGGACTTCATGGGCGGGATGGAGGACCCTACGTTCATCGCGACCGCCCTGGTCGTGCAGCTCGATGAGCGCCTTTTGCTCCACTTCCCGGTCGCGACCGCCCTGTCCTTGGTCGAGGTCCAGCTCGGCGGGGACGGAAAG
>JAKAQM010000111.1 GCA_021822565.1 Actinomycetes bacterium | reverse complement strand
GGCGCAGGCGACGTCGCTCGTCGCCGCGTTCAACGGCGGGTTCAAGATGGCGACAGCCCACGGGGGCTACGTCACGACAGGCAAGACGATCGTCCCTTTGGTCCAGGGGGCGGCCTCGCTCGTGATCTACTCGAACGGCTCGGTGGCGATCGGCGCGTGGGGCGCGACAGTCACGATGACGCCCAGCGTGGTGGACGTCCGCCAGAACCTGGTGCTGCTGGTCGCCGGCGGCGCCCCCACGCCGCAGGCGTCGACACCCGACTGGCTTTCGTGGGGCGCCACCTGCGGGATCGACACCTGCACAGGGCCCGGCGTCGAGAACCAGTGGCGGTCGGGAGCGGGGATCACCGCCGACGGCGCGCTCGTCTACGTCACCGGGCCGGCACTCTCGCCCCTCCAGCTCGCCGATCTGCTGGTGCGCGCAGGCGCGATCCGCGGCATGCAGCTCGACATCAACCCGTACTGGACGGTCTTCGTCACCTACGACCCGGCCACACCGGACGGCGCCGCCTCGCCGGCGAACGGCGCCAAGCTCCTCGCCTCGACGGTGCAGGGACCGGCAACCTTCTTCGACCCCGCCTGGGCCCGGGATTTCATCACGATGTCGGCGCGGCCGGCGGGAAGCTGAGCATCGGGCCGTCGAGATGACCTGACCGCACGCGAAGGCGCGGCAGAAGGCGGCCCGGGGGTGACCAGCCTGCCGCACGCACCGCATGGCGCGCCGCGAGGCAGGAAGAAGCGTTTGCTACTACCTTGGCGCGTTTGTGGAGCAACGCCTTGGATGGCTCGTCTCCCAGCTGGATGCGGCGGTGGGGAGGCGCACCACGGTGCCGGCGCATCCGGAGATGGCCGCGCTCGTCGCGCTCGTCTGCGAGGAGCACACGACGGCTCTCCGTGAGATGCCCTTGGACGCAGAGGTGCTCTCGGGGGAGCCGGACGACGAGCTCACGCGGGTCGCCTCCCTCTTCGGGCTCTCCTCCCTCGACGCTGGGCTGCTCGCCGTGGGGGCGGCCGTCGACCTCGACGTGCGCATCGGCGCCCTCTACGGCCTGCTCGCGGGGGTCGCGACGCAGGCGCGCCCGACGGTCGCCCTCGCCCTCGAGCTCTGCGGCTACGGCTCGATGGAGCGGGCTGCCCGGGCCCGTCTCGGGCCGCTCATGCCGCTTCGCCGCCACGGGCTCGTGCAGATCGACGACGAGACGCTTCCGTTCCTCGCACGCCACCTCGTGGTCCCCGACCGCGTCGTCGGCCACCTCCTCGGCGACCGCTCGCCCGATCCGCTGCTCGCCCCGCTGCGCATCGACGTGCCGCCAGCAGGCGCATCCGAGCCGGACGAGCTCGCCGAGGGGCTGCGCGTCGGCGCCCGCGTCGTCCATCTGCGGGCGAAGCCCGGTTCGCTCGGGCCGTCGGCCGCGGTGCGCGCGCTCGACGCGCTCGGGATCGGCTACGTCGCCCTCGACCTGCGCCGGGTCCCGTCGGTCCTCGATGCCGAACGGATCGCGGAGCTCTGTGTCCTCGCGCTCCGGGAGGCCACCCTCGAGGGCGCGGCGCTCGTCATGTGGGACCCCGACGGGGTCCTCTACGCCCAGCGAGGCACCTACGCGCGCTTGGAGGCCTCACCCGTACCGGTCATCGTCGTCGACGACGAGAACTGGGAACCTGCGTGGTTCAACGAGGCCGTGCTCGAGCTCGACGCGCCCGCGTTCGTGCGCCCCCAGCGCGTCGAGCTGTGGGAGGCAGCCGTCGGCACGGGGCCGGCCCGTGACGCCGATACGTGGGAGAAGGTCCTCTCGATGCGCCTGAGCCCTCTCCAGATCTTGACCTCCGCGAAGGCCGCCCACCTGCACGGGGCCGTCCGCGGCGGCATCGACGCCAGCGTGGTCGCCGAGGCGGCGCGCCGGCAGGGCGCGGTGCGCCTTCGCGGCGCGACCCTCATCGCCCGGCCGAGCGCTCGCCTCGACGACGTCATCGTGCTCCCCCGGACGAAAGCGGCGCTCGAGACGCTCGCCTCCTGGGGCCGGCAGCGAGAGGCGCTGCTCGGCGGAACCGACCTCGTCGGCAAAGGGACGAAGGGCCACGGGATCGTGGCGCTGTTCGCCGGCTCACCGGGAACCGGAAAGACCCTTGCTGCAGAAGCGATCGCAGGAGAGCTCGGCCTCGCGCTTTGCGTCGTCGACCTCTCCGCGATGGTCGACAAGTACGTCGGGGAGACCGAGAAGAACCTGGAGCGGCTCATCTCCGAAGCCGAGAACTTGAACGTCGTGCTCTTCTTCGACGAGGCGGACGCGCTCTTCGGCACGCGTGCCAAGGTGCACGACGCCCGCGACCGCTACGCGAACCAGGAGGTTTCCTACCTGCTCCAGCGCATCGAGCGCTTCGAAGGCCTCGCCGTGCTCGCCACGAACTTGAAGGAGAGCATGGACCAGGCCTTCGTGCGACGGCTCCACCACGTGATCGTCTTCGACGAACCCGACCCGGCCACTCGCAGGCGCCTGTGGGAGGTCCACCTGGCTGCGCTCCCCGCACAGGCGCCCGACGATCCCGTCGATCTCGACTGGCTGAGCGAGACGGTGGAACTCACCGGGGGCGGCATCCGAAACGTCGTCATGACAGCGGCGTTCGCAGCCGGCGCCCAGGGGTGCCCGGTCGGCATGGCACACCTGCGCGCGTCCGTGCGCCGAGAGTACGCGAAGCTCGGTCGCCTCGCCTCCTTCTTCGACCAGCCTCCGCCTGCCGCAGCTCCTGCACTCGGTGCTTCGCGCTGAGCCCTGCGCCCGGCCGCACGATGTTGACACGGCGTCCAAGATCGGTGACACTCGAATTGCACCTGGTGGCGGGAACGGAGGGCCAAGGGGGAACGTTCGGGTGGGCAACGAGGCTCTGCTGACGAAGACCAAGCAGCGTCCGAGGGCGAACGCGGTCAGCGGGACACGGCCGCAGATGGGCACGGAGCCGGCCAACGGTTCGAACGGCCCGGGGGGTTCGGCTTCGTCCGCTCGCGTCTCGGGAGTCGCCCATGGTCCTGCGAAGGGCACGACGCAGGGCTCGGGGGGTACGGGCGACAGCGGCATCTCGGCACCCTTCAACGTGCGCGTCCGCACCGGGAACCAGGATTTCCTCCCGGTGCAGAACGCCGGCACCATGCAGCGGGCGTTCGCGCTCGCCTCGCCCGATCGCAAGGGACCTGCGCTGACGCCGGTGCAGTCCTCGACGGGGGAGAAGACGGGGCTCGAGACCGAGGCGCGCGCGCAGGCGAAGGAGCAGAGCGGCGGCACCGCGCCGACGTCCCCGCGCAAGCTGGGTGCTACAGAGCCCTCCGTCGACAAGATCCCCATCCCTGGCGTCACCCCGGATCTCGAGCAGAAGGACCCCTACGCCGCGGTGAGCACGTACACGACGTACACCGGCGGGCTCCTTCAGCAGGGCCAGAAGCACGAGACCAAGATCGAGACCTTCGCGCGGCGCATCGAGAACGAGCATGTGCGCGCGATGGCGGCGAAGGCCGAGTGGGACCAGCTGAACAAGACCCTCTCGGAGAACCCCGACTCGAAGACCAAGAAGAAGGCGGAGACGCGCAAGAAAGAGCTCGAGGATCGGCTCGGAGCGAAGCTCCTCGACGAGAGGGGTGTGCCGCGCGGGAACGTGTGGTCCATCATCATGGGCACGGTCGAGGAGCGGACCCGGGTCGCCCAGCTCGCTCGAGCGGACGCCGACGACGACATCCCGATGATCGACGGCGTGTACGAGCTCGCCCGCGACGCGAAGAAGCGGGTGCAGGCGCTCACCGGGGGTCGCAGCCTCGCGCACACCGACAAGCGCTTGGAGGTGAAGGCCAAGAAGGACGACACCACAGGGATGCTGAAGCACGTCACGCGCAGTATGAACTTCCCCGAGGCGACGCAGACTGCACATCGGGTAGGGCTCGCAGCTCGGGAGGCCAAGCTCAGCGCGGATCGCCTCGCGGTGAAGACCAAGGAGCTCGAGGTCCACAACGCCGGCATCGACAAGATCATCACGATGTCGATGAAGGCCGGCACCTTCGTGAAGTACGTCGCCCGCAAGGGCCTGAACGCCGCGCTCGGCATGGCGACCGTGAGCGTGCTCCAGATCGAGCAGGAGCAGGTGCGCACGGAGAAGATGAACCCGACGGGGCAGAAGTCCTGGAAGGTCACCGGGGTGTGGACGCGCATCAGTCGAGAGTGCGAGAAGGCGAAGGAGCTCTTCGCGAAGAAGCCCTACGGCCGCGCGACGAGCTTCCACGTCGCTCTCCAGCTGCTGAACGTCATTCTGCGGGAGGCGCGCAACATCATCGCCGGGATCGCTACGATCGTGGGGCTGGCCGCCATCGCCGCGACCCCGTTGCCGCCGCTCGCCGGGGCGCTGTCGACCGCGTCGGTCGTCCTCGGCCTCATCGCGGCGGCGATCGCCGCCGTGAAAGTGGTGATCGGTGGCATCCTGTTCAGCTGGAGCATGATCCGCCGCGCCATCTCGTCGAACGCCCGCAACTACAACCTGCTGAACGAGCAGATCAAGGGTCAGGGGGCGGAGGCTCTCTCGGACGCGACGCAGGTGGGCATGTCCTTCGGTGCGCCCGCGCTCGCCAACGCGGTCGGCATGCTCGGGACCGGCGCGCAGTACTTGAACCCTGTCCAGCAGCTCCAGATGGGAGCCCAGGGCATGGGGTTGATGACACACACGACAGTCTCACGCACCCTGCTCATGAAGCTGGGACAGACGGCAGCGAAGACCGGCTCCACAGCCGGGAGCGGACTTGCGACGGGCGCCGTCGGCACGGTGCTCACCGGCGACGCGGAGACGCGGCACAGCCTGGAGGAGGGCAAGCGGGCGAGTGTCAAGGTGCGCGCGACGAAGGAGGACGCGCTCCTCCCTAAGGGCATCGAACCCGGGTGGCTGAAGAAGGCGCGCGAGAGCGAGCAGTCGACGCGCAGCGCCGCCATCGACTCGCTCATCACCGTCCACCAGGCGAAGATCGCTCGCTTCAGCGACCGCACCCAGGCGCTCATGCAAAAGGCGCTCGAGGCGAAGACGGCGTCGAGCAAGGCGGCGTCGATGGCCACCGCGCAGCATGACCCGGAGGGTTCCGCGCAGCACGCGCAGAACATCACCGGGATGCTCGCCGAGCTCGCGGTGGCCGCCGTGACCAGCAGTGCGTTGCTCAAGAGCGGCTTGAAGAAGACGGTCGACGAAGAGGCACCGCAGATCGCGAAGGAAGGTGAGATCGAGAAGCAGGAGCTCGCAGGCGTCGTGTTCTCCGGCGAGGACGAGCGCGGGGCCGAGTCCTGAGCGCCGAGCCGGTCTCCTTCTCCACGACCGCAGGCGGCCTCACGCTCGACGTCGACTGGGCGACGGAGCCCGGCGCACGGCTGGTCGCCATCGCGGAGGGTGACGCGCTGCGGGTGATCCAGGACGCGGCGCTCTTCCACCTCGATCCCATGGCGCTCCCCGCCGGCGCCTCGCTGGTCGAGGGGACGCGCACGATCCTCGCTCTGCGCCCGAGCCCCGAGCTCGAGGCATCCCAGGGTTCCTTCCCGGCCTCTGCGGCTGCGTGGCTCGCGGCCGACCCCGCCCGCCTGGACCCCGACGTGTGGTTCGCCGTCGGCCTCGAGCAGCCTGACGCGTCGCCCCCCGTCTCGGTGCGCACGCTCTGGTCCTACCTGCCCTCGGGCGACGAGCCCGTCGACGTCGAGGCGGTGTCGGACGCGATCGCACAGTTCGTCGCGACCACGCACCCCGAGCTGGAAGGCGGCGCCGAGGTGCTGCGCGCGCTCATCGGCAGCATCGGCGAGCTCGCCGGCCTGGGCGGCGGCGTGCACGAAGAGGAAGTGGACGTCCTCGGGGTGCTCGGCGCGGTCGTGGAGGCATCCGGCGGCGAGTGGAGCCGCTTCGAGGAGGGCGAGGCGATCGGCTTCATGATCCGCGGGGACGTAAGCACCTGGGTGTGCGTCGCCGAGGTCTCCCGCGCGCAAGCAGGCACGCTGCTCGTGCTCTCGAGCGCCTTCCCCTCGGTGGTCCCCACCGAGCGCCGCATCGAGGCATACGGCGCCTTCGGCCGTTGGAATGCGGCGCAGGGGCTCGCCACGCTGGACCTTGCGCCCACGAGCGGCCGGGTCTCGCTGCGCACCCCGATGTTCTGCGAGGCCACGCCGAGCGCGCTGGCGATGCGCCGGTTCCTCGACGTGCACATCGAGGCGGTCGAGGAGACCTGGGCGCTGGTGCAGACCTATGCGACCCAGCCTGGTGACGACCTGCCCTGATCCCCCGTCACGCCGTCAGGGCGCACGGATGTGGCTGCGGGCCCGTGGGCAGTGGGCGCCGGTCAGGCCCCCGCGGCCAGGTCGGCGAGCATCGCGGTGACGACGGCCGGGCTCACCGCGAGCGGCCCGCCGAGGATGGTCAGGTGCCGCACGCCCTCGGGAGCGGCGTCGGACTCGAGGAAGCTCGTGAGTGTCGTTCCCACTGTGCCGGGGTCGACGGTGAGGAGGAGCGGCTCCGGATGCGTCGCTGCGGGGCCGTCGGCTGCGACCACGGCACCGGCGATGCCGTCGCTGTAGGAGTCGCCTCGGGCGACGGCCACCGACGAGGTCGTCCAGCCCGCGCCGTCGGGCGCGGGCTGCATCTCCAGGGTCGCGAGCTCTGCGGCGGTGCCGCTGTAGGTCGTCCCCGACACGCGCAGCACCGAGACGCCCATCCCCACGAGCTGGGCCACGACGGTGTCCGATACCGCGAGCTGTCCCCCCATCACGATGACCTGGCGTATGGCGAGGGTCCCGAGCGCGTGCTGCGCCTGCGGCGAGAGCGCAGCGGATGTCGTGAGCAGGATCGGCAGGCTGTCGGCGTAGGCGAGGGCGCTCGCGGCCTCTGCGTCCTGGAAGCTCTGGCCTGTCGCCACGATGGCGGTCCTCGGTGTGCCTGGCGGCGCAGCTGCGGACTCGGCCCCACCCGTGCGGTCGAATGCGCCCCCGCCGGCGTACGCCCCGGAGAGATCGAGCGTCCCCACCCGTGTCGAGGGCACGGACGTCGCGACCTGCGCAGCCGTGCCGTACTCGGTCCTGCCCCAGACGCGCGTCACCTGGACCGCCTGTCCTGTCCCGGGACCGCCTCCGCACTCCGTGGCCTGCATCGCCTCGATGGTGGAGGCCACCGTTGTCGAGACCGCGTACGGCCCGCCGACCACGTAGACATGGTCGATCCCCTCGTCGACGATCGCGCCCCTGGCCGGCGCGGACAGCGAGCCGGTGGGCGTGAGCAGCGTGCCGGTCCCGAGGTCGCGGGCGAGGTAGGCGCTCGAGAGCGCGTCGGGGTAGTGCTCGTCGGTCGCGAGCACCACCGCGCGTGACGCAGGGCAGGAGCCTGTGGTGGCGGGGAACTGGTGCTCCAGCTCGGCGGCTGCGGTCGCGTCCGCTGTCTGGCCGTAGATGCGTGTGGAGGTGGGCTGGATCCGGTAGGTGAACTGGCCTGTGCCCACGACGGCGCTCGTGCCGCCGGGAGTCGTCACGGTGATGTCCACCGTCCCGGTGCCGGCCGGCGCCGTCGCCGTGATGCGTGTGGAGCTTGTGACCCGGAACCCTGCCGCAGCCGTCGAGCCGAAGGTGACGGCAGTCGACCCTGTGAAGTGGGTGCCGCTGACCG
The DNA here is from genome assembly GCA_021822565.1 of Actinomycetes bacterium. Lineage (GTDB taxonomy): Bacteria > Actinomycetota > Acidimicrobiia > Acidimicrobiales > RAAP-2 > JAJYVT01. Next base: position 1,301 of record JAKAQM010000111.1, on the reverse strand, counting down.
TGACGGTGGTCCCGCCGCTTGTCGGGCCTGTCCTCGGCGCGACCGAGGTCACCGTCGGCGCCGGTGCAGCGGGGGTCGGCACCGATGGCGAAGACGTCGAGGACGTCGAGGTCGGTGACGATGTCCCTGCGTAGTAGTCGGTGAAGCTTCCTGTTGTGGATGCCCCGAGCGGCCCCGGGTAGGCGAGGAGCGTCCCTGTTGTGGCGTACATGTCGGCCGAGTCGAGAGTGGTCTGGGTCGCGCTCTTGTTCACGCTCAGATCGTGGAAGCGGGTCGAGCCGAAGTCGGCGAGTGTCAGCAGCGCGCCCGTTGTCCCTGTCGTCGGCCGTTCGGTGATCCACTCGGCGGTGAGGCCAGATGTCAAGGCATAGCTGACTGTTGTTGTCTCGACCGTCCAGCCCGCGGTCACGTCTTCGATGCCGACGCGCCAGCGATCGGCTGACCGTTCCTCGACCACGCCGATCATGTGGTCTCCCGGGTGCACGGTGTGGACGAAGACCGATGGCGCGGGAATGAGCTCGATCCAGGCGCTGTACGTCGTGGACCTGTTGACGGTGGTGACTGTGGTGCCGGTCTGGATGAGCGACGATGTCGTCTGCGTGCCTCCTCCGATCCCGACCCATGTGGCGACCACATGTGGGCTCTTGGCCGGGGTGACCGTGGGGACGGTCCACTGTCCCTCCACAGCCGTGTACCCCGACCCGGCCGCGATGTAGCCCGCCCAGTTCGTCGAAGCGACCCGGGTGCTGTCGATGCTCGACGGCGTGTCGGTCCAGCGTGGCAGATCCGAGCCGGGCGGACGCACCCCCTTCGGCGCTTCGGAGCGGACCTGCGAGAGCCGGTACGTATGGGCGGCTGGCGGGAGCTCGAACCCGACGGGTATGGAGTGGATGGCTCCCTGCGTGCGGGCAGACGCCGGGGTGGCCGCCGCCAGCGAGACGCCTGCGGCGCCCGCGAGAATGCACGGGACAGCGAGCAGGCGCGGCAGGTGGCGCGCTCGTTCCGACAGCGCTCGATGCCGCCCCATCCCGGTTCCTCCCACCTCTCGCAGCCGACCAACGTGAGGCTGCGTATCCCGAGGACGATCATACCCAGCGTCTCCGCACCGCCCGCCTCTACGAGATGGGCAGCGTGCCGCCGTCAGCGCGTCGAGATGCCGGTCGAGATGCGCGTCGAGATGCCGGTCAAGATGCGCGTCGAGATGCGCGTCGAGATGCCGGTCAAGATGCCAGCTGTTTCACGAGGGCGATGAGGTCGACGGCTCGCTGATCGCCCGTGGGGACCGGCTGGACCTGCAAGTG
>JAKAQM010000110.1 GCA_021822565.1 Actinomycetes bacterium | reverse complement strand
CATCGCCTTTGCCATCGTGAGCCGCCGGGGGGGTGGCGGGGAGGCTTTCGCTGCAGGCTCTTCGACCACGGTCATGGTTCCTCCCTCACTCGAACGCGTACGCGGTCGCCGTCGACGGGTCTGGCTCTGGGCTTGCCAGCGCGAATTCGACGGCTCGTTCCACCTTGGTGGCGGCCTCTTCGGCGATGCGCTCCACGCCAGCCTCGTCCAGCACCCCCGCCTCGAGCAGGAGGTGGCGATAGCTCGGGATCGGGTCGCGCTCCTCGACCGTGTCGAGATCGGGCCTGTAGGTCTGCGGGTCACCCTCGAAGTGGCCCCAGAGCCGGAGGGTGTGCACCTCGATCAACGAGGGACCGTCCCCGGCGCGGGCCCGTTCGACGGCCGCCCGTGCCGCGCGGTAGACGGCCTCCACGTCGTTGTCCTCGATCCGCACGCCCGGCATGGCGTTGGCGGCAGCGCGCAACGAGTTGTCCTCCACCGACGTCGACGCGCGGCGGCTGACCGAGATGCCCCACTCGTTGTCCTCGATGACGAAGACGACGGGCAGCCGCCACAGGGAGGCGAGGTTGAGCGACTCGTGGAAGGCACCTTGGTTGGCCCCGCCCTCGCCGGTCACGGCCACGGCGACACTGTCAGTGCCTCGATGGCGGAACGCGAACGCCTGGCCGAGCGCCGGGGGAAGCCCTTCGGCGACGATCCCAGAGCACGAGAAGTGGACCGCCGGATCGAAGAGGTGCATGTGGCCGCCGCGCCCGTGACCGAGCCCGCCCTGTCGCCCGAAGATCTCGGCGGTCATCTTGGCGAGGTCGACACCATGGGCAATGGCGAGATGGTGCGGCCGGTGCGTCGCGGTGAGCGCGTCGGAAGGCCGTAGATGCGGGCAGACCCCCGCCGCCACCGGCTCCTGCCCGGCTGCGAGGTGCATCTCACCGGGGATCTTGCCGGCGCCGATGTCGAAGCCCGGCGTCTTGTCGGCGTGGTACTCCTGGCGGATCCGCTCCTCGTACGTGCGGATCAGGACCATCATGCGGTAGAGGTCCACGCGAACCGACGCGCCCAGGGGGCCGACGGCCTCTGGGGAGCCGGCCTCCGAGTAGTCCGACTGGGAGATTGCAGCCATGCGCACGCCTCCTCTGCCGGCCGCCCTGCTGCCCAGTCGGACGTCAGAGCGGGTCGACCTCACGGCGAGCCTACGACCGAGCCGGGTGGGCAACAAGCGCCCAGTACGCCTGGCGGCGCTCTCTCGCGGTCTCGATCGGGCCGAGGACGAGCGCCCGCGACGTGCGGTCCCTGTGACCACCGGCCCTACTCCGACGAGCGCGCGGCCTCCATGATCGAAGCGATGGTCAACGCGCCGCCACGGCCGGTCATCTTCCTGACCGACTCCTTCGAGCTCGAAGAGACGCACGTCGATGCCGAGCGCCGGCTCCTGCGTACGGGCTCCGAGCTCCTGGCGCTCGTCGGCGCCGCAACGGCCTCGGGTGAGACCGTCCTCATGAGGATCGGGCCTTCGCTCGGCGACCACGTGCTCGGCATCCCTGCCAGGGTCCACCTGGGCCCACGCTGGACACGGAACGGCTGCGCAGCGATCGCCCTGCGCTGGGAGGCGGCGCTCTTCGACTCGCTGTTCCCGGTCCTCGACGGCACCCTGATCATCTCTCCGCTCGGCACGCATCGAAGTCGCGTCACCATCGAAGCCTCGTACCGCCCGCCTCTCGAAGGGATCGGTGCGCTCCTCGACCGTGCCATCCTCCATCGGGTTGCACGGTCGACGGTCCACGAGTTCCTCCAGCAGCTCGGTGCCGCATTGTCCCTCGACGCCGAGCCGGCGACGTTCGAGCCTGCGACACGGGCGCAGCGAGACACCGGAGCCCTGGTCAAGAACGATCGCGGGGCGCCCCAGCGCGCTCGGGGGCCGAGGACGGCGGAGCCTGCAGCTCGCGCTGGAGGTGCGTGAGCACCTCGGGGTCCTCCAAGCCCGTGACGTCGCCTCGGGCACCGCCCTCCACCACCAGCTCGCGCAGCAGACGCCGGACGATCTTCCCGCTGCGCGTTCGAGGCATGGTCGACAAGACGTACATCCGCTTCGGCCGGGCGATGGGACCGATGGCCTCCACCAGCCGGTCCGACAGCCGCGCCTCGTCGACGCGGTCAGGAGCGTCGGCGGCCAGCGTCACGAACCCCACCGGCACCTGTCCCTTGGTCGGGTCGTCCACGCCGATGACCGCCGCCTCGGCGACGCCGGGCACGCTCAAGAGGGCGCTCTCCATCTCCATGGTGGACAGCCGGTGGGCGGCGACATTGATGACGCCGTCGACCCGGCCCACGACCCAGATGTGGCCGTCGAGGTCCTCCAACGCAGCGTCAGCGCTGGCGTAGACGCCCGGACCGAAGGCCGAGAAGTACTGGGTCCGGTAGCGCTCCGGCTCTCTCCAGATGCTGCGGAACAGCGTCGGGAACGGCGCCGTCAAGACGAGATGCCCTACTGACCCGGTCGGCACCGGCCCGCCCACCGCGCCCCCACCGGCACCGTTGGTCGGTCCAGGGTCGGCGGCTTCGTCCGCCAGGATGCCATACGCGTGCCCGGGCAGCGGCAACCCGCACGACCCGGGCTTGGCCGGGGTCACCCCGGCGATCGAGGACGTCCAGGCGCTCCCGGTCTCGCTCTGCCCGTACGTGTTGTTGATCTCGAGACGGCCGTGGCCGACGTGGTCCTGGACCCAGTGCCAGGTCTTGGCGTCGAGCGGCTCGCCCACCAACGCGATCAGCTGCAGCGCCGACAGGTCGTGGCCCCGAGCCCATTGCTCGCCGTAGCGGGCGAGCATGCGCAGCAGCGTCGGGGCGGTGAAGATCTTCGTGACGCCGTGGTCGGCGACGATGCGGTAGAAGCGATCCGGCTCGGGGAAGTCCAGCGCCCCCTCGCACGCGAGCATGCTGGCCCCGCACGCGGTGGCCCCCACCAGCTCGAAGATGGGGAACGTCAGCCAGCCCACGTCGGCCGTGCACCAGTAGACGTCGTCGGGGCCCAGGTCCAACGACAGCTTCACGTTGTGGTACGCGCCGACCATGAAGCCCAACCCGCTGTGCACCAGTCCCTTCGGCTTGGCGCTGGTCCCACTCGTGTAGATGATGAAGCCCGGCTCGTTCGCTTCCACCGGCACCGGGTCGGCGAGCGTGGCGGTGCGCGCCAGCAGCTCGTCCCAGAAGACGTCCCGTCCCCTGGTCATCGGCACCCGGGCGTTGCCACTGCGGCGCACGACCACCACGTGCTCCACGGAGGGAAGCTGGCCCAGCACCGAATCGAGCGTGGCCTTGAGCGGGACCGGTCTCCCCCTGCGATAGCTCTCGTCCGCGGTCACCACGACCCGAGCGCCGGTGTCCACGATGCGGTCGGCAAGCGCCTGAGCCGAGAACCCCGAGAAGATGACGTTGTAGATCGCCCCGATCCGGAAGCAGGCATGGACTGCCGCGAACGTCTCGAGGAGGTTCGGAAGGAACACCGCGACGACGTCGCCACGTCGCACACCGAGGTCCGACAACGCCTGGGCGAAACGGGCGGTCTGCTCGAGAAGCTCGGCGTAGGTCCACGACCGCTCCTCGCCGTCCTCGCCCAGCCAGCGCACCGCCATCCGCTCGGGATGGCTGCGCGCGTGGCGATCCACGCAGTTGACGCTCACGTTGCCGACCGCGCCGGGGAAGTACTCGAACCCGTCGGCCAGGTCGCCGGCGACGACGGGGTCCGCGGGCCAGCCCGACATCCACTCGAGCTCGTCGGCCACGGTCGCCCAGTAGGCCCCGGGGTCTCGAACCGACGCCTCGTAGAGCGCCCGATAGCCCGCGAGATCACCGACGGGCAGCCGCCCAGACGGTGGCCGAGGCGGAGGAACGAGGACGGTGTCCCGCACCATCGGCGGCAGCCGCGCGGCCGCCTGATCAGCATCGGCTGCTGCACCTGCCATGACGCCTCCTCCCCCTGGGTGGTGCCTGCCGGAAGCCGGACGACGAGAGTCTACGCACGCCCGTCGACCTGCACCCGACGGGAGCGGACGGGGCGTGCGCTAGCCTGCGCGCGGCCGACCGGCTGCGTCACGATGCGGATGCCCGATGGGACTGCGCCGTGGGCCGGTCGCACGGCGCTCCTGCCGGCACCACGCGTCGGTCGGAACGCCTGGAGGAGCGCCGGACACGTCCATCGAATCGGAGCGCCCGTTGGAGCATCTCGTCGTCAGCCAGATCACCCGGCACGGCTACCTCGCCGTGTTCCTCCTCATGGTCCTCGAGTCGGCGTGCATCCCGGTCCCGAGCGAAGCTGTCATGCTCCTCGGCGGGGCGCTCGCTGCCGGCGTCACCGTCGCCGGTGTGAGCTCCCACCTGAACGTGGTGGTGGTGGCCCTGCTCGGAACGGCCGGCAACATCGTCGGCGCTGCGGTTGCCTACGGTGTCGGGCGCGCCGGCGGCCGACCGCTCGTCGAACGCTGGGGCCGCTACGTCCTCCTGCGCCGACGCGACCTGGATCGCGCCGAGCGGTTCTTCTCGCGTCACGGTCGCTCGGCGGTGCTCGTCGGCCGGGTCCTCCCGGTCGTGCGCACCTTCATCAGCCTGCCGGCCGGCATCGCCGAGATGCCCACTGCCCAGTTCATCGCGCTGACCGCTCTCGGCAGCCTTCCATGGACGTTCGCCCTGGCGCTTTCGGGCTACGCGGTCGCGGGCAACTGGCGCGCGGTGTCCTCGGCCTTCACCCCGGTCACCATAGGGTTCGGCGTCGCTCTGGTGGCGGGGATCGCCTGGTGGGCGGCACGGCGCCTGCGCGTGGGCTCCCGCCTCGGCGTCGTCGACGACAGCCGTTCGAGCTGACCACGCCGAGCGCCGGGGCACTGCTCGGCGCTCACGAGGATCCGCCCCTCGACGGTGCGCCCCTCGACGGTGCGTCCCTCGACGGTGCGTCATGCGCTCGATGTAACGTTGCGCGGTTCACTCGACGTAGGCGCGTGCGCCGTGCGGTTTCGAGACAGCGCGCTCGCGAAACCGGGTCGACCGAGGGGTGAGGGGAGTCCGGACGTGCAGCGCGGCAGGCGATCACCCGACGCGACGGCAGTGGGTCCACTGCCCGAGGCCAGGGCGGAGCGCATGGTGGTGGTCCTGGCCGTCGCGACGATGGCCTGCGCGTACGCCCTCGTGGTGCTCGGCAGCACCGTCCGCGTCACGCATTCGGGGATGGGCTGTGCGAGCTGGCCGCTGTGCGACGGCAGCATCACCCCGATCGATCGATACCACGCGCTCTTGGAGCAGTCGCACCGCTACCTGGCGGCGCTGGTGACCGTCGGAGCGCTCTCGACGGCGGTCGCGGCCCGCCGGGCCCGCGATCACCGCGAGGCGTTCGCTCCTGCTGTGGCCGGGGCGTGCCTCGTCCTCTTCCAGGCAGGGCTCGGCGCGCTGACCGTGCTGGCGAAGAACGCTCCCTGGACGGTCGCCGTGCACCTGGTCACCGGGCTCGTGTTCCTCGCGGTCACCGCCGTGACGGCGGTCGTCGCCGTGCGAGGTCGAAGGGCGTCGTGGTCTCGAGCTGCCGTGGGGTGGTGGGGCTGGGCGTTGCTCGCGGCGACGCTCGCCACGATCGTCGGAGGGAGCCTGGTCGTCGCCAACGGCGCGAGCAGGGCGTGCCCCGGTTGGCCCCTCTGCCCTTCGTCGGCGTCGAGCCTCGCCGACTGGCAGATCGTCCATCGCACCCTCGCGAGCAGCGCAGGGATCTGCCTCGCCGCGTTCGTCGTGAGCAGATGGCGAACGACGTCGGGCTGGCGGCGCGGGCTCTCACTCGTCTCGATCGGCGTCTTCGTCGCCGTCGCCGCGTTCGGTGCCGCCAGCGCGCTCAGCCGTGCGGGTGCAGCCTGGCAGGACGCCCATCTGGCCATGGTCGCGCTCCTTTGGACCTCCGTCGTCACGATGGTGGCCGTGCGAGCGACCGATCCACCGCGCGCGCCGCAGCCCGGTGCCCTCGCGCTGGCGGCACTCGGAAAGGGCGCTTGACGGCACCGAGCGCTCGCGCTAGAGATGACGGTGGCGGCGGGAGAAAGCGTGCGGATCATGGAGATGACCGTGACGGACCGTGTGTACCACTCCCACCAGCAGGCCATCGGACAGCTCTTCGAGATCGGGCTGGGAGCCACGTCGCTTCAGAAGCGCACGGCAGACCCCTACGTGCAAGAGCAGCTCCTCCACATGGTCGCGGAGCTGGACCAGGTCATCGCTGCACTGCGTTCGGTGACGTTCGACCTCCTTCCCGAATCGCAAGTGCCGCTCGAGCTCGTAGCGGAGCCGCCAGCGTCCGAGCGTCCTGCTCCCGCCGCGTGACGCCGGCGAGGGCTGGCTTGGCCGGATGCCAGCCGCCGCGCCGACGATCCTCGCGACCTCGGGCGGAGGTGAAGGGCAAGGGCGCCTATGTGCTCCGCCGGACAGGCGCGCGGGTCGTCGAAGCGCGCGTGGAGCCCCGGTTGCTGCCTGGCGCAGAGTAGGCCCGCGAGCCGTTCAGCGATCGATCGCCCTACGCCGCGTCACCCGTGGGCGACCATGCCGTGAGGAGCTCGCACTCGTGACGTCATCTCGAGACCGGCGCGTCCTCTCGAACCTCTGCCACCGGGGCTCGCGCCGGTTGCGAGCCGCCGAGCTCTTCTCGTGCCCACAGGGGCGCATGACGTTGCGCCCACGCGACGGTGACCCAGCCCCGCACCATCGAGCGGAGCGCGTCTCGGCGGACGAGGGCCATCACCACGTGACCGGCGACGATTCCGACGATGACGAACGCGAGGAGCTCGTGGACGAACGTGGCCCCGGTGCGCCAACCCACAGGGAACAGCCCGAACCACTTCATGACGATCCCGGTCGAGAGGAAGACGGTGATCGCGCCCCCCACGAAGAGCGCATGCAGCTTCTGGCCAGGGTTGAACTTGTCCATCTCGAGGCCGTCGCCGGAGCTCGAGCCGGAGCCGGAGCCGGAGCCGGAGCTCGAGCGCCACAGCCATGCGATCTCGGCCCGGGTCCAGCGGTTGAACCTGCGAACGTCGCGTCGCATCCGCGCGCCCCACGGACCGAGGAGCGACACGATGAGCGGCACTGGCCACGCGATGCCTGCCCAGAGGTGGATGGTGGCGACGAGCACGTGACGCCCGACCACGCGCTCGACGGAGGGGAAGTAGAGCGCCAGCGCGGTGAGCACCAGCACCCCGAAGAGCCCGGCCCGACGCTGCCTGACGCGGCGCACCGGCGCCGCCGCATTCGCGACGCTGCGAGCACGTATGCGGCAGTCGCGGCGGAACTGCAGATCGACCCGGACACGGCCATCGCCGCGGTTCGCGAAGCACTGGTTCGGTGAGCGTCGGCGAGACACGCCTGCCGTTCCGGACGAGTCCAGCCGGAGAAAGCCAGCGCTGGTGGGCGTCAGGCCGGACTCACTGAGCTCGTAGGCATCCGGGCGGAGTGCGGATCGTTCCGGGCTGCGGCCGCGGCGTCATGAGCCCGTTGCCCGCTCGGGGCGACGTCTGGTGGTGTGAGCTCCCCGACATCGGCCGAAGGCCGGTGATCGTGTTGTCGCGCGACGCCGCCATTCCTCGCCTTCGGCGGGCGGTCATCGATACGTGCACCACGACCATCCGTGGCTTGCCCAGTGAGGTCCTCCTCGAACCAGGCGACGACCCGGTGCCGCGGCACTGCGTGGCCAACGTGGACTCGATCGAGAGCGTCGCCCTCGGCGTCCTCACCGAGCGGATCGGGCGCCTTGGCGACGCGAGGATGCGGCAGCTTTGCGAGGCGCTCGAAGTCGCCGTTGACTGCGACCCCTGAGCCTCCAATTCGCGGTCGCCCGCGACCCGGCGTTCAGGGCGAGGGGCTCCGATCGCAAGCCGTCTCGTTATGGGGCACGGCGCCCGGTCGAGGTTGCCCAAGTTCTCTCACGATGCCAAGTAGCGCCGGAGTGCGTCTCGGGCGACCGCACTGATGCTGCGATGCTCCTCTTCGGCTCGCTCGTGAAGAGGGCTGCGAGGTCGGGTTCGATCCGAAGGTCGAGGCGAGGCGAGACGCCACGACCAAGTGAGGGCCGACCAACCTTCCTCGGGGTGGCGGTCTCGAGGTCGTAGCCTGCTTCTGCCTCGTCGGCGAGCGCTTCTTCGAACTCGGGGGTGAGCACCGCTCCGCTCTTCGCTCTCCTCACACGCGCCATCTCTTGGCCTCCTCGTACTGCCCTCGGTACTTGTCGCGCAGCGCCGTGGCGTGGATGACCCGAAGGTGACCCTCGCCGTTCGCATCAACCTCCATCTCGATCCCGATCTCCTCGATGGCCCTCCCCGCCTCGTCGTCCCCGAGGAAGACGACGCGGGGGTCGGGTACGGCGGAGTCCGGTGGTGCCGGCTGGATGTACACCAGGCCGCAGTCCTCCACGACGAACCCGGCGGCGTGGCGGGCGATCCCGTGGCGGCGGGATGCATGCGTCCAGCTCATGCGCACCCTCTGGGGTGTACCAGTTCTGTCCAACAGAACCTCCGCCAGCTGGGTCAGCTTTCGCTGACGAAGGCGACCACGACGTAGGCGGCGTGGCGGTCGAGCCTCTGGCGCCGGTGCCGTAGACGGTCGTCGTCCGGGGATCGGCATGACGGGCAGCGAGCTGGACGTCCCGGAGGGGCACCCCGGCGTCGAGGGCGGCCATGATGAAGGCCGCGCGGAGCATGTGCGGGCCCGGCCCACCGCCGTCAACACCGAAACGTGCGTGGCGGCGACTACTACCAATGAAAGGAGCAAGCATGTATGAGCCCCACGATCGAGGGACTGCGCGAGCTGAAGCTCACAGTCATGGCCCGAAGCCTCGAGGAGCAGCGAACGAGGACGCTCTACGACGGACAGGCCTTCGAAGAGCGACTCGGCTTGTCGGTCGACCAGGAGCTCTGTGCGCGCAAGAACCGTCGACTGCGCCTGTT
>JAKAQM010000109.1 GCA_021822565.1 Actinomycetes bacterium | reverse complement strand
TAGTGCGATGACCAGGGGAACCGCGACGGCTTCCCCTGCGCCCGAGATCGACGGCGCGACGGCACAGCCACGAGGGCTCCGCGGCGGCGACGGATCCCGGCGAACGGGGGCCGCCGTGACCGCGCTCGCCCCTGGCCTCGGAGCCGCGGCCGCCTACTCGGCAGTGGCGATCTTCCTGTACCACCGGGTCCTGTTCGCACCGACGGCCAGCATGCCCGGATGCAACTGCGGCGACCAGGCCCAAGAGGTGTGGTTCCTCCGCTGGCCGCTCTACGCGGTCAGCCACGGCCTGAACCCGTTCTTCTCGACGTGGATGAACTACCCGAAAGGGATCAACCTCGCCGTCAACACGTCGTCACCGCTGCTCGGGCTCGCGTCCGCGCCGCTCCAGCTCACGATCGGGACCGTCGCCACCTACGACGTCCTGCTCGTGGTGGCGTTCGCCGCGTCCGCGCTGGCGATGTGCCTGGCGCTGCGCCGCTGGGTCCGCTCCTGGGTCGCTGCGTTCTGCGGCGGGCTCCTCTTCGGCTTCTCCCCCTACATGATCGGCCAGGGAAGCGGCCACCTCTTCCTGGTCGCGATGTTCATCCCGCCGATCGTGCTGGTGCTCCTCGACGAGATCGTGGTCGCCCAGCGTCACGGTGCGGTCCGCGATGGGCTCCTCCTCGGCGTGCTCCTCGTGCTCGAGTACTACATCTCCCCCGAGGTGCTGGCCATGACCGCCGTCGTGGCGGTCTGCGGCGTCGTGCTGTACGCGATCGCCAACCGGCACACCGTGAGGGACCGGGCGACCCATGTCGTGGTGGCAGCCTGCTGCTGCGCCGTCGTCGGCGCGGCGGCGCTCGCCTACCCCGTGTGGATGTCGGTCCACGGCCCCCAGCACGTCGTCGGCCCCCCTCACCCGCTGAGCGTCGTCTCGGGCTTCCACGGCGACCTGCTCGGGCCCGTCCTGCCCACCTCCAACCAGCTCCTCGGCTTCGGCCTCAGAGCGCACGGCGACGAGCTCGTCGGCGGCGTCGTGGACGAGAACGGGATGTACCTCGGCCTCCCGCTCGCAGTGGTGCTCGTCTGGTTCGCGTGGGTGTACCGCCGGAGGGGCGCGCTCGCCTTCTTCGTGGCGATGGCGGCGATCGCCGGGCTCCTTGCGCTCGGGCCACGGCTCGTGGTCGACACCCGCGCCACCGGCATCCCCCTTCCGGCTGCAGCGCTCGAGCACCTGCCCTTCCTCGAGGACATCCTCGACGTCCGCTTCTCCCTCTTCCTCCAGCTCTGCGCCGCGGTCGCGCTCGGTATCGGGCTCGACGAGATGTGTGCAGCAGCCAAGCGCCGGCGAGGCGCTCACCGAAAGACGCTGCACCCCCTCAGCACGTTCGGCGCCCCGGCGGCCGTCGCGGCCGTCGCGATCGTGGCACTCGTCCCGCTCATCCCCGCCTCGGCATACCCGGCACGAGCCGCCACAACGCCGAGGTTCTTCACGTCCTCGGCCATCGAGCGGATCCCACCGGGCATCGCGGTGCTCACGTACCCCTACGTGCTCCCCACCGAGGCGGTGTGGAACCTCACGTTCCAGGCTGCCGCCGGCATGCGCTACCGGCTCTTCGGCGCCGACGCGTTCGTTCCCGACGGTCCGGGAGGCACGAGCGTGTCGACGCCGGCACCGCTCGCCCCGACGGTCGTCGAGCACCTGCTCGCCGATGCGTACACACCGGCGTTCGCGAAGGCGCAGCTCGAGACAGCGCCCGGCACGCCCACACCACCGGTCGACCAGAGGACGGTCGCGGCCCTGAGGACGTTCCTCGCTCGCTACCACGTCTCGACGGTCCTCGTGGGGCACTTCGGGCTCCATCCCGCGACGGTGGTGCGCTACGTGTCGAACGCGCTGGGCAAGCCGGTCGAGTCCGGCGGCGTCTCGGCGTGGTTCGAGATGCCGCGCCTGCTATCCCGAGGCGGGCTTCGTGGTTCCCGTCGTACCGCTCACGATGGGGTGCACCTCGAGCGGTGAGCACCCGGGCAGCGACACCGTGAGCCGCGCGGACAACGTCGATGTCGGCGGGGTGACGAGCAGTGCCGGGTAGGTCGGGCAGGACGAGGCGACGCCCTCGGGCACGTCGGTGCCCTCGACGAGCGCCGAGGCCTCCGCTCCTGGCCCGAGGAGCACGACCGGAGGGGTCGTCGAACCTGTCTGCATCCCACCGAGGTACCCCGACGGCGTGCGCTGCGCCTGTGCGACCTGCCGGCCCGCGGAGTCCAGCGCCGCGACCCCCGGGTAGCCGGACAGCGAGCACGTGGAGGTGCCGGTGTTCTCGAAGAGGATCGCCACACCCTCGTGGCCGAGTCCCGCCCCCACCTGACCGAGAGAGACGGAGAGGTGCGCGAACGTGCATCGCGGTGGCCCTGAGGCTGCCACGGGCGCCGTCGACGTCGTCGTGGTAGTGGACGGGGCCGGCCCCGTCGTCGTCGTGGAAGAGGGCTCCTGGCTGTGGACCTTGGGCGGCTTCACCTTGTGCTGCTCGTGCGACGCCGCAGAATGCCCACCGCCGCAGGCGCTGCAGAGGAGCGCCATGCCGCTCACGAGCGCAACCGCTCCGAGCGATCTGGTGCGCATCGGCTCGAAGCTACCAGTCCGCACAGCGGTCGACCGGCCGACGGATGTCCGTCAGCAGGTGACCGCCAGGACGTTCCGGGGGGAGGGCTCGAACCTCCAACATCCGGCTCCAAAGGCCGACGTTCTGCCGATTGAACTACCCCGGAGACATGGCACATTCAACCAGGCCCGGAGGGGGGTGATCGCGCTAAGAAGTTCGGAAGAACGCGCCGACCTGGGACTTCCGCCGATGCGACACGCCGATATGGTCATTGCCGTCACGGGCGACGACCCGGTGAAGCGGAGCTGCCGCGGTGGCGTCGAGGCGGTGGCGTGAAGGCACGGGTGTGAAGGCAGTGGCGTGAAAGGAGACGGCGCAGGTGCGGATCCTCGTCGTCGATGACGACCCTGGCGTCCGGAACGCGCTCGACCGAGCGCTCCGGCTCGACGGCTACGAGGTGACCTCCGTCGCGGACGGTCAGGCCGCGCTCGAGTCGCTCGCCCTCACGCCTCCCGACGCGGTGGTCCTCGACCTCGGCCTTCCCGGCATCGACGGGCTCGACGTCTGCAGGCGCATGCGCGGCGCAGGCGACGACACGCCCGTCCTCATCCTCACCGCGCGCGATGCCGTCCACGACCGGGTCCTGGGGCTCGACGCCGGGGCCGACGACTACCTCGTGAAGCCGTTCGCCCTTGCAGAGCTCGAAGCGCGCCTGCGCGCGCTGCTGCGCCGGCGGCCTGCCGACACCGGCGAGTCCCTGCGGTTCGACGACCTCGTTCTCGACCTGGGCACGCGCGAGGCGCGGCGCGGGGACCGGGCGTTCGCATTGACGCGCATCGAATTCGACCTCTTGGAGCTCTTCATGCGCCACCCCCGCCAGGTGCTCACGCGCGAGGTGATCTTGGACAGGGTGTGGGGCTACACGTTCGACTCGGGCACGAACTCCCTCGCCGTCTACGTCGGCTACCTGCGCCGCAAGACCGAGGCGGGGAACGAGCCCCGGCTCCTGCACACCGTCCGCGGCGTGGGGTACGTGCTGCGCGAACCGTGACGTTCCGCAGCAGGCTCGTGCTCGTCGCGGCGGTCGCGGTCGTCGTCGCGGTGCTCGCCTCGGCGGCGGCGAGCTACGTCGCGTCCCGCAACTCGCTCCTGGGCTCGATCGACGGCACCCTGCGTGCGGACGCGCGAGCGACGGTGCAGTCGCTCCAGACGCACACAGCGCGGCTCCAGCGCCGCGCCGGGGGCCTCGGGTACCAGGACTACCAGTTCGTGACCCCCTCGGGCGCGGTGATCACGGGTGGCGGGATCCCGCAGTCCGCAGCGGTGACGCGGGTTGCGGAAGGCCGCGCGCCGTCCTTCTACACCGACGTGACCATCGCAGGGGCGGACTACCGCGAGCTCGTGGTGAGCGTAGGGACGGTGGTCGTCTTCACAGGCCCGCTTCCCGCGGGCACCACCCGCGCCGCGCTGCAGCTGGTCCTCCCGCTCTCGAGCGTGGACAGCCAGCTCCAGCATCTGCGGCTCATCCTCGTCGGCGTGGCGGTCCTGGGCGTCGCGCTGGCGCTGGCGCTCGCGTGGCTCGTGAGCCGCACCGCCCTCGTCCCGCTCGACGAGCTGACGGCGGCGGTGGAGCGGGTGGCCACGACCACCGACATGAGCCAGCGCCTCGACCCTGGTGGCACGGACGAGCTCGGCCGGCTCAGGCGCGCGTTCAACCACCTGCTGAGCGCGCTGCAGCGGTCGCAGGACGCACAGCGCCAACTGGTGGTCGACGCAGGGCACGAGCTCCGCACGCCGCTCACCAGCCTGCGGACGAACCTCGAGGTCGTCCGCAGGCTCGACCGACTGTCCCCCGAAGAGCGCGAGGTGCTCATCGACGACCTGCTCACCCAGATGAACGAGCTCACGGCCCTCGTGCGTGACCTGTCCGAGCTCGCCCGGGGCGAGCAGCGGCCGACGCCGCCTCGGGTGTTCCGGCTCGACAGCCTCGTCGAAGACGCCATCGCGGTGGCGACGACCCACGGTCGCCCCCGCGATGTGACGTTCAGCCTCTCGTCCAGCCCGACGTGGGTGAGAGCGCAACGCGACCGGGTCGACAGGGCGATCGGCAACCTGCTGGACAACGCGCTCAAGTGGAGCCCTCCCGGCGGGGTCGTGGAGGTCACGTGCCACGGCGGCGTCGTCACGGTTCGAGACCATGGCCCTGGGATCGCCGAGGAAGACCTCCCCCACGTCTTCGACCGCTTCTACCGTGCACCTGCCGCCCGCGCGCTGCCGGGCTCGGGGCTGGGTCTCGCGATCGTGGCCCAGGTCGCCCAGGCAGAGGGGGGATCGGTGTGGGCCGGGAGGGACCCCGGCGGCGGCGCCATCTTCCGGTTCCAGCTGCCGACGGTGCCGCAGCCCATTGCCGGGGATGCCGAGGAGCCAGATGACGAATAGCTCGCCTCTGCGCGATCGTGCGCTTCTTATCCCGAATTCACGTGGTCGTGACCCCTCCCTTATGTGCGTGGGGAACGATGAGCACAGGAGGCGATCGACATGACCAAGGATCGGGACCCAGAAGAGCGAGGCCGCAGGGAGCACGGCGGGGGCCGGCGCTCCGCAGCCGGGCGACGCGGCCGCAGACGGCAGCGGCGGGTGCACGACGCATGGCAGGGAGCCGCCGCCGGAGCGTCCTTGGTCTTCGACAAGATCCTCGGCGCCATGTGGCCGGCACGCCGCCCGGCGGTCCTGCCGATCCCGGTGCGCACCACACCACCGGTGCGCACCACACCACCGGGTCGCAGCCGGTAGCGGCGGCCGAACCGCCACGGCTCTGCCCGATGCGGTGCCGACATGGCGCCCGGCGCGCTCGCCCTGTAACCTGCCCCGAGCCATGGGAAGCCTCATCAAGAAGCGCCGCAAGCGCATGCGCAAGAAGAAGCACAAGAAGATGCTGAAGGCCACGCGCTGGCAGCGACGCGCCGGCAAGTAGCCCGCGCTACTCCTCGGGGGCGCCACCGGGCCCCGGACCGGTCCATCCTGCAGGGACGGTGCGGACCGGGATGAGGCGCCCCTGCTCGCGCCCCCAGGCGAGCACCTCTCGGTCGCCCACACGGAGCGCTTCGGCCGAGCCTTCGACGAACCAGGTGGAGCCGCTCCCCGCGAGCAGGGGGGTCCTCCCCGTCCTCTCGCCGAGCAGGTCGCGCCACGTCGCAAGGCGCGGCTCGACGGCGAGCGCGGCCTGCGTGAGCGTGTTGGCCTCGCCCGGCTCGCAGATGCGCCCGCCGCCTTGCGCGGCCAGTGCGTCCCAGCGCCGGTAGGCCGCCGCCGTGTCCACCCCGAAGGGCGGGACCAGGAGGACGAACTCCCTGTGCTCGTAGGCCAGCGGGGTCACGCGCTCGCCGATGCCCTGGACGCGCGCGCGGCCGCCGATCGTGCAGAACGGCACGTCCCCCCCGAGCGCCGCCGCGACGGAGAGATCGCCGACCCCTGCCCACCGCAGGATCGCAGCCGCGTCGGCGGAGCCGCCTCCCAGCCCTCCGCCGACCGGGATGTGCTTCTCCACCCGCACCCAGGCAGTTCGACCTGCGGCTGCCAGCGCGCGGGGGACGAGGTTGTCCGGACCGCACGTGAGCGCTTCGGCGCGCGCTCCTGGGGCCGCGACCACCTCCACGCCGCTTCGGGCGGGGTCGACGACCAGGCGGTCGAAGAGGTCCAGGGTGACCATCTCGGCGTCGATGTCGTGGTACCCGTCGGCTCGGCGGGCCACCACCTTCAACGAGACGGTGAGCTTGGCCGGGGCGACGAGCACCGAGGCTGCGGGACGGTGCTCGGGGATCGCGCGCGTCACCGCGCGAGCGCCCCCCACTGCGCCACGTCGAGCTCCTCGGCGCGCGCGGTCGGGAGCACGCCTGCCTCGGCGAACCGCTCAGGTCCGACGACCCCTGCGAGCGACCGACGGAGCATCTTGCGGCGGTGCCCGAACCCCGCGTCCACCACGGCGCGCAGGCGCTCGTAGGAGACGACCGACGGATCGACCGCCGGCACGTCACGCCGGTCGATCCGCACGAGCGCGGAGTCGACCGACGGGCGGGGAACGAACACGGTGGGCGGCACCGTGCCGACGACCGTCGCATGTGCCCAGTAGCGCAGCTTGACCGACACCGCACCGTACGCACCCTCGCCCGGAGCCGCGGCGAGCCGCTCGCCCACCTCGCGCTGGACCATCACCAGCATGGAGCCGACCTGCGGCGCGGCCTCGAGAACCCGCAGCACCATGGGCGTCGCGACGTTGTAGGGAAGGTTCGCCACGAGGCTCCAGGGTCCGCTGCTCCCGAGAAGCTGCCGCCAGTCGAGGCGCAGGCCGTCGTCGTGCACGACGCGCACGTTCGACACGCCGTCGAGGACCGAGTGCAGCACGGGTAGGAGGTGCCGGTCCACCTCGACCGCCACGACCTCCGCGCCGGTCCGTGCGAGCTCGACGGTGAGCGACCCGAGCCCCGCACCGATCTCGACCACGTGCGAGGAGGCGTCGAGGCGGGCCATCCTGACGATCCGCCGGACCGTGTTGGGATCGGCGACGAAGTGCTGGCCCAGCGCCCTGCTCGGCCGCAGCTCGTGGTCGCCCATGAGCCGGCGGACGTCGACGCGGTCGATGCTCACAGGCCGAGCACGCGGATCGCGTTCGCGCTGGTCGCGTCGGCGACCTGCTCGAGAGCCAGTCGCTTCGTCTGGGCGACGGCCGCGCCGACGAGCGTGACGTACGACGGCTCGTTCGCCCTCCCCCGGTGCGGCACCGGGGCGAGGAACGGGCTGTCCGTCTCGACCAGGAGCCGGTCCAATGGACACAGGGCGGCCGCCTCGCGCACGTCGGCGGCGTTCTTGAACGTCACGATGCCGGAGAACGAGAGCACCATCCCTGCATCGAGGCACCTCCTCGCCTCCTCGGGGCCGCCGGTGAAGCAGTGCAGCACGGTCCGCTCGGGAACACCCTCGGCTCGCAGCACGTCGAAGAGGTCGTCCCAGGCGTCACGAGCGTGGATGACGAGCGCGAGCCCAAGCCGCTGGGCCGCGACGACCTGCTCGGCGAAGGCGCGCCGCTGCACGTCGCGAGCCGAGTGGTCGTAGTGGTAGTCGAGCCCGCACTCCCCCACCGCGACCAGCCGGCCACCCTGCGAGGCGGCATCGCCGCTCACCACGGCACGCTCGAGGAAGGCCATCGTCTTCTCGGTGCCTTGGGACGCGTCGTGAGGATGGAGCCCCGCGGTCGCCCAGATCCCAGGGGCACCGGCACCGAGCTCGCCCGCGGCGCTCCGATGCGCGAGCGCGAGCGCGTCCTCGGAGGTGGCGGGCCCGGTGCCCACGCACACGATCCGCCGCACCCCGGCCTCGAAGGCGCGTCGTAGCGCGCCGGCCAGCAGCGCCTGGGTGCCTGGACCCTCCGCTCGTGCATCCGCGCCATCGCCGCGTCCCCCTCGTGCCTGGTCGGGCCCGCGCTCGCCGAGGAGGTAGGTGTCCTGGAGGTGCGAGTGCGAGTCGACCCATTCGAGGTTCGCCGCGGCCTGGCCGGGCGGCGTGGCGGCGGGAGAAGAGGGAACGGAGCGGGGCGCGTCGGGCATCGGGCTAGACCTTCCGGCGGGGGAACAGCGGCGTTCCCTTCACCACCGGCACCCCGCCGGGATACCCGCCCCAGCGCGCGTCCGCAGGGACACGGCGGTCCTGCGGCGCGCCGTCGAGCCCGATCCGCCGCCAGATCTCGGCCGCCGTCGAGGGCATCGCAGGGCACACCAGCACGCTCACGAGCCGCAGCACCTCGAGCGCGTCGCCGAGCACCGCGTCGACGCCGGGGCCCGGCTCGGCCTTCCATGGCTCGGCGGCTTCCAGCGCGGCATTGGCTGCGCCGATGAGCCGCCAGGTCGCCTCGAGCGCCTCGTGAGGGGCGAAGCGCGTCCAGGCCGCGGTCGCGTCCGACACGACCTCGAGGGCAACCGCCCCGAGCGCGCTCAGTGGATCGGGTGCCGGACCGATGCCGCCGCACTTGGTCCCCACGACCGTCGCGACACGGGCGACGAGGTTCCCGAGGTTGTTGGCGAGGTCCGCGTTGTACCGGGAGACCAGCCCTTCGTAGGAGAAGTCGCCGTCGGTGCCCAGCGGCACGTCCCGCAGGAGGTGGTAGCGCGTGGCGTCGACGCCGAAGTCCTCGGTGAGCGACTGCGGAGCGATCTCCGTCAGGCGGACCGGGCGAACCGGGCGGACCGGCGAGCCGGCACCGGCGGCCTCCTCGTCGGGGCCCGCCGCGCCGTCGGGGCCCGCCGCGCCGTCGGGGGCGCTGCCAGCTGCGGCCGCCAGCTGCGCGTGCTCTCGCACGAGCGTCTTGGACAGCTTCTGCCCGCCGACGAGCAGCCAGCCGTGCACGAAGACGTGGGCCGGTGGAT
>JAKAQM010000108.1 GCA_021822565.1 Actinomycetes bacterium | reverse complement strand
GATTCAATTCCGTCCCGCACAGCCAGATCGCGTCGGCCCGATCGCTGGGGCTCCGCCCCCGTACTGCGATGCGTCACGTCGTGCTGCCCCAAGCAGTGCGGACGATCATCCCCCCGCTCTTGAACACATTCGTGAGCCTGCAGAAGGACACCGCCCTCGTCGCGGTGCTGGGCGCGGTCATCGAGGCGAACCGCGCGGCTGAGATCTACTCGAGCACGGTGTTCAACTACTCGGGCTACACGGTGGCGGCGATCCTGTTCCTCCTGCTCACCATCCCGCTCGCGCGCTTCACCGACCACTTGATCGCGCGCGACCGGTCTCGGCGGCTCGCAGGGGTGACGTGAGCGCTTCCGAGGTGCTCCCGGCGGTGGCCGCCCAGGCGGCTGGGACCGCGCTCCGGATCGAAGGCGTGCACAAGTCCTTCGGCCAGAACCACGTCCTCAAGGGCATCGACCTCGCCGTCGACACCCATCAGGTGATCTGCCTCATCGGCGCTTCGGGCTCTGGCAAGTCCACGTTGCTGCGCTGCATCGACCTCCTCGAGACGATCGACGCAGGTCGGATCGTGTTCTTCGGCCACGACATCACCCACCCCGACGTGGACGAGATCCTCGTGCGGCGCCAGATGGGCATGGTCTTCCAGTCGTTCAACCTCTTCCCGCACCTGCGCGTGCTGCGCAACATCACGCTCGCGCCGGTGAAGGCGCTCGGAGTACCCGCAGCCGACGCCGAGGAGGAAGCAATGGCCCTCCTTCGGAGGTTCGGCCTCGGCGACAAGGCGCGCGACTACCCTGAGCGCCTCTCAGGCGGCCAGCAGCAGCGCGTCGCGATCATCAGGGCCCTCGCGATCCACCCGAAGCTCATGCTCCTCGACGAGGTGACCAGCGCGCTCGACCCCGAGCTCGTCGGCGAAGTCCTCGATGTCATCCGGGAGCTGGCTCTGGCAGGCATGACGATGCTCCTTGCGACGCACGAGATGGGGTTCGCTCGGGAGATCGCGACGCGTGTGGTGTTCCTCGAAGACGGCGTCATCGTCGAGGAAGGGCCACCATCGCAGCTCTTCGACGAGCCGAGGGACGAACGCACCAAGCGGTTCCTCGGGCGCGTCATCGAAGCCGGCAGGATGTGAGGCCCGCCCGCTCGTCGTCAGCCCAGCACGTCGCCGATCGCGGCCCCGAGGACGTCGAGTCCCTCTTCCAGGAGGTCGTCGCCGATCACGAGCGGCGGCAGCAGCCGGATGACGTTGCCCCACGTCCCGCACGTCAGGACGATCACGCCCTGGGAGTGGCACGCACGCGCGACCGCCTGTGCGCTGGCCGCGTCAGGCCGGAGGCTCGTGGGCTCGGCGAGCTCGATCGCCAGCATGGCCCCTCGCCCGCGCACGTCTGCGATCCCCGGGTGCTGCTTCGCCATCGATTCGAGCCGGGGACGTGCCTTTGCCTCGATGTGGCGAGCCGCAGCAGGGAGGTCCAGGTCGCGCATCGTCTGGATGGCCGCCAGCGACGCGGCGCAGGCAACGGGGTTGCCGCCGTACGTGCCGCCGAGCCCGCCGGGATGCACCTTGTCCATGAGGTCGGCACGGCCAGTCACCGCGGCGAGCGGCATGCCCCCGGCCATCCCCTTCGCGGTCGTGATGAGGTCGGGGACGACGCCTTCGTGCTCGACCGCGAACCACGCCCCGGTCCGTGCGAACCCCGACTGGATCTCGTCCGCGATGAACACGATGCCGTTGTCGGCGCACCACGAGGCGAGCGCGGGCAGGAAACCGGGTGCCGGCACCACGAAGCCGCCCTCTCCCTGGATGGGCTCGATGAGGACGCATGCGAGGTTGCCCGCTCCGACCTGCACGGACAGCTGGTCGATCGCGCGGGCGGCCGCCTCTTCGCCGGTCATCCCTTCCGGGTCGCGCAGCGGGTACGACATCGGGGCACGGTAGATCTCGGGAGCGAACGGGCCGAAATGGTCCTTGTAGGGGAAGTTCTTGGCGGTCAGCGCCATCGTCAGGTTCGTGCGGCCGTGGTACGCGTGGTCGAACACCGCGACAGCCTGACGGCCCGTCGCATGGCGGGCGATCTTGACGGCGTTCTCGACCGCCTCGGCGCCCGAGTTGAACAACGCGGAGCGCTTCTCGTGGGCTCCGGGCGTCACCCTCGCCAGCTCTTCGCAGACGGCCACGTAGCCCTCGTAGGGCGCCACCATGAAGCAGGTGTGCGTGAAGCGCGCCACCTGCTCGCTCACCGCCTGAACGAGCGCAGGGCTCGCGTGGCCCACGGTCGTCACGGCGATGCCGGACCCGAGGTCGATGAGGCAGTTCCCGTCGACGTCACGCACGATCGCCCCAGCGGCGTCGTCGACGTACACCCCGGTCGAGGAGCTGACGCCCTGCGCAACGGCGCGCTCCCTCCTCGATGCGAGCTCCTTGGACCTTGGCCCTGGGATCTCGGTGGCCAGGATCCTGCGCTGGGGGACGGGACCGCGCGCTGCACCGCTCTCCTCCTGGGCCACTTCGCACCTCCTTCGGAGCCGTCCCCTTGGCGGCTGTCCGCCGGCCAGTGTACGTCCGCACCCCGATCCCCCCGCCCCGCTCTCGGCGCCCTCGTGGACGCTTCGGCCGGGCGGCGTCTCCTGGTCGGAGTATGGCGTCTCCTGGTCGGAGTATGAGGAGTAGGAGGTAGGAAGGGAACGTGCCCGTGAAGATCGGGACGTCGGGCTGGCAGTACCGCCACTGGCTGGGCACGTTCTACCCCGAAGGCTTGGCGACGGGGCGCTGGCTCGGCTTCTACGCAGGGCGCTTCGACACCGTCGAGGTCGACAGCGCGTTCTACCGCCTTCCTCCGACGGACGTCTTCGCACGCTGGTGCGAGGAGACGCCGGAGGGGTACCTGCGCTTCCACGCGGGCATCGCCTCTCCCCGCCCCTGCTACGGGCGCCGCGCGCTCTCGAGCTGGGCTTCCCGCATCGCACAGACCTGGCCCGAAGAAGAGGCCGACGTCTACGCGTACTTCGACAACGACTCCTGTACGTGTGCCCCCCACGACGCCCAGCGGTTCGCCACCGCATGCGCGCGGGAAGGCCTCCGGACGAGTCGTGTCCCCGCACGCGGGACGGTGACTCTCTGCGAGTGAGCTCGCGAGCAGTTGGACGTGCCCCGCACGGCCGCGGGGCGCTCAGCGTCCTCCGTCCGTCGCATCGTCGACGAGGTGGGCCGCGAGGAACTGCGCACTCGTCTCGAGCACGTCCGGGGGCAGGTCGCCATGGCCGCCCGTGTTGGCGACGAGCCGCTTCTCGCGGGATCCCAGCGCCTCCCACAGCCTGATGGCGGTGTCGTGGGGGAACATCAGGTCGTCCCACTGGACGAAGAAGAGCACCGGGCAGCGCACCCGGGGGGCGTCACGTGCGATGCGTTCCCTCGTCGGCCCCGTGAGGCCCATGAGCCCGAGGACGGCGACCCTCACGCGTGCATCGGCGGCAACGACCGGCAGGCCGGTGATCGTCCCCATGGAGAGCCCCCACCAGCCGACGGGGCCGTTGCCGACGTCGGGCAGCGACTGGAGCGCGTCCAGGGTGGCGATCCAGTCGGCGACGATCGTGTCGGTCATGGCCTCGCCGTCGTTGGCCCAGCGCTGGGCGAATTCCGCGAGGACGAGCGCCGAAGGCGCAGGCGGCCCGGCGCGCCGATCGCCGTGCACGGGTCCGTCGATGGCGACTGCGCCGATGCCGTGCTCGTGGGCGAGCCGTCGAGCCATCGAGACGACGTGGTCCTGACGCTTCGAGCCGGACCCTCCATGCCCGAGCAGGACGAGCGGGCGGGGACCCTCGCCCTCCTCGGGAGTCCAGAGCAGGCCGGGGACACGCTGACCTGTGCGCAGCACGTCGAAGCGGCGCTGGCGGACGCCGGAGCGAAGGAGGTCTTCGTCGAGCCAGGTGAGCGCGGGGCTCTCGCTCTCGTGGCGGTGCTGCGAGAGCGGGCCCTCGAGGGGGCCCTCGAGCGGGCCCTCGAGCGGGCCCTCGGCGGCGTTGGGCAGAGCGGACATGCCTGGGAACCTACGTCGACCGGTGTGCCCCGATTCGTCGCGTCATGCGGCGCGCATGCAGGGATCGTGCTCGCCGCGTGACGTCGCCGCCGCCGGTCGGTGTTTGCCCAGGCGCTCGGTGGGGTACCGGGCGAGGCGAACCGCGAACTGCGAGCTGCAATGTTTTCCAACTCGAATTGTATGGCGATGCGAGGAGGCTCGCACATGGCGACGACGCATCGGCGGGGCCGAGCGGCTGTTCCTCGCACCGGCGGTCGACGGAGCGGCGCGACATGGTGACGGTTGTCGGCCTTCCCGGGCTGCTCCACACTGCGCTGACCTACCGGTCGACCGACGAGCTCCTCGGCGCGCTCACGCCGCTCGTCGGCACGTGGCTGTCGGCCAGCGACCGGGTCATCGTGAGCCTGGGGCCCGGACGGTCGGACGCGCTGCGTTCCGAGCTCGGTGCCGACGCCGGGCTCGTGTGGTGGAGCGACACCTCGCTGCGGCCCCCCCACCCTGCGCGACGCCTGCGAGCGTTCCACGAGGTCACGCAGCGCGAGCATCGTCTCGGGCACGGCCAGGTCCGGTTCGTCAGTGAGCATTCCTTCCCCGCCGAGCTGCCGGAGCTCGTCACCGAATGGGAGCGCTTCGACCTCGTGCTCGATGACGCGCTGGCGGGCACTCCGGCGACGGTGGTCTGCACCTTCGACCTCACCGCCGTTCCCGAGCGGGTGCTCGAGCACGTCGCGGGAACGCACCCCATGCTCGGGGTGGATCCTGCGGTTGCGAGCACGGAGTACCGGCGATCGGCCGACTTCCTGGAGGTGCCGAGCGTCCTGTCTGCTCTGCCTGCCACGGCGTCCCGGCTCGGCGGGTGTGTCTCCCCTTCGCAGGCTCGGGCGCTGGTGCGCGACGTGCTCGGCGCTTCGGGCGGCCACGCCGCGATGCGCCAGGGGGTCGACGATCTGACCGTGGCGGTGACCGAGCTGGTCACGAACGCCTGGCAGGCCGGTGCGGAGTCGATCGACGTATGGTGCTGGCGCAGCCGGGGAGAGATGGGGGTGCAGGTCGACGACGACGGTCCGGGACTTCGCGCTCCGCTGGCCGGGTACCGCCCTCCCTTGGCCGGTGCCGCAGGAGGGCGCGGGCTGTGGATCGTTCGCCAGGTCGCGGACCTCGCCGAGATCGCGTGCGACGGGCGAGGCACGAGCGTGCGGGCGCGGATCTTGGAGGATCGAAGGCGGCGCCTCCGGGCGCAGGGGGCGTCGGAGGAAGACGCGCTCGGACAGCTCGGAGCCGTCCTTCTGGCCGATCGAAGCGGTGCCCGCTCTCGTGTCGACAGGTCGGACATGGTGGCGGGGCGGATCGGATCGTGACGAAAGTCCCGTCCAGCCGGGACAAGACTCGGCCCATGATGCTGACCTTTCCTCCGGGCACAGAGACCATGCATCCCGAGGAACGCCCCGCAGGCGATGCGGAGAGCTCCGCTCCGACAGATGCGTACTGGCCGAACGTGTGGCGGACAGCCGTCGAGACGCCTCCGACGCCGTCGGGCGGGCCCGGGTCGTAGCTCGGCTTCGGACAGCCCTCGCCTCGGATTCGGTGCAACCGCGTTGGCACTCGCATAGGGAGAGTGCTAATCTGTTGATGCCGTCCTCGCGTCGTGCCGACAGGGGCGGCGGCGGAGTTGTGTGTGTACGGACCGAGTGTTCGTAGGAGGTGGTGATCATGGCTCTCGTCAGAAGCGATCCATTCCGGGAGCTCGATCGGCTCGCGCAGCAGCTGTGGGGTGACGGAAGGACGAGGTCGGGCTCGCTGTCCATGCCCATGGATGCCTACCGCAAGGGCGACGTCTTCCTCGTGCAGATCGACCTGCCTGGCGTCCAGAGCGACGCCATCGAGCTGACGGTGGAGGACAATGTCCTCACGGTCAGAGCCGAGCGCCCGTCCCCCGAGGTCGACGAAGGCGTCGAAGCGCTCGTCGCGGAACGTCCGTATGGAACGTTCTCCCGTCAGATGTTCCTCGGGGACAACCTCGACGTCGAGCGGATCGAGGCGAATTACGCGGCAGGGGTCCTCACCCTCACCATCCCGGTCGCCGCACACGCCAAGCCGCGGCGCATCGAGGTCACCACCACACGTCGGAGCGAGGCGATCCCCGCATAGTCGGGCCCACAGCGGGCACGGGGCTCACCGGGCGGTGATGTAGTCCTCGAGGAGCTTTCGATCGCGCTCGAGCTGCTCGATGGTGTGCTTGACGACGTCGCCGATGCTCACGATCCCGACCAGCACGCCGTCACCGGTGACGGGCAGGTGGCGGACGCGCTCGTTGGTCATGATGGCCATCACCGCTGCGACCTCGTCGCCGGGCTCCACGGTGTGCACAGGCGTCGACATGATGGCCTTCACCGGGCGGTCGAGCAGGTCCTTGCGCTCGTGGTCGAGGTGCCGCACGACGTCGCGCTCGGAGAGGATCCCGTCGATGTGCTCGCCGTCGGCAGAGACGACCAAAGCGCCGATCCCATGCCTCGCGAGGGCCGCGATCGCCTCTGCCACCGTGGCATTGCCATCGATCGTGACGACGGCGGAGCCCTTCTGTTCGAGGAGGT
Source organism: Actinomycetes bacterium (assembly GCA_021822565.1). Classification (GTDB taxonomy): domain Bacteria; phylum Actinomycetota; class Acidimicrobiia; order Acidimicrobiales; family RAAP-2; genus JAJYVT01. The sequence continues at coordinate 2,869 of JAKAQM010000108.1, read as the reverse complement.
CACCGATTCTCATGCTCAGCCTCCGGCGCTCGGTGGCCCTTTCTACACCTTCTCGACCCGCGCGAGCACGTTGCGCTGCCGAAGGCTTCGGACCGCCTGGCGCGCCTCGTGCTCCGGCAGCACCGCTGCGAGCGCTTCGCCCGTGGTGTGGACCCGCATCGACAGCGCTTCGGCCTCCGGTCTCGTGTAGCCGAACAACGCGATGCAGGCGCGCTCCACCTCGTCGAACGTCGTGTAGTCGCTGTCCATGATGATGACCGCGAAGTCCTCGTCGAAGAGGCTGCGCAGCTTTTCCGCGATGCCGTCCTCGAGCTCCTGACGAGTGCCGACGTCTGGGGGGGAGAGCGAGCCCATGGGTCCTCGAGCGGTCTGGTCCGACAGGGGTCGATCTGGTTCGATCAAACGCATGGAGCAGCAGTGGTCACCGGGAAGCGTGCTGGGCCGAATTGTACCGAGCGGGCCAGCTCCTGCGAACCTTCGACCACGTCTCCGGCCAACGTCCGAGACTGATGGCCCGGGATGCCGTTCGAACGGGGCGACGACGGGCGTACCCGTTGTCGAAGAACCAGCGGACCGAGTCCTCTACGGCGTTGCGAGCGGAACGCGACGTGTAGCCGAGCTCTCGCCGTGCTCGCGAGTCGTCGAAGATCATCGTGGTCGTCGACATCCGTGCCGCCTCCAGGGGCACGGATGGCTCACGCCCGAGCACGCGGCCCTCGACGGTCTCGGACAGCAGTCCGGCAGCCAGCGCGACCGCCCTGGGGACCCGGAGCCTCGCCGGCCGCAGGCCGGTGACCTCTGCGAGCAACACGAGCAGCCCGCGCATGGAGACGTTCTCGCCGCCGAGGATGTAGCTCCGTCCGGGCAGGCCGCGCTCGAGAGCCAGCAGGTGGCCCGCGGCGACATCGTCCACGTGCGCGACGTTCATGGCCGTGTCGACGTAGCCGGGCAGCTTGCCGTTGAGGAAGTCGACGACGACCTTGCCCGTCGGCGTGGGGCGGTGGTCGCCGGGCCCCAGGGGGAAGGTCGGGAGCACGAGGCTGACCGGGGCGCCCTCGGCCGCTGCGCGCAGCACCGCATGCTCCGCCACGTACTTGGAGCGTTTGTAGTGCCCGAAGAGGTGTGCGACGTCTGCGACGGCCTCCTCGGTCGCCGGCACGCCGCGGGCCGCACTCTCGAGGCCGAGAGTGCCGACGGTGCTCGTGTAGACGATGCGATCGACACCCTCCGCCGACGCAGCCTCCAGCACGTTGCGCGTCCCCTGCACGTTGACGCTGTAGAAGGCCGAAGGGTCTTTCGCCCAGAACCCATAGAGGGCCGCCGTGTGGAAGACGAAGCGGCTCCCCCCGAGCGCGCGGCGCACGGCCTCCGGGTCGCGGACGTCCGCGGGTCGCACCTCGACGTCGAGGCCCCAGAGGTTCCGGTGCTCGCCAACGGGCTCAGTGACCGCGACGACGACGGCGTCGCGCTCCAAGAGCCGCCGCGTGATCGCCGAGCCGATGAACCCGCCTGCTCCGGTGACCGCGACACGGTCCCCCGCGGTGATCGGCACGGCAGGGGCCGAGGACGGGTGGCCTGGCTCGGTGGCCGCGGCGCTCACGTGCGTGCCATGACCTGCTTGGAGCCGGCGCGGCGCAGGGCGCTCTTCGCCATCGTCGCACCGAACTCCATCAGTAGTCCCGACCCGTGGTGCGCGTCGCGCAGGACGTCGTCGAGCGCCGCGGCGAAGTAGTCGACCTCCTCTTGTCCGGCGACGAGCGGGGGCAGGAGCTTGATCACGTTCATGCTGTCCGCCGCGACCTGGGTGAGGATCCGGTGCCGGTGGAAGAGGGGCACCACGACCATCTGGGAGAACAGCGCCGTGCGCACCGCTTCGAGTGCGTTCCACCGCAGGCGCAGGGCGCGCGATCGGGGCTTGTCGAAGACGAGACCGATGATCAGTCCCTTCCCGCGGATGGCATGGAGCATCTCGTAGCGCTCCACGAGCGGGGCGAGCGCCGCGTCGAACGCCTCCCCCGTCTCGCGCGCTCGCTCGACGATGTGCTCGTCGTCGAAGACCTCCAGCGTCGCGAGGCCTGCCACCATTGCCAGCTGGTTCCTGCCGAACGTCGTCGAGTGCACCATGGCGCGCTCCATGGAGCGGTACACGCTCATGAACACCTTCTCGGTGCACAGGACTGCACCGACCGGCACGTATCCTCCCGACAGCGCCTTGGACAGCGTCACGATGTCCGGCTCGAGCCCGTAGTGCTCGTGGGCGAAGAACTTCCCGGTACGGCCCATGCCCACTTGGACCTCGTCCGCGACGAAGAGGGTCCCGTGCCTTCGGCACAGCTCCTGGACCGACTGCCAGTAGCCGTCGGGCGCGACGTTCACCCCCTTGCCCTGGATCGGCTCGACCACGAATGCGGCGACGTCCTTGCGACGGAGCTCGCGTGCGAGCGCATCGGCATCGCCGAACGGCACCTGGGTGGCGCCGGGGAGGAGCTGACCGAACCCCTCCTTGAAGTCCTTGCCGCCGTTCAACGCGAGAGAGCCGGTGGTGAGCCCGTGGAAGGCGTGATCACAGAACACGACGCGCGGCCGCCCCGTCGCGCGGCGGGCGAACTTGATCGCCGCCTCGGTCGCCTCGGTGCCCGAGTTGCAGAAGTAGACCCGCCTCAGCCCGTCGTGCGCTCGGGCCACGAGCTTCTCGGCGAGCAGCCCCGGAAGGAGGGCGCAATCCAGCTGCACCATGTTGGGAAGGTCGAGGTCGATCGCCTGGTGGAGCGCCTTCTTCACGGCGGGGTGGCCGCGGCCAAGGGCGTAGACACCGAAGCCTGCGAGGAAGTCGAGGTAGCGATCGCCTTTGTCGTCGTAGAGGTAGCAC
>JAKAQM010000107.1 GCA_021822565.1 Actinomycetes bacterium | reverse complement strand
GTGCGCCGCCGTGCGCGCAGGACCGCGAGCTCACCGCTGAGCGAGCCCGTCGGCGGGACCGGCTCGAGCGGGGCGTCCGCCGCAGGAGCGACCTCCGTTGCCTCGACCGCGCCGGCGGACTCCAGGCGCGCGAGCGCTGGGTACAGGGAGCCGAAGGAGACGTTGGCGAGGAGCCCGAGGCCCTCGCGCAGCTGCCGGCGGATCTCGTAGCCGTGCAGCTCGCCCCGCTCTTCGAGGAGCCCGAGGATCGCCAGGTCCAGCACCGGACGAGATCATATCGGATCGATATAGCGAGGCGCGCGGCCGTGCACCTGCGAAGCGAGGGCAGTCCGGCGGTAGCCTCGCGACGTGACGTTCCGCTCGGGGCCCGGTGCTCGACGCCGTGTGGAGGACCCTGTGTCCGAAGCACGTGTGGAGTACCGCCTCGTGCGAGACGCGCTGGTGCGCGAGGTTCGCCGTGGTCGGGTCGGCGTCGTCGACGTGTGCGACGCGCACCCCGAGCTCCTGCGGGCCGCGCGCAACGTGGGCCGCCCGCTCGCCGACGACTGCCCCATCTGCGGGGAGGCCCGCACGGTGCAGGTGACCTACGTGTTCGGCGCAGGGCTTCCCGCGGGAGGGAGGTGCCCGGGCACGGCGGCCGAGCTGCAGCGACTGCGGCGGCGGAGCCAGCCGGTGCTCTGCTACGACGTCGAGGTGTGCCCTGCGTGTGCGTGGCACCACCTGCTCCGCAGGTACCCCGCGGGCGGCCGGGCCGCCGGCGCGGGGGCGAGCGACCGAGCCAAGAGCCGGAGGCGGGAGTGAACTGGCCCTCACGGGGGTGAAGGGCCGGGCGCAGGGCGGTGGGCCCGAGACCGGGAGCTGCTGCGATCGGCTACGATGCTGTCGGCTCGGGGTCGGTGATGGTGCCGGCCGCGACCCAGATCGATGAGCCCTGCCCCGGACCACCGGGGCCCGGGTGCACTGCGCACCCGGTCCGGAGGGAGGTGAGCCGCCGATGCGGCCGTATGAAGTCATGGTCATCTTCGACGTCGGCGCGGAGCCGCCCGCGATCCAAGCGGTCGTCGACCGCCTCTTGGAGACGGTGCGCGCCAGCGACGGGGTGCCTGGGCACGTCGACCGGTGGGGCCGCCGGCCGTTCGCCTACGAGCTGCGGCACCGGCGCGAGGGCTACTACGTGGTCGTCGAGCTCACCGGCGAGCCGCGCACGGTCGCAGAGATCGACCGCCTCCTCTCCCTGGCCGACGAGGTGCTGCGTTTCAAGGTCGTCCGCATCCCCGACAAGGTCGCCGCACGCCTCGCGTCCGGCGGGGGCCGTGCCCGCCAGGGTGCGAGGGGTCCCGCGTCGCGCGGCCCCGGCGGTCGCGCTGCGACGTCCGAGGGGGCGCCGTCGGAAGCTGCGGCGGACGCCGCCGCACCGGCGGCAGGCTGACCGTCGGCGCGGCAAGACGCGAAGGAAGCGAGGAGGAGGCACCATGCCGGACAACAGCGTGACGCTCGTGGGCAACGTGACGAGGGATCCCGAGCTGCGCTTCACGAACACCGGCCAGCCGACCGCGACGTTCGGGCTGGCGGTGAACCGGCGCTGGCAGAACCGCCAGACCCAGGAGTGGGAGGAGCAGACGAGCTTCTTCGACATCGTCTGCTGGCGTGAGATGGCGGAGAACGTGAGCGAGAGCCTCACCCGAGGCGCTCGCGTCGTCGTATGCGGCCGTCTCGAGCAGCGCAGCTGGGAGACGCCGGACGGTGACCGCCGGTCGAAGGTGGAGGTGGTCGCGGACGAGGTCGGTCCGTCGCTGCGTTGGGCCACCGCCCAGGTGACGAAGAACGAGCGCCGGGGACCCTCCGACGGGCCCCGCGGGGGTGCCCGGCCGGCGCCCGCCCCTGCCCGAGCCCCCGCTGCGCGACAGGACGAGACGACCGCATACGGCTACGACGAGGAGCCCTTCTGATGGCACGGAGCAACTACCGCGGCGGGACCTCCCGCCGGGCGCCCAAGGATCTCGGGCGAAGGATCAAGAAGAAGCCGTGTGCGTTGTGCCGCGACGGCGCCGAATGGGTTGATTACAAGGACGTGCCGCTGCTCCGGAAGTTCATGAGCGACCGTGGCAAGATCCGCTCGCGCCGGGTCACGGGGAACTGCGCCCAGCACCAGCGCGACATCGCAGAGGCGATCAAGAACGCTCGGGAGCTGCTCCTGCTGCCCTACACGCAGCGGACCGTGACCGAGCGCCCGGGTGCCCGCGGCGGTCGCGGCGAGCGGGGAGAGCGGGGTCCGGGTGCAGGGCGGGACGACCGCGGCCGTGAGGGTCGCGGTCCCGGCCTGTCGGCGGACGGAGGCTCGGAGAACGCCGATCTCGTCGCATCGGGCGGGCTGGTTGCCGAGGATGACGCGACGGCTGCCGTCACTGGGGTGGGCGGCGCCTCGGGCGAGGGCGACGAGCGATGAAGCTGCTGCTGCGCCGCGACGTCGAAGGTCTCGGGCGGCGAGGCGACATCGTCGACGTCGCCGACGGTTTCGCGCGGAACCACCTGATCCCTGACGGCCTCGGGCTCCGGGCGACCAAGGGGATCCAGGAGCAGGCCGCGTCCATGCGTCGCGCCCGTGACCTGCGCGAGGCCCACGATCGCCAGGCGGCCGAGGCGAAGGCCAAGGTGCTCGCGGGTGCATCGCTGCGGATCACCGCGCGTGCCGGGGCGTCGGGCAGGCTCTTCGGATCGGTCGGCGTGGCCGAGATCGCAGAGGCTGCCCGACAGCAGAAGGGCGTCGAGGTCGACCGGCACGCCTTCTCGCTCGACGAGCCCATCAAGGAGATCGGGACCTACGAGGTGCCGGTCCGCTTGTTCCGCGACGTGGCGACCGCGGTCCTGGTGGAGGTCGCCGCCGCCGACTGAGGCTCGCGCCGCGTCGGCCGGCACCGCGACGGCTGGCGCCGCGACGGCCGGCAGCTGGCGCCGCGTCGGCTGGGCGGGCTCGTTGGCGGCCGTGGTGCCCCCGAGCAGCGCTCCGAAGTGGTGGCGCGGCCGGGGGCGGTGTCGAGCGCGGGCTGCCACCTGGGGCTTCGCGCCGTCGAGCCGGGCGCAGTCACAGCCGCGGTGCACCATGACGGCGTGCTCGCGCGGCCGCCGCTTCCGTCCACAGCTGGCCGGTGGTTGTCCACAGGCACGTTCACAGGGTTGTCCAGCGGGAGACCGTGAGAAATCCCCAGGTTTCGGATCTACCCATCCCCAGCCCATTTCGCGCAAGGTAGGTACGCCATGGTGCAGGCCATCGATGACGAGCGCCCACGCCGGATCCGCCCCGGCACATCGAAGGGCGTCGCGAGCGAGGCCTACGAGGAGGGGGGCGGCGGTCCCGGGCTGGCGGCCTTCAGTGGTCGCCAGCCACGGGTCCCGCCGCACGACCTGGACGCCGAGGAATCGCTTCTCGGAGCGATGCTCCTTTCGAACGACGCAGTCGTGGCGGCGATCGAGACGTGCAGCGCCGGCGACTTCTACAAGCCTGCGCACGGTCACATCTTCTCGGCGGTCCTCTCGCTCTTCGAGGCCGGTGAGCCGGTCGACGCGGTCACCGTCGCAGACGAGCTCCGCCGTAAGGGACTGATCGACCAGGTCGGGGACCCGACCGTCCTCGTCTCGCTGCAGGCCAACACGCCGTCGCTCGCCAATGCGGGGCACTACGCGCGCATCGTCGAGGAACACGCGCTGCTCCGGCGCCTGATCGGCGTGGCCAGCGAGGTCGCGGAGCTGGGGTACGCGGTCCCTGACGACGTGACAGCCACGATCGACGAGGCCGAGCGGCTCGTGTTCGAGCTCTCCGAGCGCCGGACCACCGACTCGGTCGAGGCGTTGCGGAACCTCATCGGCCCGAGCCTCGATCGGATCGAGGAGCTCTCCCACCGCGCCAGCCGCATCACGGGGGTCGCGACGGGCTACGTGGAGCTCGACGAGATCCTGGCGGGTCTCCAGCCGGCGAGCCTCACGATCGTCGGCGCGAGACCGGCCATGGGCAAGACCAGCTTCGCGCTCGGGATGCTCGCCCATGTCGGCACCGTGCTGCGCCGCCCGGCGTTGCTGTTCTCGCTCGAGATGGGGCACCTGGAGCTCACGCAGCGGCTGCTCGCGTCGGAGGCCCGGGTCGACTCGCAGCGTATGCGGACCGGCCACCTGCACGACGCCGATTGGGGGAAGGTCGGTGCTGCGGTGAGCCGGCTCAGCGAGTCGACGATCTTCATCGACGAGAACCCTCACCTCACGGTGATGGACATCAGGGCGCGTGCCCGGCGACTGAAGAAGAGCGAGGGGGACCTCGGGCTCGTGGTCGTGGACTACCTGCAGCTCATGACCGGCCGGAGCCGGGCGGAGAACCGCCAGGTCGAGGTCTCCGAGATCAGCCGAGGGCTGAAGATCCTCGCCAGGGAGCTCGAGTGCCCCGTGGTCGCGCTCTCCCAGCTCTCGAGGAACCTCGAGGCCCGTCAGGACAAGCGGCCGATGCTGTCGGATCTTCGCGAGTCGGGCTCGCTCGAGCAGGACGCCGACGTCGTGCTGTTCATCTTCCGCGAAGAGCTCTACGACCCCGAGACGCCGATCGACCGCAGGGGACTTGCCGAGATCATCGTCGCCAAGCATCGCAACGGGCCAACGGGGTCTGCGCACCTGGCCTTTCTCGGCCAGTACGCGCGCTTCGACAACCTCCAGCGCGTGTAGTGCCGCGCGCGGCACGCCGCGATCCGGGACACCGCAGATCGTCTGCTCAGCTGACCGGCGCCCGGGCCGTCACGCCGCGTCGTCAGGAAAGCAGCGGTGACAACGAACCAGGTCGTCGCCAGGCATGGGCGCACCAGCAGCCAGCCGAGGGTTGCTCGTCGCGTGCAGCTGGAGGCGGGGCCGGAGAGCGGGGGGGTCCTCCCGCGGCGCCGCCTCCAGCTGCAGGCGGGTCGAGTCCAGGCCTGTCACCGTTCTGGCAGCGCAGAGCGCGTCGTGATGATCCTGCCGGCGCATGTCGGTCAGGATCCGGCTCCCGGGGCCGGGGCGAACGGTGCGGCGCATCGCTGCAACTGTACGGAGGCCAGGTGAACGCTGGGTGAAGTGGCGCCGACACGGAGGTGTCCTCACGGTGAACCTTCTGCATCGCCCGGCCGTCCCTGCGGGTCCCGCCGCCACCGCGCCGCGTACGCTCCAGCCGGTGGCCAACCAGCGGCGCGACATCACGATGTCGGCGGAGGAGGTGGCGGCCTTCCTCGCGCAACGGCACACCGCCACGATGTGCACGCTCAACCGGGATGGCTCCATCCACGCGGTCGCCATGTGGTACGGGTTCCTCGAGGGCCGTTTCGCCCTGCACACCAAGGCGAGATCGCAGAAGGCGCGGAACCTCTCACGCGATCCACGGATGACGTGCCTGGTCGAGGCCGGAGACCGCTACGAGGAGCTCCGCGGCGTCGAGCTGGTGGGGACGGCCGTGCTCGTGGAGGATGCGCGCCAGCTCTTCGCCGTCGGGGTGAGCGTGTTCGACCGCTATGTGGCACCGTACACCGAGGCCGCGCGAGACGCCGTCGAGACGATGCTCCGCAAGCGCGTCGCCTTCGTGCTCCACGTCGAGCGCACCGTGAGCTGGGATCACCGCAAGCTCAGCGCGAGCTGAGCACGCGGTCTCGCTGCTCGTCGTCGCTCGTCCTCGCCCAGCGGGCGGGCCGGCGGTGAGCCGGGGTCCGTCAGCCCGCGGTCGTCAGCTGGCGGCGCCCTTGGCCGCCTTGGCCTTCGCCCCGCGCTTCTTCGCCGCGCGCTCGTGACGTGCGGCGCGACGCGCGCCGATGGAGCTCGCCATGAGCGTGAGGCCGATGCCGGCGAGCCAGGCATCCTTGGCGATCGCGGTGCCCTCCTTGCTCGGCCGCAAGCTCCCCTCCCGGCGCATGCCGGGGGTCTTCGCGTACAGGCCGAGAAGCCCGCTGGCGAACGCGGTGAGCGCCAGGCCTGCGAGACCGTCGCCCACGACGACCGGCATGAGAAGTGCGCTCCCGAGCGCAACCTCGGCTGCCCCGAGTGCCTTGCCGAACTGCTCGGGTGGCACGCTCTCGAGGAAGGGGTAGGTGCCGGAGGCGAACCCGTGCACCTGCTCGTGCGTGTCCTTCTCGGCCTGCAGCTTGCCCAAGCCGGAGCTCAGGATGAACGCGCCCGCTGCGACTCGGGCCGGGAGGTTGGAAATACGGGAACGGTGTTTCACGGCTCCACAGTACCCGCGGGTCCGATCACGAGGTCCTGGCGTGCGCCGGCCCGGCTGACGCCAGGTGGGGGCGCGACGACCGGGACGCGCGCGGTCCGGTCACGAGATGACGACCACGCGAGCGAAGCGCGCGAGCTTCCGGCCAGGGTTGGCATACGTGTACGGTCGATCCGTCGGGAGGCGGAGGTGCTCGTTCTCCCCGAGGGTGTAGCGCGCCTCGTCGATCTCCACGATCAGCCTGCCGGAGTGGACGAAGAGGAGCTCTTCGCTGCCGGGTGGGTCTGCGGTCGCCTCGTAGCGCGCCCCTGCGGCCAGCTCCCAGTGCCAGAGCTCCACGACCCGGGCACCGGAGCGTGAGTCCAAGAGCCGTGCGCTGCTGCCACGGTCGTCTTCCCATACCGGCTCGATCGCACGGGTGGCTTCGGGGGTGAGCGCAGGAACCGGACGAACGGCGACGAGGGCAGCGAAGTCGACCTCCAGTGCCCGGGCCAGCTTGTCGAGCGTCCCGAGGCTCACGTTGGTCTCGCCGGCCTCCAGCATCGTGATCATCCTCCGGCTCACCCCGGATCGTGCGCTCAGCTCGTCGAGCGTCAGGCTCTCGTCGATCCGGCGTGCTCGCACCCTGTTGCCGATGGCCTTGAACAGGTCCGTCGCCGGAGCCCGAGGTGCTGTCTGCGACCTGTCGGGCGATGCCGAGCGGCTGGGCTCGGTGCGTCGAGGCCCGCGTCGTGGCGGCATGGAAGGCAATATACTGCACCTCGGCACTTGGATGCCGGTACACCGCGAGCGCGACGGATGGAGGAGGCGAGATGGTGAACGCGCTGCGCCAGCGACCCAGAATGGTCGCGGTCCTCCTCCTCCTCCTCACCTCGGCGATCTGGGGTTCGACGTTCGTCGTCGTGAAGCAGGCCATCTCCCAGACCTCGGTGCTCGACTTCCTGGCCTGGCGCTTCATCTTCGCGGGCGTGCTGCTCGCCGTCCTGCGGCCGCGCGCGCTCATGAGGCTCGGCCGCCGGGGCTGGCGCCATGGGGTCCTCCTCGGCGTGGTCCTGGCCATGGGCTACATGGCTCAGACCTTCGGGCTGAGGACCACGCCGGCGGCGGTCTCGGGCTTCCTGATCGGGCTTCAGGTGGTGTTCACGCCGGTCATCGGCTGGGTGCTGCTCAGGCATCGCCCGCATCGGCGTACCTGGGCCGCCGTCTTCGTGGCGACCATCGGGCTCGCGCTGATGACGCTTCGGGGCGCCTCGTTCGGCGTGGGCGAGGGGCTGACGATCATCTCGTCGGCCGTGTTCGCTCTGCAGATCGTCGGCCTCGAGCAGTGGGCGTCGGCGGAGAACGCATACGGGCTCGCCACGGTCCAGTTGCTCACGATCGGCGGGCTCTCGCTCGTGGCGGGCGCGCCCGGTGGGATCGGCTTGCCGCCGACCCGCTCGATCTGGGCAGCCGTGGTGCTCACCGCTGTCGCTGCGACGGCCTTCGCATTCGTGGTGCAAACGTGGGCGCAGTCACACCTCTCGGCAACGTCCGCGGCGGTGGTGTTCGCGACGGAGCCTGTCTTCGCGGGGTTGTTCGCATGGATGTCGGGCGAGCACCTGACCTGGGCGCTGCTCGCCGGTGGCGCGCTCGTCGTGCTCGCCATGCTGGTGATGGGCAGCGGAAGAAGGCGCGCGGCACCGTCGGCGCAGCAGGGGACGGTCGACCTGCAGGGGCCCATGGTGATCGCCGACCGCGTCGAGCTGCCAGGGGCGGTGGCGATCGCCGAACCCGTCGAGCTGACGGGGCTGAGCACCGCGACATAGCGAGCTGCGAGGAGCCGATCACGGCGGGGTACGCGTCAGGGCTCCGAGGTCCCGCCGCCCGTCGGCAACCGGAAGGTCGACGCGAGCCACTGCAGGATGGCAGCTGCAGCCGCGGCCCCGTGCTTGCGCAAGCCGTGGTCAGCGCCCTCGAGCCATACGTGGCTCACCGGACCGGGGATCGCGGCCGTCGCAGTCTCCAGCTCGTCCCGAGTGGCGAACGCATCCTTCGTCCCCGAGACGAAGAGGCAGGGAACGCGTAGCTGGGGGAAGTGAGCGACGCGCAGGCGTTCGGGTCGCCCGGGAGGATGGAGCGGGTAGCTGACCAACGCGAGGCCCGCGGCGGGGAGCCCCTCTGCCACCACCTGGGAGCAGATCCGCCCTCCCATGGATCGCCCTCCCAGCACCAGTGTGCTGGTCTCGGTACCCAGGTGTCGGGCGAAGGAGCAGGCCCGTTCACGGACACTCGCCTCGAGGACGGCGGGTGGGTCGGGGCGCCGGCGCCCTGCCAGGCGATAGGGGAAGTCCATGCGTTGGACCGGGACGCCGCTCGCCTCGAGGGAGCTCGCAAGCTCGACGAATGCCGGGCTCTCGGCGCTCCCACCTGCGCCCGGAGCGAGGAAGATGCCGGCCAGGCTCCGGTGTGCGCCATTCTCAGGTCGCGGACCTCGTCCAGGCACAGGTGATCCAGGCACAGGTGGGACGGTAGCGCGTGCGAGCCGGACGCAATATGGGTTGCACTCCAATCCGTCGCGCAGTAGGTTACTGCTCGTGTAGATGCAATACCCATTGCTAGCTGCCTCCACGAGAGGTCAGGGTGTCGAGGGCTCCGGCGTGTCCGGCTCGATGCCCAGCGAGCAGAAGTTGACTCAGCGAGAGAAGGGGGATGGACCGTTGAGAAGGCGTATGCCTGCCCTCAGCCGCGTTGGGCGCGCGGTGACCACCGCGGTGCTCGCAACTTCAGCGGTCGCTCTGGTTGCCGGCTTCCTGGCGGAGCCGGGTGCTGGAGCAACAACTGTGCCGAGCGGTTCCATCTCGGCCACAAGCTCGCCCCCAGTCCCCTCGACCGGCACGGCGGTGCCCGCGGGCTCGCTCACGGTCACCCTGAGCGCATCCACGTCGTTGCCAACAGGGGGCGAACTGTCTCTCTATGCGACAGCTTCCAGCGGAACCGTCCACTGGAGCAGTTACAGCGTGTCAGTCTCCAGTGGAATCAGTGTGACTTCGACCATGAACGTGGGAAATGCTCTCAACATTCACGTAGGACGAAAAACAGCGGCAGTTGTGGCGACCATCCACGTCACGAGTATCAAGCTGACAACTACATCCGCACAGGGAACGGTTGAAGTAGCCGCCAGCCTTTCTGGTGTCACGTTCTCCCCTTCGACTGCCACCGACGGGATCCTGGTGCAGACACCGCCCAAGGCACCGGCGATCAAGCTCAGCGCGCTCAGCCAGCCCACGGTGAAGGTCGGCACACCCGGTGCATCG
>JAKAQM010000106.1 GCA_021822565.1 Actinomycetes bacterium | reverse complement strand
GCGATACGGCCGGCGTTCGCGCAGTGCCGCTCCATGCGCACGGCGAGGGTCTTCACCCCCCGCAAGACGAGGAAGCAGTCGAACGGGCTCGGTACGGCCCCGACCGAATTCTGGAGCCGGGCGATCTCGGCCGCGATCTCGGGGTCGTTGGTCGCGACGAAGCCGCCGACCACGTCGCTGTGGCCTCCGAGGTACTTCGTGGTCGAGTGCACGACCAGGTCCGCACCGAGCGCGAGCGGCGACTGGAGGTAGGGCGTCGCGAAGGTGTTGTCGACGACGAGCGCCGCGCCCCGAGCGTGCGAGAGGTCGGCGAGCGCGGCGACGTCGGCGATCTTCAGGTAGGGGTTCGAGGGCGTCTCGACCCACACGACACGCGTCTCGGGTCGCCACGCCTCCTCCAGCGCGGAGAGGTCCTCGAGGGCCACCGGCGAGAACGGGAGGTGCGTGTGCACCTGGGCGAGGAGCCGGTGCGTCCCGCCGTAGAGGTTGTCCCCGACCACGAGGTGGTCTCCGGGCTCGAGGGTGCGGAGCACCGCGTCCTCTGCAGCCAGACCGCTCGCGAACGCGCGGCCGAACGCGGCGCCCTCGAGCGCGGCGATGCACGTCTCGAGTGCGGCGCGCGTCGGGTTGCCCGTTCGGCTGTACTCGAACCCGCGGTGCACCCCGACCGCCGACTGCGCGAAGGTCGTGGCGAGGTGGAGCGGGGGCACCACCGCGCCGGTCGCGGGATCGGAAGGCTGTCCGGAGTGGATCGCGAGGGTCTCGAAGCCGGCCACGGCGTCAGCTCCGCTCGAAGTACGAGAGCAGGTCCGAACGAGTCAGGATCCCCACCGGATGGCCGCCGTCGAGGACCAGCACCGCGGGGGAAGCCTGGAGGCGCTCGGCCACGTACTCCACGGTCTCTCCGAGCCCGACGGTCACGAGAGGGGGTTCCATGACCGAGCCGACGGGCCGGTCGAACGCCTCGGGGTGGCCGAGCGTGCGCTCGAGCAGCAGCCGGTCGGACAGCGATCCGACGACCTCGGCCAGGGCGAGCGGCGGCTCGGCCTTGACCACCGGCACCTGGGAGACGCCGTACTCGTCGAGGATGGCGATCGCCGTGCGCACCGTCTCGTCGGGGTGGACGTGCACGAGCGGAGGGATCCGGCCGTCCCGCACCGCCTCCTTGGCGGCGAGCACCGTCTCGGCGGTGTCGCCGTGCGCACGCACGAAGCCGTGGTCCGCCATCCAGGCGTCGTCGTAGAGCTTCGTGAGGTACCCCCGTCCCGAGTCGGGCACGAGCACGACGACCACGTCGTCAGGCCCGAGCAGCCTGCCCACCTCGAGCGCCGCCCACACGGCGGTGCCGGTCGAGCCGCCGACGAAGATGCCCTCCTCCAAGGTGACCCTTCGCGCCGTCAAGAAGGAGTCGCGGTCCGAGACGGGCACCACGCGGTCGACCACGCTCGGGTCGTACGTGGGCGGCCAGAAGTCCTCGCCGATCCCCTCCACGAGGTAGGGCCGTCCCCCGCCGCCCGAGTAGATCGAGCCTTCCGGATCGGCGCCCACGATCTGGACTGCCGGGTTCTGCGCCTTGAGAAAGCGCCCTACGCCGGTGATCGTGCCGCCCGTGCCGATGCCGGCGACGAAATGCGTGATCCGCCCGGCCGTCTGCTTCCAGATCTCCGGCCCCGTGGTCTCCTCGTGGGCACGGGGGTTCGCCGGGTTCCGGTACTGGTTCGGCTGGAAGGCGCCGGGGATCTCCTCGGTCAGCCGGTCCGCCACCGAGTAGTACGACTCGGGGTGCTCGGGCGGCACCGTCGTCGGGCACACCACGACCTCCGCCCCGTACGCGCGCAGCAGCTGGCGCTTCTCCTCGGCGACCTTGTCGGGGACGGTGAAGATGCACCGGTACCCGCGCACGGCCGCGAGCATGGCGAGCCCGACGCCGGTGTTGCCCGAGGTGGGCTCCACGATCGTCCCCCCGCTCGCGATGCGCCCTTCGGCCTCTGCGGCGTCGAGCATCGCTCGGGCGGGACGGTCCTTCACGCTGCCGCCGGGGTTCAGCTGCTCGAGCTTGGCGAGCAAGTGACAGGGAAGGTCGCGGCCGATGCGGTCGAGGCGTACGAGCGGCGTCCTCCCCACGAGGTCGACCACGCTGTACGCCGCGTCCATCGCCGGCCCGGGGTCTTGGATCGGGTGGACGTCCACGCCTGCGGGCACTTCGACCGGGTCGTCGCTGAACAGCACGGTCGGGAACCCTGCGCGATGCACCTCCTCGGCGATCCGCAGAGCCAGCGTCGAGCTCGACGCGCTCACGTCCCCGACGACGCCCACCAGGCCCGGGATGATGCCGCGTAGCTCGCCGACCAGCGACGCCGAGGTCTGCACGGCCGGGACGTGCACCACCCGCCGCGCTCTGGCGGCGAGCACCGGAGGTGCCAAGGAAGGCTCCACGACGACCAGGACGTCGACTCGCGGAGGCTGCATTGGGCGATGATACCGACCAGCCGCGTCAGTCTTCTGCGATCGAGTCTTCTGCGATCGCCTCGAGCAGGGCAACGGCGGCTTCGGGGCCGCCCACCGAGACGTCGGCCATCGCCACCAGCCGGGGCGGGCTCTCGGCGTCGGCCACGACGACCGTGACGGTCGTCGCACCTGCACGGCCAAGCGCGGCGACCGCTTCGAAGGCCGGGACGTCGCCCAGGTCGTCGCCGAAGCACCCCACGACCGGATGACACGCGCCCAGACGGGCGACCACGGTCCCCTTGTCGGCGGCCACCGGCGGGCGCAGCTCCACAGACATGCGCCCCGGCTGCACGCGGAGCCCCGTGCGCGCCGCCTCGGAGGTCACCACCTCGCGTACCCACACCTCTTGCGCCGGGGCACGCCGCCAGTGCACGGTCACCGCCAGGCCCTTGGGCTCCACCTCGACGCCGGGTGGGGCGGCGAGGCGCAGCACGTCGGTCACCTCTTGCACGGCGCCGCGCCAGCTCTCGGCATCGGGGTCGCTCCGAAGCCGGCCGTCGGCCCCGACCTCCTCCATCCCGTAGAGGCCGGCCATCCATACGCCGGTCGGCTGGCCGAGCGCTGCTCGCAGGTACGCGAGCGGACGCCCGGACACCACCGCGACGACGCCGAGCCGTGCGCCGAGCCGAGCGAGGAGCTCCGGCACGCCAGGGACAGGACGCGCCCCGCCGGGGTCGTCGACGATCGGTGCGAGCGTGCCGTCGTAATCGAGGAACAGTGCCGCCTGTCCGGCGCGCTCGCGCAACGGCACGAGCGGGGGCGGGAGCCGGGAAGGAGAGAAAGGCGGCATGAGGGGCGGGGAAGGGGGCGGGGGCTGGGAAGGGGGCTGGGACGAGCGCGGGGGCTGGGGCTGGGAAGGGGACGGGGGATCGGCGCGACCCACTCGCTCGTTCCGCGTTCTCAACCCGCGCCTGCGGGGGGGACCTTGGCCGCCAGGTCGTTGCCGGCCACGACCACGACCGCGGCCTGTGTGGCGCCGACGACCGGGACGACGCTCGAGGCGAGCGGCTGCACCGCCGACGAGGGGACGCCGAGCGCGGCGGCGATCGTGAGCGCGTCCGCCCGCTGGCCCGATGCGTAGTAGATCGCGGAGGAGGACTCCGCTGTGGTGGCCGTGGTCGGGGTGAGCGTTCCCCACCCGTCGGCCGCGAGCTTGCCCGAGTAGTACGCGGCTACGCCGTTCGTCTGGCTGGCGTTCGCAACGAGCACCTTCACTGTCACGTTCGGACGTGCCCCCGAGGAGGCACCCGAGGGTGTGGAGCTCTTCGTCGTCGACGAGCTCGAGGAGGTCTTGCTCGTCGACGGGCTGCTCGTCGACGGGCTGCTCGTCGACGGGCTCGTCGTCGACGGGCTCGTCGGCGACGTCGCGGGCGTGCTCGTGGAGGTGATGGCGCGGCTCGTCGCCGACGCCGGGGCATGGCGTCCGGCGCCGAGCGCGATGAGGTAGGCGCCGAGCGCGACCGCGATCACCAGGAGCCCGATCGCCTTGCCCGGGGACCACGCGGGAGGACTGCCTGGTCCACCGCCTCGGGGCGCCTCTGGCTGCGCCCCACGCGCCGTGGTCACAGGACCAGCCTGCCAACGACTTGGCCCGACCGCAAGCAGGCTCAGCCCGCTCGGCGGCGTGCGACCTCGAAGCACGCCACGGCCGCCGCCACACCGACGTTGAGCGACGCGAGCGCGCCGTGCTGGGGAATCGCGACGACCTCGTCACAGCGCCTGCGGACCAAGGGCGCGAGACCCCGCTCCTCGCCGCCGACCACGAGGGCGATCGGCCCGTCACCGATGGTGACGTCGTAGATCGAGCGCGGCGACTCGGACGCGAGCCCCATCGCCCAGATCCCGAGCGCCGACAAGTGCTCGAGCGCATTGGGAATGCCGCCCACGAGCGCGAAGTCGAGGTGCTCGATCGCCCCGGCGGCGACCTTGGCGACCGTGGGCGACAGATGCACGGCCCGATGGCGAGGCAGGACGATCCCGGTGACCCCTGCGCACTCCGCGCTCCGCAAGAGCGCCCCGAGGTTCCGGGGATCCGTGACCCCTGCGACCACCACGACGAATGCCGGCCCGTGGGCCGGCACAGCGAGCTCGTCGAGGTCAACCGGCTCGATCTGGCGTGCGCGGGCGAGCACGCCCTGGGGCGCTTCGGTCCGTGCCGCGGCTTCCAGTCGTGCACGTGAGACGGTCTCGACGCGAACCCGCCGCCGCGCGGCGAGCTGCTCGATCTCGTCCAGCTGCGGGGAAGGGTCGAGTCCCTCGGCAAGCCACAGCGTCCGAACCGGACGTCGGCCGGCGGAGAGCAGCTCGCGCACCGCACGCCGTCCCTCCACCTGGTCGCCACCGAGGTCGTCGCGAGCCGCGGGACGTGCGTGCTGGTGCCGGTCGGACGCGCCGGGACGCCGGTCGGACGCGCCGGGACGCCGGTCGGACGCGCCGGGACGCCGGTCGGACGCGCCGGGACGCCGGTCGGATGTGCGGAAACGGCGTCCCTCGGCTCCTCGGCGCGGCTCGCGCCCAGGGCGGCCGCCGCCCGCTCCGCGCCCCCTGCCGCGCCCCGCCGGCGTCACAACGCGTCCAGCAGGACGACGGCGAGGCACGCGATGCCCTCGGCTCGCCCGATTGCGCCCAACCCCTCGCCCCGGCTCGCCTTGACCGACACCGGCGCGCCGAGGACGGCGGACAGCCGCTCGGCCATCGCCGGCAGCAACGGGCTCAGCTTCGGCCGCTCGGCCAGCAGCGTGCAATCGGCGTTCGCCGCCCGGAGCCTCGCGTCTGCGACGAGCCCGACGACGCGCGAGAGCAGCTGAACGCTGTCCGCCCCCGCGTAGCGGGGGTCCGTGTCGGGGAAGTGCCGCCCGATGTCTCCCAGTCCCGCGGCGCCGAGGAGCGCGTCGCTCAAAGCGTGCGCGAGGACGTCCGCGTCGCTGTGGCCCGAAAGGCCGCGCGAGCCTTCCACCACGACTCCGCCGAGCACCAGCGGACGCGAGGGATCGTCGGAGAACGGATGGACGTCGAAGCCTTGGCCCACACGCACCGTCACCACTCCCCGCCGCCGGCGAGGTGCTCCAAGAGCGTGAGATCCGACGGCACGGTCAGCTTGACGTTGTGCGCCTCACCGGGAACGACGCGCACCCTGCCCCCGATCGCCTCGACGAGGGCCGCGTCATCGGTCGCGTCACCTCCTGCAGCGTGCGCCCGGCGGAGCACCGAGGCACGAAACGCCTGGGGCGTCTGCACGGCGACGAGCGAGGTGCGGTCCACGGTCTCCATCACTATCGAGCCGCTGCCGCCGACACGCTTCAAGGTGTCCGCGATGGCGATGCCGCAGACGACCCCGTCGACGTGCTGCCCGTGTGCGCCGAGCAGCGGGGCGACCACGGCGGCGAACAGGGCGGGCGACGCGAGCGGGCGGGCCGCGTCGTGCACCACCACCACGTCCGCCTGCTCGGGAACGCGAGCGAGCCCGCAGCGCACCGAGGCCGACCGAGTCTCGCCGCCGGTGACGACCACGTCCGCACCGAGGGACCTCGCGCGGTGCTCCTCGCTGGCGGGAACCACGAGGACGACCCCGTCGGTCGCCTTTCGCGCAGCCGCGACGGACCACTCGACCACGGGGCGACCCGCGAGAGATTCGAACTGCTTGGGCCGACCGAAGCGAGATCCGCTGCCCCCCGCCACGACGACCGCCCACACGGTCCGGGCCCCAGGGCCCTCCGAAGTGCTTACGGCAGGACCTCGTTCAGTCGCTGCTCGGCGGCCTCCTCGTCGACGCCGAGCGCGAAGGTGAGCTCGGACACGAGGATCTGTCGCGCGCGACCAAGCATGCGCTTCTCGCCCGCAGAGAGCCCCTTGTCCTTGTCGCGGATCGAGAGGTTCCGCACGACCTCGGCCACCTGGTAGATGTCACCGGACCGGAGCTTCTCGGAGTGGTTCTTGTACCGGCGGGACCAGTTGGTAGGCATCCGCGCCTCTTTCTTCCGAAGGACGGCGAACACCTCCTCGACCTCTTCGTCGTTGATGACCTCGCGCAAGCCCACACCTTCGGTGTTGTCCGCGGGGACCATCAAGGTGAGATCGCCGTAGGCGAGACGGAGCACCAGGTACTCGCGCTTCTGGCCAAAGGCCACCTTGGTCTCCCTCTTCTCCACGACCGCTGCGCCGTGGTGGGGATAGACGACCTTGTCACCGACCTCGAACACCGGACTCCTTGCTGCACATCTCCAACGGGCGGAACCGCGGCATCACGAGCGGGCGTCGGCAGCTCCACGCTGCCGGCCCGACGGGGACCGGCGGCCCTTTATTGTACCGGATCGCCAGGGTGCCCGGGTCACTCGTAGCGCTCGAGGATGCTCGCCTCGACCATCCTCGACAGGCCATCCTTCACCGACCGGGCCTTGGCCTCCCCGACGCCGCCGACCTTTTCCAGGTCGGCGAGGGAGGCCTCCATGAGCCTCGGAAGCGTGGCGAACCGCTCGACGATCCGCTCGATGACCGCCTCGGATACTCGCGGCAACCGATGCAGGAGCCGATATCCGCGGGCTTCGGCCGGAAGGTCGAGCACGCCGGGAACCGGGTCGAGGCCGAGCACCGCTGCGACGGCGGTCCTCCCCATGAGCTCCTCGTGGCTCAGCTCGTGCAGCGCGGCGAGGGCCTCGTCGGCACGCGCCCTGAGCGCCGACGCGCGCGGATCGCGCCCTGCGTCCCGGCTCGGGCGGCGACCGTTGCCCGACAGCCAACCGGCTCCGCTCCGCTCTCGCTCATCCCGCTCACCGTCCACGGCCGCGTCCTTTCCCGCACCGCCCACGACGGCCGCGTCCACGACGGCCGCGTCCTTTCCCGCACCGCCCACGACGGCCGCGTCCACGACGGCCGCGTCCACGACGGTCGCGTCCGCGTCGGCGGCGCCCCGCACGCCTTCGTCCAGCACGGCGTCGTCCGTCACGACGTAATCGAGCACGACGAGGCGCAACGTCTCCTCCACGCCCGCGCCGAGCTCTTCGATCTGCAGGCGGATGAGCCTGCCGTCCTCGCCGAGCTCGACGAGGTACCCCTGGACCTCCTCGGTGAAGCGCACGACCATCTCTCCGGGCTGGAGAACGGCGACGACGTCGTTCACCGAGACGGAATCCTCGACCTCGAGCGTCGAGAGGAGAGCGAGCGCGAGGTCGAAACGCGACTTGAACCGTTCGACCGCGGCGATCGCCTGGGCGGCCCGATCGATCAACCGCCCTGGCTGCTGCAGCATGTGGCGGGCGGCGCCTCGGTAGACGGTGATCGTCGACATGGACTCCGATACCGTCACGACGGGGACGTCCAAGGAACGCGCGACGCGTTCTGCCGTCCTGTGCCTCGTGCCCGTCTCACTGGTCGGGATCGACGCCCGCGGGGTCAGATGGACGTTCGCCCGCGCGATGCGGGACGCATCCGCGGTGAGGATGATCGCTCCGTCCATCTTCGCGAGCTCGGACAGCCGCTCAGGGGTGAACGCCGTGTCGAGGACGAAGCCGCCCGTGCAGATGGCGAGGACGGCGGGGTCGTCGCCGAACACGACGATCGCGCCACGCTTTGCCTGGAGGATGCGGTCGAGACCCTGGCGCAGCCGCGTCCCCGGCGCGACCAGCGCGAGCGCCTCCAACAGCGCGTCCCCGTCGTCCGCGACCACGGCGTCGTTCCTGCGGGTCCCGGCCCGCCGGCCGCCGAGAGCGTCCTCGGCCGCCTGCGGGTTCACCGGCATCGGCTCGATCGGTCTCAGTCGGAAGGGCCGCTCCCCGCCAACTCCATCGGCGGGGGTTCGACACCCTCGACTGCCCGGAACACGAGGTGCGGGCCGTCCTGCCCGTCGCCCGGCTCCGGCTCGACGTCCACGACGATCGTCTCGCCGACACGGAAGTCCTTCCACAGGATCCGCTCGGAGAGCGGGTCCTCGACGAGCTGCTGGATCGCGCGGCGCAACGGCCGTGCCCCAAGCTGCGGGTCGTACCCCTTGTCGGCGAGGAAGGCCCGTGCCGCCGCGGTGAGCTCCAGACCGAGCCCCTGACCCGACAACTGCTCCCTCGTGCGGTTCACCATCAGGTCGACGATCTCCATGACCTCTTCCTTCGTGAGCTCGTGGAAGACGATGATCTCGTCGATCCGGTTCAGGAACTCAGGCCGGAAGTGAGCCTTCAATGCGTCGTGGACCTTGGCCTTCATCTTCTCGTAGGTCACTGCCTCCGAGGTCTTCTGGAAGCCGACGGACGCCTTGCGCAGGTCCGCCGTGCCGAGGTTCGACGTCATGATGAGCACGGTGTTCTTGAAGTCGACGGACCGTCCCTGCGCGTCCGTGAGACGCCCGTCCTCCAGGATCTGGAGCAGCGCGTTGAACACGTCGGGGTGCGCCTTCTCGACCTCGTCGAAGAGCACCACGGAGAACGGCTTGCGCCGCACCGCCTCGGTCAGCTGGCCGCCCTCTTCGTAGCCGACGTAGCCCGGAGGCGAGCCGACCAGCCGCGACACCGTGTGCTTCTCCATGTACTCGCTCATGTCGAGCTGGATGAGCGCGTCCTCGTCGTCGAAGAGGAACTCCGCGAGCGTCTTGGCGAGCTCGGTCTTCCCCACGCCGGTCGGACCGAGGAAGATGAACGAGCCGCTCGGGCGCTTCGGGTCCTTCAGACCGGCGCGCGTCCGGCGGATCGCCCGGGCGAGCGCCTTGAGCGCCTCCTCCTGGCCGATGACCCGCCTGTGCAGCTCGTCTTCCATGCGGAGCAGCTTCGCGGTCTCCTCTTCGGTGAGGCGGTAGACGGGGATCCCCGTCCAGTTCGCGAGCACCTCTGCGATGACCTCCTCGTCGACCACGTCGAAGAGGTCCACGCCCTCGGCACGCCACTCGGCCTCCATCGTCTCCTTGCGAGACAGCCGCTCGGTCTCCTGCTCGGCGAGCTTCTTCGCCTGCTCGAACGCGCCCCGGCCGATCGCGGCTTCCTTGTCCTGGCGCAGCCGGTTGATCTCCTCTTCGAGCTTCTTGTAGCCCGGAGGGGTCGTCATGCGCCGGATGCGCAGGCGGCTGCCGGCCTCGTCGATGAGGTCGATCGCCTTGTCCGGCAAGAAGCGGTCCGCGAGGTAGCGGTC
>JAKAQM010000105.1 GCA_021822565.1 Actinomycetes bacterium | reverse complement strand
CTCGATGCGCGCCCGGACCTCGAAGCGGCCCGGACCGACCCGGCAGCGGCAGCGTGGCTGGCGATCGACTCTCATCGTCACCAGAGTATAGGTGTCTTACATAGGTAACGTGACGCGCGGCTCTCCGGGGCGGGCGGCTTGCGTTAGCGACGACGCTCTGTTATCCATAGATCTGTGGAAGAGAGGAGCCAAGCCGACCGACGGGCCGACCTCTACGAGCAGCTGGCACGCATCGGCAAGGTGGTCGTGCACCCCAAGCGCGTCGAGCTGCTCGACCTGCTCTGCCAGGCCGAGCGCAGCGTCGAGGCCTTGGCCGAGGCAGCGGGGCTCAAGCTCACGACGGCCTCTGCGCACCTGCAGGTGATGCGCCAGGCCCGCCTCGTCGAGACCCGCCGGGAGGGCACCCGCGTCTACTACCGCGCTGCAGGCGAGGAGGTCTGCCGCTTCGTCACCGCCCTCGGCGACCTCGGCAGAGCACGCCTGGCGGAGGTCGACCAGATCCTTCGCGCCATCGGCGCGGGCAGCGACAGCGCCGAGCGGGTGACCCGTGCCGAGCTGCTCGAACGCGCCCGGTCCGGCGACGTGGTGGTCCTCGACGTCCGCCCGGCCGAGGAGTACGCGGCCGGTCACATCCCCGGGGCGATCTCGCTGCCCTTGGAGCACTTGGAGGCCCGCCTCGGCGAGCTCGACCCCGGCCTCGAGGTCGTCGCCTACTGCCGGGGGCCGCTCTGCCTGCTCGCCCCCGAGGCGGTCGCGACGCTGCGCGCCCGGGGGCTGCGGGCGCGCTGTTTGGAAGACGGCCTCCCCGAGTGGCGCCAGGCCGGCCTCCCCGTCGCCACCGACCCAGCCGACCGCTCGGGGCGCGACATACCTGCCAGGACACCGGCAGACGGTCATGAGGCGAGGCCGGACCGTCGCCGATGAGCGCCGCAGCGACCGACGGGGTCCTCTACCTCGACCACAACGCCACGACGCCGGTCGCCCCCGAGGTGCTCGAGACGATGCTGCCCTACCTGCACACCGCCTACGGCAACCCTTCGAGCGACCACGCGCTCGCACGGCGCCCGCCAGGCGGTCGACACGACGCGGGCACAGGTGGCAGCTCTCATCGGGGCGGCGCCGCATCGTGACCTCGGCGGCCGAGCACCTGGCGACCACGGCACCCTTGGCGCTGCTCGAAGCCTCGGGGTGGGCGCTCTCCCGTGTCCCCGTCGCCGTGTCGGGGATCCTCGATCTCGACGCCGCGCTCGGCGCCCTCGGTGACGACGTGGCGCTCGCCACCGTGCCCGTCTCGGTCGACGACCTCGCCGTGGACCACCTCGAGGGCGACGCCGCTCGGATCGCCCAGCTCCGCGACGAGCTGTGGGCGGGACTGTCGGCGAGGGTGGACGGGACCCGCCGCCACACCCCCGACGACGCCTGCTTGGCGAACACGCTGCTCGTCTCGTTTCCCGGCGTCTTCGGCATGGACGTCCTTTCCCGGGTCCCGCAGATCGCGGCGTCCACCGGCTCCGCCTGCCACGTCGGCGAGCACACCCCGAACGCGACGCTGCTCGCTGGCGCGCATGGGGCCCTCGTCGCCACCGCGCCGTCACCGACCAGTCCAAGCACGAGCAAAGGAACGCCCCGATGAAGATCCTCGTCGTCTTGAACGACCCGCCCTATGGCACCGAGCGCTCCTACAACGGCCTGCGCCTCGCCGGCGCGCTCTCCAAGCGCGACGGCGCCAACGTGCGGGTGTTCCTCTTCGGCGACGCTGTCGGCTGCGCGATACGGGACCAAAAGGTCCCCGACGGCTACTACCACCTCGACCGCATGGTCACCGCAGTCGCCCGCCACGGCGGGGAGATCGGATGCTGCGGCACGTGCATGGACGCCCGGGGCCTCGCAGACGAGCTGCTCGTCGACGGCGCCCGTCGCTCCACCTTGGATGAGGCGACCGACTGGACGATCTGGGC
The DNA here is from genome assembly GCA_021822565.1 of Actinomycetes bacterium. GTDB lineage: Bacteria > Actinomycetota > Acidimicrobiia > Acidimicrobiales > RAAP-2 > JAJYVT01. The sequence goes on along the minus strand of JAKAQM010000105.1, from coordinate 7,726 downwards.
CGACAAGGTGGTGACGTTCTGATGGGCCCCGTGCGCATCGTGATCGTCGGCGGCTCCTTCGGAGGGTTGACGGCGGCCTACGAGCTCCGCCGACGCCTCACCCTCGAGCGTGCCGAGATCACCCTTCTCGCCAGAGACGACCAGTTCCGCTTCGTCCCGTCCTTCCCGTGGGTCGCGACCGGGCGCCGCCGCCTCGAGCAGATCTCCTTCCCGCTCGCCGGCCCGCTCGCCCGAAAGCAGGTCCGCTTCGCGAACGAGACGGTCACCCACATCGACATCGCCGCCAAAGTTGTCGCCACGGACGCCGCCGAGCACCCCTACGACTTCCTCGTTGTCGCCACCGGGCACCGCAGCGCCAACGAGGCCGTCCCCGGCCTCGGGCCCTTCGACGGCCCCGGCCACTCGCCGATGTCGGCCAAAGAGACCGAGGAGCTCGCCCAGGCGATCGGGCGGCTCCTCGCTGAGCCGGGACCGGTCGTCATCGGCGCGGCCCCGGGAGCGAGCTGCATCGGCCCGGTCTACGAGCTCGCCTTCGAGCTCGACCACCTCCTCCGCCGCCGCGGGCTCCGCCACCAGGTCCCCATCAGCCTGCTCACCCCCGAGCCGTTCCTCGGACACATGGGCATGGGCGGCGCCGGCACCATCCGCCAGCTCCTCGAGGCCGCCCTCGAAGAGCGCGACATCGCCTATCGCACCTCCGCCACGATCACGCGCATCACCGAGGACGCGGTCGAGACGGCCGACGCAGCTCCGACGCCCTCGGTGTGCTCGATCGTCATCCCGCCCCTCGCCGGCGTCGAGGCGGTCGCCACGAGCGAAGGGCTCGCCAACCCGAAGGGCTTCGTCCCGGTCGACGACCGCTACCGTCATGCGGTAGCCGACGGTGTCTACGTCGTCGGCGTCGCCGTCGCCCTCCCCCCGGTCGACGCCACCGCAGTACCGGTGAACTTCCCGAAGACCGGCCACATGACCGAGCAGATGGCGAAGATCGCCGCCGCCGACCTCGAGGCGCGCCTCGACGGGCGAGAAGCCCGCAGCGCCGAGCTGTCGGCCCGCTGCATCCTCGACATGGGCGACCGCGCCGCCTACCTCGCCGTCGATCCCGTCCGCCCGCCGCGCAACCGCATCCCGACGGTCTCCGAAGGGCGTCCCTGGCTCGTCGCCAAGATGGGCTTCGAGCGCGCCTACCTCGCCTTCGCCCGGCGCGGGAAGCTCGTGCCGACGGCCCTCGGATGGTGAGTGCTGCACGAGCGTCGGGCGCGTCGTCGTCTTTGCATGGGCATCGACGCGCTCGCGAGTCCGGCGGCCAGGCACCTCCATCGATGACGTGACAGACGAGCCCCGAGACGCATCGGCGGGGATCGAGGCGCCGAGGTGGAGCCCGACTGCCCGGGCGGCACGCACGAACCGGTAGCGGTCGAGGGCGTCCTCACCGGAGAGGTCCAGGGCGCGATCATCGGCGTGATGGCGGCATTCACCGGGCTTCTCGCGGGAATGGCCCTCGTGCTCAGCCGACGGGTGCTGCCGGTCCCCGCGGCCGTCTGCCTGGCGGCAGCCGCCTTCGTCGCCTGAAAGTGCTCGAGCGGAACACGCTGGTCGTCTTCGCGGCCGGGCTGGCGGTCTGGGTCGTGTACCTGGCGGCCGGTGGGGCGGCATGAGCGTGACCCGAAAGTAGGAGCGGTGAAGAACCACCGCAGTCATCTGCACCCGCGACATGGATGCCAGCCTGCGTTTCGCCTATGCACTCCATTCGGCACCTGCCCACTCAGTGTCGGCGAAGCTCGTGACCCAGGTCCCGAGGAGCTCCGAGCCGCTGCACCGATGCGTCGACCTTCAGGTGGTTCACCGACGGTGTCTTTCCTCGAGGAAACCGGTTCGGCGCCGCACGGACGTCCACCCGCACCTACCGATCGGGCAATGACCGAGCGTCGATCAGGTCACCGATGATCTGGAAGTCAGCAACGTTCTCGGTGAGCAGGGGCACTCCTTCCACCTGCGCGGTGGCCGCGATGGCAAGATCGACCTGGCGCCGTCTCGGGTTTCCGCCCCGGCGGGTCACCGCGGCAGCGAGCCGGCCCCAGATCCGGGCAACCTCGACGCTTACAGGCAGGGGATCGAACGTCGCCTCGACCACCGCGAGCCGGGCGGTGCGGCGCGCCCGCTCGTCATCGTCGTCGGCAACCAGCACACCGAAGTGCAGTTCGGTGATCGAGACGACGCTGATCGCGGCCTCGACGTCGTCGGGTGGGGGCAGCTCGCCGATGAGCAGCGACGTGTCGAGCAGCGCCCTCACGACCCGAACGGGTCCACGACGCCTGCTGGCAGTCGCTCGAGATCGACAGAGAGCCCCCGCGGTGGCTCTCCGCGCCAGATCCCGGCAAGTGCGGCACCGCTGACCCAGCGGCGGCGATGTGCCGGACCGAGCTCGGCAACCGGACGACCGGCGACCGTCACGGTGAGCGTCTCGCCAGCCTCGACCCGACGGAGCACCTCGCTGACCTGGTTACGCAGCTCCCTCTGTGCGATGTTGCTCATGGTGAGCATGGTAGCAGAATTGCTACCATGCGCCCACCATCGGGAGTGCCGGCGTGCGTCGTCAGCCGATGGACCCGCCGGTCGTGATTGCATCACGCACGCACCCTGATGAGGTGACGCCGGAGGCTGTGACAGCCGTCGCCACACCAACCAGGAGCTCAACTGCCGCTCGTGGTCGAAGGGAAGGGTGCTCAGCCGCTCGTAGGCAGCCGCGCTGGGAGCGATCTCTCCTCCCGGGGCCGCGTCGAGTGCGGCCCATGCCGGTGAAGAGGTTCTCGATGTTGCCCGGGTCCTCGACAGCTACGAGGCGCCCTACCTACCAGCACCCTCTTCGCAGTAGGCGCCTTCGAGCCGACCGACAGGCTGACCGTCACGATGGCCGGCATCATCTCTGGTGCGACGCCTACAGCGAGCCCCGGCGAGAGAGCAGTGCTTCGACGGGGGCCGTGCGAGTGCCACGTTGACGATCAGGATGGAGCTCCACCTCCACGACCGCCGCGGCCAACTCGCGCCGCGCCTTTCGCGCGAGCGTGCCAAACCCCCCTACAGGCGGTGCGAGATCGCCACCGAAGTCGTCGAGCGCGCTGGGGGTGTCGTCGTGGTGGTGCACCAGAGGCGCTGTCCGCGCGCGGTGCCGGTGCGCTCTTGGTACCACGACCGGCTGCTTCGAGCCGCGGGCACTGCCGGCCACAGGCTCCTCATCGGCAGCACATCCGTGTCACGGCAAAACGTGACGACGCCCATCACTGCGTGTCCGCCAGGGGCCCCCGGGGTCGTCCTCCAGCGAAACCGGGATCCAGGTCCGATCGTCGTCACACCAGCGCCATTGGCAACACCGGGTATACTACGGGTGTGGCCAAGGTGATGGTGTCCCTGCCCGACGACCTGCTCCATGCCATCGACATGGAGGCAGGCCGTCGCGGAACGACCCGGAGCGGGTACCTCCGCGCGCTGGCGGAGGAGACGCTGCGTCGCAGGAGTGCGCATCGCGCACAGCGGATGGCCGAGATCGACGCCATGGACGGACCCGTCAGGTGCCACGGGGGCGGCGTCGCAGCGCTCGTGAAGGCGAACCGGCCCGAGCCGTGAACCTCTGGCTCCTCGACGCCAGCATCCTGCTGGCGTGCGAAGATCCCGACGACGAGCACCACCACGACTGCCGCCGGCTCCTGGCCGGAGACGATCCCCTCGCCACCCTCGACCTGGCCTTCTACGAAGTGACGAACGTGGCCGTCCGTTCCTGGCGCGACCACCCTGCGGCTCGTCGGCTTCGCAGCCGCGTCACCGCGGTGGCCGACGACGCCGGGCTCGTCCGCGTCGATGCGCAACTGCTCGAGGGTGCTGCCGCCATCGCCGAAGAGCACGGCATCTCCGTGTACGACGCGGCCTACGTCGCCGCAGCACGCGCCGTCAGCGGCCGGCTCGTCAGCTGCGACGTGCGCGACCTGGTGTCCCGAGGTCTGGCTGTGCTCCCCCGCCTCGCCGTCCGCCAGCCGGCCGAGGAGAAAGCCCCGCCACGCGACGTCCGCTGAACCCATCCGGGGCCACCGGGAGGTTCATGCCCGCCGAACAATGGCGAGGTCTTCACGTTTGGGGTTGCCCTGGTCGGTCAAGTCCAGCGGAGTGGTGTATGACGACCACCACGTCAACCATGTTGCGTGGGTTCGGCTGACGCTCTTCAGCTCCGCTGGCACCACCTCCTTCGAGTCCGTGGTGATTGCACCGGTGATGACGTTGGGCCGGGCCTTGGCGAGCGACTCGGCGCTCATGTAGCGACGGGCGACGCCCCACTCGTCGTGCTGCTCGGCGAGCACGGCGCCACAGAGACGGATGAGGGCGGCCCGGTTGGGGAAGATGCCGACGACGTCGGTCCGGCGGCGCAGCTCCTTGTTGAGCCGCTCCTGGGGGTTGTTCGACCAGATCTGCTTCCAGTGCTCGGTCGGGAAGGTCGAGAAGGCGAGAGGGTCGGGCTCGGCGTCGACCAGGAAGCTGGCAGCGGCGGGGAACTGGGACTCCAGCTGGTCGACGACCCGGGTGAACTGGGCCTTCACCTGGGTGGCGTCGGACTGGGCGAACACGGTGCGCACCAGGGGCGCCACCATCGCCTGGGCGGACTTGGGGACCTGGGTGAGGAGGTTCTTCATGGCGTGGGTGCGGCACCGCTGCCAGGTGGCGCCCGACAGGGTGGCGGCGATCGCGTTCTTCAGGCCCTCGTGGGCGTCGCATACGACGAGGGCAACGCCGGACAGGCCCCGGGCCACGAGGCCCCGCAGGAAGGCCGTCCAGCCGGCCCCGTGCTCAGTCGTGAAGCAGTCGAGACCCAAGATCTCGCGGTGGCCGTCGACGTTCACGCCGGTGGCGATCACGGTCGCCACCGAGACGACCCGTCAGCCCTCTCGCACCTTGTGGAAGAGGGCATCGAGCCAGACGTAGGTGTAGGGACCGGCGTCGAGGGGGCGGTTCCTGAACTCGGCCACCTTCTGGTCGAGGTTCTTCGCCAGCTCGGAGACCGGGGACTTCGACATCCCCTCGATGCCCATGGCCTTCACCAGGTCGTCGACTCGGCGGGTGGAGACGCCCTCGACGTAGGCCTGGCAGACCACGCTCACGAGGGCCTGCTCGGCTCGCCGGCGGGGTTCGAGGAGCGAGGGCAGGTAGAAGCCCTTGCGCAACTTCGGGATGTCGAGGGTGACGGTCCCCGCCCGGGTGTCCCAGCGCCGGTGCCGGTGCCCGTTGCGGCTGTTCACCCGAGTCTCGGTCCGCTCGCCGTAGCCCGCCGCGCACAGCACATCGGCTTCGGCGTCCATGAGCAGCTCGGCCGCCATCTTCACCATCTCGGCGAGCAGGTCGTGGCCATCGTCGGACTCCAGGTACTTGCGCACGAGCTCGCCCGCGCCCATCGTGTTGATGACGTCCACCGTGTTCTCCCTTCAGTTCCTTCGCAGGTACTTGAAGGTTGACGCGGTGGTCGTCGCGTCTGGGGGACCCTCAGGCTGGGCTACCCCTCGTACACCACTCTGGCGGACTCGCCTCCCGTGCGGTAGGGCTCGATCCAGGTATGGGGCTCATCCATCTCGATGCCCGATCTCGCCAGTCGATGGCGCTCGACCTGATGGAGCCAGTCCGACCAGACGTCGAGGCCTTCGTGCTCGACCTCATGGGCTCGCGGGCCTTCAAGAAGGCGGACTTCGCTCAGCTGCCCGACGGGCACTGCCGGCTCATCGCGCCTCTCACTCACGAACTCGCCGGGATGCTGCCTCGATGGTCCGACCTGATCGCCCCAGTGGCCGAGAACGTCGCCCACACGCTCGGAGACGCGCTCGCAGGCAAGTACGTGGCCGTGACGCCGCTCACCCGGCGCTGGAGGCGTGAAGCCGCCGCCCACGTGAAGGCCCGCAAGCAGAGCGCCCCTGGCACTGGCCCGGCGCCAGCAGCACCCCGGCAGCACCCGAGCACCCTGGCGCCCTCGCCAACCTACTCATGCCCGACATGCGGCGGCCCGGTCGAGAACCCTCGCCACATCAGGTGCGAGGCGTGCAACGCCAAGGACCCGCGCCAGGCGCCGGCTGTCCGGGCCAACCGCGGACGGGCGATCGCCGCTCGCAAGCGCGCCTTGCGAGAGCTGGGCGACGCCGGGCTTCCCGGTCATTGTGACCGTGACTGGTACCGCAGGGCGGTCCTGCCGCTCCTCGCCGGCCACAGGTTGAGTGAGATCATGGCGGCGGCGGGTTGCTCGAAGGGTTACGCCTCGACAATCCGCAAGGGCACCTACGTCCCCCACGTGTCCACCTGGCCGGCGCTCGCGCAGTTGGCCGGCATGGAGATCCGATGATCTGCTCCGGGACAGGGACGGCCGTCGTGGGCCATCGCCCCCTGAGCGGTGACGTGTCGGCCGAGGCGCCCCGCGTGAGAGTCACACCGCGCTGATACAGCCTCGCCGTAGGGTCGAGTCGTGATGGTGAACGATCAGCCATGCAGTCGACGGGGCGACCTCCAACGGCCACGCACCCGGATCGAGCAACGCCTCGTGGCCCTGAGTGTCGCCACGGTGCTCGTGCTCGTGATCCCGGAACTCCGAGCGGCAGTGGTCGAGCTGGCAATCGGCGTGGTGACGTTGGTCGTGGTGCTCAGCCTCGTCGGTGTGCTTGCTCTCGCCCTCGGCTGGCGGGTGGTTCGCCGCCACCCGGTGGCTGACCTGGTCGTCGGGACCTGGCTCCTGCGTCGTCACGAGCGGCGCCGCCAGCAGATCGTGGACGCCCGGAGCTGGCCCGAGACACGCCAGCCCTATGGGGCCAGGACCTGGGAGACGGGCACACGAAGACAGGGCTGGTAGACGGGCCGGCGGAGCCCGACCCTCCACCTCCTTCGTCACGCGTGGAGCGATGCTGGCCTCATGACGGCCATCGAGTGCCCACGCTGCGAGACGACGTTCGAGACGAAGGCCACGACGGCGACGCGGTGCCGGTCGTGTCGGAGCGTGGTGCACGTGGGAGCTGGGCGATCCGGAGCACGTCGAAGCCCGAGCGCCCAGGACTCTTCGACCACAGTGTGGAGCACGGAGGCGACAGACGGTGGGAGCAGCGTCCTGCTGCTCGCCGCGGGACTGGTGTTCCTTGCCCTCGTGGGCTACGGCATCTACCACTACGTGAGAGAACGGTGGCAGATGGTGACCGAGCAGGTACCCGACGCACCGTTGCCTCCCTACGACCTTTCCTGACGCTCACGCAGGGCACCCGACGCACACGTCGGCGCCCACGTCAGCCTCTGACGCCCGCTCGTAGCTTGACGTCTTGCCGAAGCCGTACGGCGCCCACAGGGCCACACGGGCGCCTCTCGTCGGCACGTCGGGGGACGGGTCTCACTCGGCCGTGGCATCGCCGCTGCTCGTCGGGGTGCCCGTCGCTGCCCGAGGGGTGCACGGCCGCCCCCCTGCATGCTGCAGCCCCACGGAGACATTCAGCCCGGTCGCCCGGCCGACTTCTCGGGTCAAGCCGTTGACCAGGACTTGTCCGCGATAGCGGCCACTTCGGGTCGTCTGTCCACCTATCGCTCTCGTCGCGGGTGGTGTCAGGTGGGCATATCGGGTGTCGTGGCGGCGATCGCGGACATCCGCTTCTATCTCCCGCCCGCCCGGGCGCTTGCGCCCACCGTAGTGTGTTGGGTCTATGTGGTGAATGGTGGTGCTCAGTTT
>JAKAQM010000104.1 GCA_021822565.1 Actinomycetes bacterium | reverse complement strand
CAGTAGTGCGACGCTCCGGCGAAGGTCCGCCACGAACCTGAGATCTTCTGCTGGACCTTCACCATGCGGACGTCTCGCTCGGCCGCATTGTTGTCCCAGCTCGCCCGGAAGTCGCTGGCCGAGCGCAGCACGTCGGCCCGATAGTGGTCGAGCCGCTCCAAGAGGTTGTGGGCCTTCTTGGCGTAGCCGTGGCGTTTCCCCGACTGGGGGGCGGGGTTCGCGGCCCGACCCTTTTGGACGAGCCTGCCGTAGCGGACGCGTATCGAGTGCAAGACGGAGGGATCGAGGGCGTCGCGGCCTTCCGTCTTCGCCTTCTCGACTGCCTCCTTCACTTCGACGAGCAAGCCGATCATCTCGTCTGCCCACCCCTGGTCCCACACGACGGCGATGGCTTCGAGCTCGCGGAGGTGGTGGGAATTGCACAAGGCGTGGACGACGTCGTAGGAGCGATACGGCTTCCAGCCATCGTGGCAGGCGACGCCCGTCATCTTGGCCATCACTCCCATGTCGTCGATGGCGACCCGGCCACGTCGGCGGTGGACCATGAGCAAGGTGTAGAGCGAGGAGCAGGCGACGTGCACCCAGTGGAGGCGTCCCTCCACCCGGGCTCCGGTCTCGTCGAAGTTGACGAGCGGGGCGTCGCGCAACAGGTCGGTCACGACCGCTTGGAAGAGTCCGAGCCCGCCGCCCGCCTCGGCCACCATGTTCTTGAGGGCGCCGACGGAGACGGGGATACCGAGCACGTCAGCGAACAGCTCAGCGAGACGCTCGTAGGGCAGGTGCTGGTAGATGGCGAGGTAGACAGCCAGCGCCCGCACCCCTGGTCCGTAGCACGCCGGAGCGGTGGCCTCGACGGGTGCCTCGGCTTTGGTCTCGCACCCGCACGTGCACCGGCGACGCTGCATGCGGTGCTCGATGACGTAGGGCCGCATCGGCGGCAGCTCGAACACCTGGCGACGCTCGGTGTCGACCACGTCGGCATCGGCGAGATCGCCTCCACAACCTTCGCACACACCCGGCGCGTGGATGCGCACCTCGTCGGGGTCCTCCACCTGAGCCAGGTGCTTTCCCTCGGCACCGGGCTGCTTGCCCGGGCGGCGCTTGGCCGCTCGACGTTCTGCCCGGCTCGGAGCGGATGGCTTCTCCAGCCCTTCTTTCGACGGCGGCATCGACGAGTTGCGCGGATTGCGACCGAGACGCTCCTCGAGATCGGCGAGACGGGCTTCAAGCTCGGTGATGCGTGCCGCCTGCTGCTCGGCCAACAGCTCAAGCGCAGCGACTTGATCCTTCAGCTCCTCGTAGGAGGGCTCGTCAGAGAACGGAGAGCGATCGTCGGTCGGAATTCCCAACGATACGCGCGGCGAATTCCCAGGTGGCGGATGGTGCGCTCAGGTGACCTGAATACGTACCGATGTTGAAGACGAGCTTTCGGCGATCCTTCCACCCGCCGTCGGTGACGATCAAGGGGAAGATGACCATGACGACGTCCCTCACCGTCGTGGTCGAGGATCGGATGGATGGTGAGCATCGGCGGAGCCCGCGTCGCTTACGGTCGAGCCGGTTGCAGTAGCGATCCACGATGCGCAGTCGTCATTCACAGTATGGGCAGGTCTGGGTGTCGTGCACTCGCGGTTCATCGGGCGGCTCGTGGACGTACAGCCGTTGACGAGTGGCGGTCGAGGGGGTCGGCACGGAGATCCCCAGAACGTCGGGGTCTTCGGGATCAAGGGTGGAGAACAGGTCGTACTGGCCATGCGCCTCCCGTCTGCGGCGCACCCGCAGTGAGCGCGCCGCTTGGGCCATCGCCGGGAATTCGGCGGCCGCCTGGTCGTAGAGGTGGGTCATGATGTTATGGCCGGGCTCGGAGTCCGTCGCGAAGATCAGGTGATAGATGGGAACGCCTCCGGTGTTGCGGATCTCCAGCTGGTGCGTCCAGCGGTAACCCAGGGCGCCTTCGAGCCGCCATCGCATGAGGTTGACGTACTCCTCACGGGCGTCGGCCGGTGCGATCTCGTCGTCGAGCTTTGCCCTCCAGATGGCATGCCACTGCGGATCGCCGTACATGGCGGTGATCGCTGCGTTGTCTGCCGGTCGCACGTCGCCAGTGCGTGGCAGCATCCGGGCAAAGAGTGGGTCGGGGAAGAGCAGCCAGAGTTCTACCTTCGTCTTCGCGCGCGACCCTTTATGCGCGGCCAACGCCTCAAGCGTTCTCCAGCTGTAGTGAGGGCCGTTGGGGTCGATGAACGCGAACGTCGGCGCCCAGCCAGCGTCACCGGCGCGGAGGTCCGCGAGTGCCTGGTGGATAGTGTCGTTGCAGTCACCGGCATAGACGACCCAGTCCCGGTCGGGAAACTCCGCCGAAAGTGCCTGGCGCAGCTTCGTGGCGTTCGGCTCCAGCTCGAAGAAGCGGAGATGGCTGAACGGTGGATCCTTGGTGTTGAGAGCAATCCGCGCTGACCCGTCGATCGGGTCCTGCGTGTCGCGGTCCACGTTGTCCGGCTCCCCGCCGAAGAGGTCGAGGTACACCCTCTTCGTAGGCGAGCGGTTCTTCGTCGTGGTGGTGAACGAGTCGAGGTAGCGCTGCAGGAGCTCCAGCTTGTAGCGCGTCCAGAACCCCCACGAACGTGCCATCGGGAGCTCAGGCCACTGCGACCTGGGGCATGTCGTCGTGCAACGCGCCGTCGAGCTCGCGGCCGTAAGCCTTCGGGGTGCGGCCGCCCCACTGCTTGAAGAAGAACGCAACGCCAGCGGCCGCGCATTGGTCGCGAATCGACCTCACCCAGTCGGGGTGCATTGCCCGAGCATTGCCTCCGCTTTCCCCGCCGACGATCACCCAGTGGATGCCCTCTAGGTCCAGGTCCTCGAGCGGCCCCAGGAGTGGCTCGCAGGAGAGGAACCGGACCGCTGCCGACACCGCCTGGAGGTGGCCGGCCCGGAACGAGTAGCGAGCGTTCTCGATGCTCACGCCCATCCATAGGTTCGACGGCCAGTCGAGCCGATCAGCTGTGTCCACGAGTCGCTTCGAGCGCTTCGTGAGCACCTGGTACGTATGCTGTGGCGTCTCCTTCACGACGTCGAACACCTCGCGGATGTAGCCGAGGGGCACCTTCGGGTGGAACAGGTCGCTCATGCTGTTGACGAAGATCGTGCGCGGCGCATCCCAGGTCTTCGGCAGTGCCAGGGTTGCGGGGTGCAAGGTAAGGCCGAACCCCGGACCGGAAGTGCGGGGGTTTCCGTCGCGCTGGTACTTCGCCTGCCCCATGGCCTTGAGGCGTTTGGCCAAGGTCAGGGCGTAGCAGTTGTCACAGCCGGGGCTCGTGCGGTCACAGCCCGTCATGGGGTTCCAGGTGGCCTCGGTCCACTCGATCCCGCTCTTGTCACCCACCGAGTGGTCTCCCGCAGCTTGTCATCCCGACACCTCCGACCTCTTCGATCTCACCGCTTGCCCTCACAGCTTCCATCATCATGGCCTGGTGTGACATCGCCGCGCCGGACCCTGGGTGGCGGGCCCGTCGACAACTGGGCTTGCGAGGTTGTCGCGCCAGGCGCTCACGGTCGCTCTCGTCAGTTCTACTCGCGAGTCACGTTCTCGCCGAGCGGCACGGTGAGAGTGCGAGCGGCACTCGGGACGTCGAAGAGCATCATGGAGCCCGGCTGATCGATGCCGGGCTGGAGCCAGCCGACCGCCGAAAGCGCGGGATGAAAGGCGGCGGGTACGTCCTGCTCGTTGAGGCGCATCGGTCCGGTTGCGATCGGGCCGGGTCTGAACGGGTCGATGGCGACGGTCAATGCCTGTACTCCCGCCAACGCGCTCGCGAGGAAGTCCTTAGAGAGGGGAAGCGCTGGCTCTGCGGCAAGCACAACGAGCAGCGGGACGTCGAGCGAATCGGCAAGCCCCGTATAGCGGCTGGCCTTGTCACTGATCGCGCCGCGCACCATGTCCGTGTTGTACCAATCGCCCCCGGTCGGCGCCGCGACCTGGGCTCGCAGGCCGGGCAAGTCGAAAGCGACTTGGAAGAGGTAACCATGGAACTCGGACGTCGCGCCGAGCGCGATGCTCGGGCGCAGGAGCCATGCACGAAGGCCGCGCTCGATCTTGGCCGCCTGCCCGCTCGTCGGTGGCCGAATGGGGTCGTGCACGAGGTCCTGCACCAACAGGCCGACCGGTCGAGGGATGCGCGCGACTCGCGTGCGAAGCTCTCGCCATTGGATCTCAAGGCTGCGGTGCTCGGCAGTCCGGAAGCGGGTCGACACCTCCCCGATGGCGAGGAGCTGACCGTCGACCGAGCGAAGCGCGAGATCGGGAGTCAGCGTCGTTGCCTGCCAGGTGAATGACGGCTCGACTTCTACTCGCAGCTCGGGCGCGCTGAGGAGCGCCGCAGCTGCGAGCTCGTTGTAGGTAGCGAGAAAATGCCTGTCGCTCTGAAGCCGAGCCAGGGCGTTCTGCCGCTGGTGTTCGGGGAGCTGCCCGAGCGCAGACGAAAGCCACCGACGTTGCGGAGCGCGAGCTGGGTCGGTGATTACCGGCCACAGCTCAGGACGGCTCCAGTCTGGCCGGCTGGAGAACCGTCGTACGAATCCCCGGGCGAACTCATCGTCGAGCACGTATCGAAGTATGCAGCGAGGTCGCGACACTCCGTAGGGACCAGACCGCGGCCCTGTGGCGTCGGGGCCATGAAGCTCCCGCGCCGTGTTCGCCAACCAGGTCCTCAGGGTCGCCGCCACGCCCGTCTCCACTGGGCGCTCGACGAACTCCAGGAAGACCGCCGGCGTCGTGGCATGACGCTGACCACTCGTCGGTGCTCTGCGCCGACGGTGACCGGGCTCGCGCCTGCCAATGAGATCGCGCGCGTGGCCATCGACGACGGTTGGGGCAGTACGGGGTCGCCGCAGGGCGCCACGAGCACAAGCACCTTGTGTGCGTCACGTGCGGCCGGATCGAGCCGCGCGTACGCTCGATCGTCGACTTCTTCGCTGGACCGGTTCGACACAGCTCGGGGTTCGCCAGGTCGAGTCACCAGCTCGTTCTCACCGGAACCTGCGCCCCTCACCACCCACGGGCGTCGAGGAGCTTCATGAGGTTGCGCTTGGGCTTGTGGCGAGCCCGCACCCCTGCCGCGTACGGCGCGAATACGTCGGGCTGGGCGGCTGCGCGCATCAGCTTTGCGACGTGGGCCATCGTCTCGACCGCCTGGCGGTAGGCGTCGTTGTTCTTGGCGGAGATGAGGCGTTCCACCTCGTCCTCGAAGATCGGGATGGCGTCGAGGGGGTGATCTGCCTCATGGCGACGGGCGAGCTCAAGCCACAGGCTCCACGAGCATCCCCCGGCTTTCGCCTCGGCCCAGGCCTGGTCGACGTCGCCCTCGAAGAGGAAGACCTGGACGAGATCGGACGCGTCCGGAGTGAGCCCCCATCTGGCGAGCCCAGGACCCGACCCTCCCTTCGTGCGGGCGGCTTTCACCCGGCGTGCGACGTCCTTGCGCAGGCACTCCAGCGCGCGAGGTCGCCAGGTGTCCCACGTGCCGGCTCGCGTCCCCTGGGTGCAGAGCCGTTCGTAGGTGCTGGGGGTGGGGCGGTCCTCGAAGGCCCTCCAGGCGAGCTCGACCGCCTGCTCGCCCTGCCCGGCACGGTGGTACTCGTCGGCGGCCACCTCGAGGAGACGGTGGTCGGCCGATGGCCCGAAGTGCTCGAGGCCCTGCTCGGCCCAGCGAAGGGCGTCGGCGAAACGGCCCGCAGCCCGGAGGTGCTCGGCGATGCGGACGAAGTCGTAGGGGGAGGACTGGTCCTTCGCGAGCACGGCGACGACAGCGTCGACGTCGCCGGAAGCTTCGGCGAGGCCCTTCATCATGTGGGTGATGCGAAACCTGCTTCCCTCGTAGGAGCGTTTGTCTCCGGGCCCGAGTGCGGGGAGGCGATCCCAGGCGGCCTCGGCGAGCTGGCGGTAGGTGGCGAGGCCCGTCTTGCCGAGCACCTTCGCGTAGGTGTGTGCCGCACCGGAGAACACGTCGAGGTCGCCGGCGTTGCACTCCCAGTCGAACAGGCGGCGGGCGAGCGCGTCAGGGTCGGGGCGGGCCTTCTTGCAGGCGGCGAGGTGGAGCTCCTGGAGCTCGGCGGCGATCTCGACGAGGCAGCCGTCGGAGTCGTCGACTGAACCGACCGCGTCCTCGGCTCGTTCGAGGGCGTGCTCGCACAGCTCGATCACCGCCTCGGGCTCGCCGTCGTCGAGCACGCCCCGGACCGCGCCAGTTACCTTGCGGATGCGCTCGGCATAGTCGTAGGCCTCGCGGTAGGAGACGTAGTCGTCGGTCTCGAAGGCGCCGTCGATCGCGTCGAGGAAGGCCCGAAACGGCGGAGGGCCGGAGACCGCCTTCGCCGCGTCGAGACGGAGCCGCGCGAGGGCCAGCTCGTCGGCCGAGGCGAGCTCGAGCACGAGGTCCACGAGCCGCTCGTGGGCGAGGCCCTCGAGGTAGGTCCGCACGTCGACGTCCGCCTCGACGGCGGCCTGCTGCCGGGTGGAGCGGGGCCCGGCGGCGACGATGGCGAGCGCGACGGCGTGCTTGCAGAAGCTCCCCTCCGCGCCGACCGGGCAGGTGCAGGAGAAGGCTGGCTCACCGTCATCGACCCCGAGGTGCACCTTGTAGGGTGCTGATCCCCGGACGGTCGCCTCGGCGGACGCCCCGGTGACCCGCAGCTTCGTCACCGTGCCGCTTCTCGCGTAGTCCTCCCCGCGCTCGAAGCTTCGAGGACCAGCGAGCGAGCGGACCCGGCGCCGATTGAAGACCTCTCCGAGCTCGCCAGGCACCCGCCGAGAGGATGCAGACGCCATCCCAGCATGCTACGAGCGGCGCGACACCCATCGCAGAGCCCGCACCGGGCGGGTCATGGGGAGCTGGGACGACCCGGCACGCGAGGCGAGAACCCCGCAGCGGCGAGCCAGGCTCGGGCTCGGCCCCGTTGGCGCTCGTCGGAGAAGGCGTACCAGGCCTCGAGCTCGCCGGGCCAACGCTCGAGGACATCCTTGAAGCGGCGGAAGGCGCCCTGGCCCGAGATCGCGATCGACAGCCGATCGGCTCGGTCCTCGTCGGAGAGCGCCTCGATGAAGTCCTCCATGTCGCCGTAGGCGGCTCGGGAGCCCTCGCACGACACGGGGAGCCAGCGGTCGGGGTCCTCGTCGTGGGGATCGTCTTCACCCTCTTCGCGGGCGTAGTCGATCGCCGCCTGCGGCCAGACCTCGCCGGTGCGAAGGTCGATCCGCCCGCCGCCGTGGACCGGGTCGCCCTCGAGGATGCCCGCCAGCTCCTCGAGGTCGGCGGGAAGCGGGCGCAACATAGGCGCTGACCGATCGCCGAGCGCTACGTCGAGCTGGAGGGCGAGATCGTCGTCACCCTCCCAGCTGCGCTGTCGCAGCTGTTCGGCGCAGCGTCGGGCCAGGCCGGGCGCTCCCGCTACGCCTTGGGCCAGCGCGAGAAGGAGTCCGTCGCCGGCGAGCTGGAGCAGGCCGTCCCAGGGACCCTTCGACAGTGCCACGACGACGAGTCGACCGTCCGCATCGAAGATGGCACCTCGAAGAGCAACCCGACGGCTGTCAACCCTGCCCACGACCTTCAGCCTGGCAGGTCACACTCCTCGCGGTGCAGACGGGTGCGCCGGTCGGACTTGTCGCCTCCTGTCCCTGCTCCGACTGATCCAGCTACTTTGCCGGTCAGGTACACGTTTGGAGGAGATTACGTAAGAATATGACGAGATGACGCTTGAACGCGCAGCTGAGCTGCTAACCTGGACCCGTGCTCCTCAGATTCGAGGTCTCCAACCACCGGTCGATCCTGGAGCCTGTCGAGCTGTCCATGGTCGCCGTCGACGAGAACAGGCCGTCGGTCCGGGCATTCGACCTGCTCACCGAGCGCGTGCTGGCGGTGGCCGGCGTCTATGGACCGAACGCTTCGGGCAAGTCGAACGTCATCGAGGCGCTCGCCTGGCTCTCGATGGCTGTGGCCCGATCGTTGCGAGCCTGGGATCAGTTCATCCCCCGCGACCCCTTCAAGTTCGGCCATGGGCCGAATACGCCGTCAACCTACGGGGTCGAGATGGTCATCGACGGCGTGCGGTACGCCTACCGGCTCGAGGTGGACGACGCCGAGGTGCTCTTCGAGGGCTTGTACAGCTATCCCGAACGTCGTCGGCGAGCGCTGTTCGAACGGGAAGGATCCGAGATCCACTTCCGGCGCGGGCTCGGTGCGCTGTCGGGAACGAGGGAACTGCTGACCGCGACGACTCTCGCGCTCTCGGCGGCCATGCGCTTCGACGAGCCCGAGGTGCAGCACTTCGCCCGCGCACTCGCAGGAGTCGCAGTCCTCGGCCTACGCCGTCGGGCGCCATGGCGACGAACCTTCGGCGCGGGTGTGTCCGGGTTGTCCGCGACCGGGCGCCTGTTCGACGACCAAGCCACCTCGTTGCAGTCCTCCCTCTTCGACGATCCGGACATCGTCCAGCCGTCACCTCGCGAGTCCGCCTTGGCTCTGCTCCGCTTCGCCGATCTCGGGATCGACGACGTGCAGATCGTGGACGACGACATCGAGGAGATCCAAGCCACGCCCCAGGCGCGACGAGAACCACGCAGGCAGCTGAGGTTCATCCATCGCGTGTTGGGACAGGAACTGCCCTTTGATCTCGAGGAGGAGTCAGCCGGCACCCAGACCTGGTTCGCCCTCATTGGACCGACCCTGAACGCTCTTCGAGGCGGCCGGATCCTCCTCTTCGATGAGATCGACGCGAGCCTTCACCCCCGCCTCTCGGCGCGCCTGCTCGAGCTGTTCCAGGACCCCGAGACGAACCCCCATGGCGCCCAGCTCATCTTTACGACGCACGACACGAGCCTTCTCAACCACCTGAACCGAGACGAGGTCTGGCTGACCGAGAAGAACGAGAGCGGTGCTACCTCCCTCACCGCGTTGGCGGAGTACGGCGGTGACAAGGTGCGGAGGTCGCTGAACCTGGAGCGGGCCTACCTCCAGGGGAGGTTTGGTGCCGTACCCGAGCTCGACCAGTTCAGGTTGCGTCGGGCGCTCGGTCTGGTCTCGAGCGATGCGTGATGGCCGCGAACCGTCGGAGGGATCGAGAGCGGCCGCTCAAGCGTCGGGTTGCGGTCCGCCAGCCGCGAAAGACGGTCCAGATTTTCTGCGAAGGGGAACGGACCGAGCCGGAGTACCTCGACGCCTTGAAGCGTCAACCATGGGTGCGTGATATCGCTGCAGTCGATCTCCGGGTGGAGACCGGACATGGAGGGTCGGTGAGTTCCATCGGTCGGTGCACGGTCCCGGTCATGATGACCGGTGCTGTTGACCAACACCGACCGATGGAGACACCAGGATGCCAGGGGCGCCGCTGTCGTTGCACGAACGCGAGGAGATCTCTCTCGCGCTGATCGAGGACCGGGCCATGCCTTGGGCCGAGCTCGGCCGGCGGGTCGGGCGTCACCCGACCACGATCCTGCGAGAAGTGACCGCCAACGGCGGCCGGGCCCTGTGGGTGCCGAGAACCCCGTCCGCCCAGCTCAGGCCACCAGCCGGTACTCGTGGATGAGGCCGCCGAGGCGGTCGGTTCTTCGTAGCGTGGCAGGGTCGATGTCGTCGATTGGCGCCGGCAGCGAGTCGGGAGCGGCGGGCGAACGCTGGCTGAGGGACCGATGGGGACGGTGGGAGTTGTAGTGATCGACGTACTCGGCGAG